>JBLMYZ010000001.1:0-6367 GCA_050258575.1 Acidobacteriota bacterium
TAAAACCACGCGCTATATCTTTTTCAAGCGAAGCATGTAGTCCGCCTGCGAGTTTTGAGGCATGGCTAACTGACGGCTCGTATCGGATATGTACCGCTGTTTCGCTACCAGCAAGGCGCGAGTATTCTTCAGCGAGCCCGAGCTGCAACAACTGTAACAACTGCTCGCGCTGCTGCATAATACGCGCGCCATGCTCCGCCAGCGCCACATCCCATACAAACATATCGTCTCGCAGCGTCTCAGCCTCCATACGCCGTTTTTGCGCCTTTTTTAGTATATTGTTACGCTGTAAAAGAGCACGGTCGTATTTTGCAAGTGTGTGCCGATACTCCGGCTGGGTCGCAACGAGCAGTGTGTCAAGATACCGCCGCCGCCGCAACGGCGAGCCGTGTAACATGAGTAGATCATCTGGTTCAAACAACACCACCGGCAGCTGATGACGATAGGTAAAACGCCCTTTACTCGCCGCGTCTACAAGCAGTTGTTTGCGCACTGTCGCGGCCGGCTGATACCGCAACTCGCGCACCACACCACTCACGTCGGCGCCTAATTTCCACCATGTTTCCCCATGCCGCACGAGCTGCTCGTCACCGTCACGAAACGATTTCCCCTGAAACAACATATACACCGCTTCGAGAACGTTCGTCTTTCCAGCACCGTTTTTACCAACCAACACCGTCACATCCTGGTCAAACACAAATTCGCGCTCGTCGTAGGAACGAAAGTTGGTGAGTTGTAGTTTTGCCAGGTTCACGTCTCTATTTTACCTCGTATACCGTCTATAAAACGGGAAACGTTCTTCGCCAACACCTTAGCTCTTGAGCGGCATGATAATATGCAGATAGTTTTGCTCTTTCGTCACTGGGCGTAACACACACGGCGCAAGTTTACCACTGAAACCAAACGTCAGTGTGTCGCCTTCAATACAACCCAGCGCCTCTGTAAGATAGCGCGAGTTGAGCGTTACCGATCCCTCTCCAACCACTTCGGCCTCTGTTTCTGAGGTATTTTCGCCGAGCTGTGAGGCGATTGAGTGAATCGACAGTAACTTCGCCGTTTCGTCGGCTTTGATAGTGATACTACCGCCGCTCTCGCGAGCAAACAAACTGGCGATTTTCGTAATCCGCGCTAACTCTTCTTTCGGTAACTGCGCGGTAATATCGGTGTGTTTGGGGATAAGCTGTTGATAATCTGGAAAGTTCCCCTCGATCAACCGGCTCGTCACCTCAACATCTCCCATTTCGAACCGTACCTGCGAATCGTCAAACAACAGCGTTACTTCGTCGATATCGTCCGTCAACACCCGAGCAACTTCCTGGAGTGTTGACGCCGGTATCAGCGCCTGAATCTCCTGATCTGTCGCTGTAACACTGCGCTGCGACAACCGGTAACCATCGGTTGCAGCCAAATACAAGTTTCCCTCAAAAGTGTGACAATACACCCCTGTTAACACTGGCCGTGTGTCGTCATGCGACGCGGTAATGACCGTTTGTCCGATCACTTCTTTACACAAAGTCGCCGGCAGGGCAATCTGCGACGTCGCCTCGATCGTCGGCAGAGCAGGGAACTCGTCGGCAGCCACGCCGTTAATAGTCGATGAATACCGCCCGGAAGAAATATGTAGTTTCGTTCCCTCGACTTTTAGATCGATATTGTCCTTTGGCAGGTTACTTACAAACTCGCTCACTAGTCGCGCCGGTACAGTAAGCGTTCCTTCCTTACTCACTTTGGCACCTATAAAATACACCGAGGCGATTTCTAGGTTAGTTGCAGCGATTACCAGCCGGTTTTTCTCTGTCCGAAGAAGAATATTCGACAAAACCGGTAAAGATGTTTTATTGCTTGCAACTCGGCTAACAGCAGTTAGTGCGCGGTTTAGGTTATCCTGGGTGACAGTGACATGCATACGTTGTTTCCTTTCTTATATATACATAGTAGTAGTTGTAGGTGCTGTGGAAAAGGGGAAAACTTCATGGACCATATCTGTTGTTTGCTTGAAAAATGGCTGTGAAAAAACTCTGTAGATATTGTGGGTGGAAGACTTGATAATGGGGAGAACCCGCCAAAACAGCCGCGGAAGCTAGGCGTGTGTCGATAATATGTGGATATGTGTCCCCAGAGTTTTGCAACCGCGTATACACTTTTTTTCCACAACTACTCATACAGCCGCTCCCGTATTTCTGCCACCTGTTCGCGTATTGTGAAATCAAGCTTGATGGCTTTTTCAATTTTATCAACAGAGTGAATCGCCGTGGTGTGATCTTTTCTGCCGAGATGTACAGCGATTTGCGGAAAACTCATATGTAGCTCGCTCCGCAGTAGGTACATAGCAATCTGTCGCGGTATCACGATATGTTTGTCGCGTTTTTCGCTCGTGATGAGCTTGGCGTCCAACTGGAAATATTTGGCAGTTTTGTCAACAACTTGGCGGGGAGTGAGATGGTGCGGCCGCGAACGGCGGATATCTCCCAGCAGCCCCGAGGCGGTCTCGACATCAGGGGTAATACCGCGCATCTCACAGAACGCCAACAGTTGGTTGAGTGACCCCTCAAGCTCGCGAATATTTGAGTTGACGTTTTTCGCGAGGTATTCGACCGTCGATGTGTCAAGCTCAACACCACTGAACGACGCTTTGGTTTGCACGATCGCACAGCGAGTTTCAAAATCGGGCATCTGAATATCAATAGACATTCCCCACTCAAAACGGTTTCGCAGGCGGTCGGTTAAGGTTGGGATACTGCGCGGCGGTTTGTCAGAGCTAATAATAATCTGTTTATTTGCCTGGTGTAGGGCATTGAAAGTGTGGAAAAACTCTTCCTGGGTTTTTTCCTTGCCGGCTATAAACTGCACATCGTCGACGATCAGTACGTCGGCTTTGCGGTATTTGTCAGAAAAGCCGCGTTTTTTGAAGCGAATCGCCTCGAGAAATTCGTTGACGAACGTTTCCGAGCTAAAATACAGCACGCGGGCGTCTGATTTAGTACGTTTTATCTCGTTACCGATAGCTTGTATAAGGTGAGTTTTGCCGAGCCCAGAGCCTCCATAGATAAAAATCGGGTTGTATTTTTCACCAGGGAACTTCGCCACCGCTTGGCTGGCGGCGTAGGCGAGGTCGTTGCTCGAGCCGACCACAAATGACTCAAATGTGTAACGCGGGTTGAGGTTCGAGGTTGCGGCGGGTTTTTTCTGAGGTGCGCTCGGCAGTTGTTCGGCCGAGAGTAGGGGAGACGACTTTTGGTTTTGACGTTTTTGTTTCGAACTCTTGATCACGTAGCGAACTGAACGTACATCGATACCGTTTTTTTTCAGCGCCGCTAAAACCTGGTCGTTTAGTTTTGTCTCAAACTGTTGTTTGGCGAAGATGTTTGACACCGCGACAGCAAACGACCCGTCATCTTCGAGAACAAGTTCGGTTGGCTTGAACCAGGTGACGAACACGGCGTGAGAGACCGATGTTTCGATCTCACCAAGCACTGCTTGCCATATCTCTGGAGTCATTGTCCCTCTCTTAAACCACCCGTTCGTATACCTCTATTGTAGAAAGTTTGCGAGTTTTCCACAACCCGCAAAGCATAGTGAAAAAGTCGACAACGAAAAATGTGGGGAAGTTGTACACATTCTCACGCTCACCCCTGTAAAAACTGTGGAAAAAGTGTCGCTTTTTGTGGAAATCTCAATAATTATGGTATGTTTTTACCAATTTTTCAAGTAACACTTGAGAACCAACAACAGATGTGGTATACTACTTCGCGATATGCCAAAAAGAACCTATCAACCAAAAACAAGACGCCGTGCTAAAGTCCACGGGTTTCGTGCACGTATGGCGAGCAAGTCCGGTCGACTCGTTCTGAAACGCCGCGCGCTTAAACTTCGTAAGAAACTGTCAGTGTAACACCTGTCTTGACGACATATATCCGCAGTGACGCCGCGGATATATTTTTGTTGGCTGGTCGCCCGAGAGTATTTCCGGTATGCTAGAAAGAGCTATGTTGCGTAGACAATATCGTTTTCACGGCCACGGCGGCCTCAAATATTTGTATAAAAACGGGCGAACCGCCCGGTCGCGTTCGTTGTCGCTGCGGTATGTGGAAAACAAACGCCGGCCGCATAGTCGAGTTACTGTTGTTGTTAGCAAAAAAGTCAGCAAATCCGCCGTCGTGCGCAACCGAATCCGCCGTCGAGTATACGAGACCGTGCGTCTACACTGGAGCGCTATCACACCGAACCACGACATGGTGTTCACCGTACATAGCGCCGAAATCGCAACACTGCCAGCGTCTGATATCCAGAACATGGTTCTTGACGTACTCCACCGAGCGCGGCTCTATCGGACAGAGGCGATATCTGGTATACTGGAGAATAGTCTATGAATATTTTTGACCTGCTTATCGTCCAGCCTATTTTTAACCTGCTCGTCGTGATTTACGGGCTTATTCCAGGTATGGACTTTGGCGTTGCCCTGATTATTTTCACGGTTATTATTCGCCTGCTTATGTGGCCGCTCGTCAAAAAACAACTCCACCAGACCAAAATGCAGCGTGCCATGCAACCCGAACTAAAACGCATAAAAAAACAAGCGAACGGCGACAAAACACTCGAAAGCCAGCTCATGCTCGAGCTGTACCGCGAAAAAGGCATAAACCCGCTCAGTAGTATCGGCGTACTCTTTTTGCAGATCCCAATCTTTATCGCACTGTACAATGTTGTGAGAATTATAACAACACATCACGACCAGGTCGCGAAGTTTACCTACGATTTCCTCGAAGGTTTGGGGCCGATCCACAGCCTTATTGTCGACCCGAGCAGCTTCAAAGAGTCGCTCCTGGGCGTAGTGAACTTGTCGAAAGCCGCGCTGAGCGGTAGTGAAATATATTGGCCGCTCATGATCCTCGCGCTACTCGCAGCCGTGCTGCAGTACTATCAGACAAAACAACTATCGCCGCAACCAACTGAACACAAACGGCTACGCGACGTGCTAAAGGCGCAGAGCGAGGGCAAAGAAGTTGATCCGACCGAAGCAAGCGCTATTATGACCCAGCGTATGAACCGTATCTTCCCTGTTATGACGTTTATGGTTATGGTCTACTTGCCGGGCGCGATCGCGTTGTACACAGTAGTGTCGAGTATCGTGGCGATTGTCCAACAGCGGCGTATTTTGCAGACCGATGTCGAGGACATGGAGTTGATCGCCAAGAATGCGTCGAAACCGTCACCTGCTGCGGAACGCGCGAAAAAGGCGACCGAAGGAGTTGTTGTGCACCGCTACGAGGTGGCGAGTAGCAAGCCGCGCGGCCAAAAACGTAGTAAACGAAAGGATTCATGATGAACAGAGAACAATCAATCGCTGCCGCGAAAAAATACGTCGAAGACATACTGTCGTTTTTCGGGCTCAACACCGACGTGTATGCCGGCGCGGACGAAGAAGTGATCGAGATGAATATCCCCTCGACACACCTCAACGCCTTCCTCATAGGCCAGCACGGCGATACGTTGCGGCATTTACAACATCTTGTGTCAGGTATGCTTCGTGGTAAAGACGCTGAGCTCTATCGTGTTAACCTCGACGTGGCTGACTACAAACGACAACGCTACGATCGCTTGCGCGAACAAGCCGAAGAATGGGCGAAAAAGGTTCGCAACAGCGGAGAGCGTTTGGATTTGCGGCCTATGAGCCCAGCTGAACGCCGTGTTGTTCACCAGGCTATTTCAGACTATAGTGATCTCGAGACGCACTCCGAAGGCGAGGGCCGCGACCGCCACATCGTTCTCACTCGAAAAGCTGTCGACGAGGAAGAGTGAGCTAGCGCCCCGTAAACTTCCACCAAACATTTCTTGTGTTGCGGAGAGTTGTGGCGTTTGGTGGCAAGTCGTGGGTTATGAGTTGCCAGATATACTGCGAGGAAACTTTTTTCGTTGACTGAATCCGCCAGCGAGCAGGGATGTTTTTCATTGTTAAAAGGAGTGCCATAACGACACCTTTGATCGCCGGAAAAAACTGTCCTCGCGTCAATGCCCGACCAAAAAACATGAGGTAAGCGAACGAAAACCGCCACCCCACTGTCCAAAGATACCTTGAGGGGATATTCTTCCAGACAACCAACGGCTGATTCTTCAGTGTTTGATAGGTGGTAAAGCCTTTTATGCGGGCGCTCGTCATCCCAATAGCGTGAAAAACTTTGGCGCTCGGGACAAATCCAACCTTCCAGCCAGCGAGTTGTAGCCGAAAACCCAGGTCAACGTCTTCGTAATACGCAAAAAAATCCTCGTCAAATAGCCCGACTTCTTTGAGGGCAGCGACTCGAAACAGGCTTGCTGCCCCACTAGCGGCGAATATATCAGTGAGTTGGTCGTACTGACCGGTGTCTTT
>JBLMYZ010000002.1:0-4823 GCA_050258575.1 Acidobacteriota bacterium
GTCGGCGACTATGTCAAACTCGAGTCGTTTGCGGAGCTTTCAGGGGTGGTTGAACGCTTCACGCTGCGTTCGACGCGGCTCAGGGCGCTGAATGGCGAGATTATCTGGGTTAACAACCAAAGCATTTCTGGTGTGCGCGTGACGCCAAACGGGGTACGAACGATTGCGGTTGAGTTGTTTCTCACCGACAAATCAAAAGGCGCTGAGTTTGTTCAGCAAGTGATCGACACAATCCCGCGCGGCAAGACTATGCTGCCCCGCCCGCTCAAGATCACGCAAGTTGAAAAATGGACCAAAAACACTTGGCATATGACGGTTGTCGGGCAAACGCCGCCGGGGCGCGAGTGGTTGATCGAAACGTATTTTGTCGATGAGCTACGCGCGATGGACGAGCGGCGCAAAAAAGCAGACCGGCTTTTGGCGCACTCCCCTATGGTGCATATGGCCGACAGTATGGCTGACAAGCGGTTCAAACGTGCAGTACGCGTCGCTTCGACACCCAAGAATCCTGACAAAATGTCAACCAACGCGTGAGCTGAAACACTGGCCGTTGTTAACCTCACAACGGGGTAGAATTATGGTATCGTTTTCGCGAAACTCAAGGGTTGCAATTGCCCGAGCACAAGCGCTATACTGGTTGTTGTAAATCAATAAACATTGCGAAGGGAACGACGTTGAAAATACTGATGCTTGGGTGGGAATTGCCTCCGCATAACAGTGGTGGTTTAGGCGTTGCCTGCTATCAGTTGTCTAAAGCCTTGGCGTCATATGGCGCACAGATTGACTTCGTTCTCCCGGCGACACAACAGAAGCACCCCGGAGTTGACTTTATGGATGTGTTTCAGGTTGAGCCCAAAGAAGAAGCTCACCGCGATGTATATAAACTCAGCTATGCGAACAAAAATATTGATTCTATCCGTCAGATTCAGTCTGACTATAAAAAATACGTCGAATGGCATCTCAAAACCTACGGCAAACCAGCTGTCGTTCACTCGCACGACTGGTTGACGCTTGAAGCAGGTGTGCACGCAAAAAATGTCAGTGGCGTGCCGCTGGTGGCGCACGTGCATGCGACCGAGTTTGACCGCTCTGGCGGTGGTTGGGGCAACCCGCTTATCCACGAAATCGAACAACATGGGCTGCTCATGGCCGACCGGATTATTGCCGTGAGCGACTACACGAAACGCCTGATCTCACGGGTGTACCATATTCCGCTACAGAAGATCGACGTCGTGCACAACATCTACGAACCAGAGGAACTGAGCGACGACGACAAAGCCACGTATCGTTATCTCGACATGCTGCACCAAGAAGGTTATTCGTTGGTTGTCTCCGTCAACCGCCTCACGATCCAAAAGGGTTTGTTGCAGTTCATCGACGCAGCCGCCAAAGCCTACCACCGCTACAACCGCTTGGCGTTTGTGGTGGCTGGGAGCGGCGAGCAGCGCGACGATCTGATTGCTCGCGCTGCCGACCTCGGGATCGCCGAACATGTCATATTTACCGGCTTTGTTCGCGGCGCCGCCTGGCGGAACTTGTACGAGGTTGCCGACATGTTTGTGATGAGTTCTATCTCTGAACCGTTTGGTATCACGGCACTCGAAGCTGCAGCTCACCGCACGCCCGTGATCATGACGAAACAATCTGGCGCGACCGAAGTACTTACCCACTCTATGAAATACGACTACTGGGACACTGACACTCTGGCCGACATCATGGTCAACGTTGCGGCGAGCGATGCCCTAAAAACCGATCTTGTCGAAAATGCTTTCAAACAACTTGCATCCGTCACCTGGCGTCCTATCGCTGAGCGTTGCATGGGTGTCTACAAAACACTGAACCCAGGAGTCTCTCATGCGTGATATCGTTCTGTATCTACATATGCACCAACCGTACCGCGTTCGGCCGTATACGATTTTTGACATCGGTGAAAAACATGACTACTTTGCATCGTATGACGCCATGACCGACAACCAAGCGATTTTCCAAAAAGTCGCCCACAAGTCGTATCACCCTATGTTGTCGCTGTTGAAACGGCTAGTTGACGAAGTCGACGGCTTTTCCGTTAACCTCAGTGTTACCGGTATTTTCCTTGAGCAGTGCGAACAGTGGGACCCATCTATTTTGCACGCGCTACGGGCACTGGCTGACACTGGCAAAGTCGAATTTGCGGCCGAAACATACCATCACTCGCTCGCTTTTTTCTACAGCCGCGAGGAGTTTGAAGCTCAGGTGAAACTGCACCGCGAGGCACTCCAAAAGCACCTCGGCGTCACCCCAACAGTCTTCCGCAACACTGAACTCGCATACAACAACGACCTTGGTCGTTGGGCGGAAGATGCCGGGTACAAAGCCGTGCTTGCGGAGGGTTGGGACCCTATCTTGAGCTGGCGCAGCTCGCACTACCTCTACGCTCCAACCGCGTCGAGTAACATGGCCGTCTTTTTGAAAGATTATCGCCTGAGCGACGACGTTGCGTTCCGTTTCTCGAACAAACACTGGGTCGAGTGGCCGTTGACGGTCGAAAAATACACCTCGTGGATCGACGCACTTCCCGAAGAAGACAAGCTTATCAACCTCTTTATGGACTTTGAAACGTTTGGCGAACATCAGTGGGCAGATACCGGGATTTTTGGCTTCTTTGAAAAATTCGCCCGCAACTGGTGTGCGCAAGGGCATCGTTTCGCCACCTTTACAGAAGCGCTCGACACACACCGGATTCACGACACGGTCGACATGCCAAACACGGTTACTTGGGCCGACAACGAGCGCGATCTCAGTGCCTGGCTAGGTAACGCTATGCAGCAGGAAATCGCTGAAGCGTTATATCGGCTAGAAAGTAGTGTTCTTCACACTAACGACGCCGACCTGTTGCGCGACTGGCGCTTGCTACAATCTTCAGATTTGCTTTACTACCTCTCGACCAAATGGTTCGACGATGGCAATGTCCACGCCTACTTTAGTCCATACGAGTCCCCTTACGACGGATTCTTGAGCTATATGAACGCTGTACGCGACATTCGCTATCGTGTCTTTGACCACGGCGAGAGGTCGCAAACACATGGCTAGGACGCTAGTATTTGGTAACGGCGAGTTGCATGTTGGTCTCAACGAATATGCCGAAGTCGCCGATGTGTATTTTCCTTATATTGGGCTCGAACAGCACGCTGCCACGCCTCGCCTGGCGCACAAGCTGGGTGTGTGGGTTGACGGAGTCTTTTCTTGGCTAAGCGACGGTTCGTGGCAGTTTTCGCACGCTTATCACCCTGGAGCTTGTGTTGGTGACACCACGGCGCGCTCAGAAAAGCTGCAGCTGACACTCGAGCTGACTGACGCGGTGCCAACCGACTCGTCAGCGTTTGTGCGCAACATCCATGTAGTAAACCGTTCGCCAAAACAGCGGCAGATTCGCGTTTTTTTTCACCAAGCGTTCGATATTTCCCAGTCGCGTATGTTGGAAACATGTTCGTATGACCCGTCTAACAACGCTGTTATCCACTACAAAGACGACCGTGTATTTTTTGTTAGCGCTCAGCACAACAACACGCCGTTTCGAGACGTCAGCGTCGGGTTGTCAGGGCAATATGGTTATGAGGGAACATTTCGCGACGCCGAAGACGGCCAGCTTGAACAAACGACACATGCGCTCGGGAGGGTTGACTCGACGATACAGCTCACGGCCAACATCGCAGCCCACAGCTCAACTCGTATGTACTACTGGTTTGCCGCTGGCACCTACCGCGAAGAAGCGCGCGATCTTCACCACACGATTGCCGAGCAGGGTGTACAACAAGTTCTCAGCGAAACAGCGCGCCGTAGTCACCAGTGGTTGCAGCCAGCGCTCAAGCCGTTTGCATTTGCAGAACGGCGGCATGCCCAGAGCGCGCTGTGTGTGATCGCTGCTCACCAAGACCGGCGCGGTGCTGTTCTAGCTAGCCTCGACTCTTCGCCGCTCGCGTATAGCGACGCTGCTTACGCCTACTGTTGGCCGCGAGACGCTGCGTACAGCATGTGGCCGTTGCTACGGCTAGGGTATGTTGACGAAGTGCGTCGGTATTTTGCATTTGCCGAGGCGGTGTTGCACCCTGACGGATATCTTGAGCACTTGTATCTTGCCGATGGTGCGGTTGGACCGACCTGGTACGGTCTGTGTGACGACACGAAACGACCGCAGATACCTTTTCAAGCCGATGAAACGGCGTTGACGCTCTTTTTAGCCGGACAATATTTCGAACAGCGGAAAGATCACCGCTGGCTAAACAATCACTATCTGAGTTTTATTCGACCTATGGCAGACTTTTTAGCGACTCATACCGACAAAGACGGGCTGCCATTACCGTCGTACCCACTTTGGGAACAGGGGTACATGGTGTCGACATACACAACCGCCGTGACGTACGCTGCGCTGGTTCAAGCCAGCAAGCTTGCTCGTGCGTTTGGTCGGCGCGACGACGCTGCGGCCTGGAAAGTCGCAGCAGAGCGGCTCGTGTCTCATGCGGGCGTGTTGTATAACAACGAACGACACTTTTTCTACGCTGGCTACACTATAGTCGACGGAAAACGAGTGTTTGATACCACGCTCGACACCGCCAGTCTCTACGGAGCATTTATGTTCGGTCTGTTCGATGTTGAGTCTGACGAAATACGCCATAGTATCGAAACAGCTGAGCGAGCTCTCCAATCGGCGACTGTTCCGGGTGCGTATGTTCGCTTTGAGGGCGACGATTATTTACAAAAAACCGACGCCAGTAACGTATGGACGGTGCCCTCTCTGTGGATGGCGCAAATATATACCGAGCGCGACGAGCTCGACAAAGCTCGCC
>JBLMYZ010000003.1:0-4509 GCA_050258575.1 Acidobacteriota bacterium
TTTTTCACCTGACCGGTCGCGAACAAAGTTTTAACCATCCCCTTGACATCGTTGATAGGGATTGCAAACCCGATCCCCTGCGCGTTTGAAGCAACCGCGGTGTTGATACCAACCACCTCGCCAGCAAAATTGACCAGCGGCCCGCCAGAGTTACCCGGGTTGATCGCCGCGTCAGTCTGTAACAAGTTGTCGAGCGACTCTGTACTGCCAGCCCCATCTGACGCCGTCAGCGGACGCGATAAAGCCGAAATAATACCGGTCGTTACGGTGTTTTGATACTCGCCGAGCGCGTTCCCTATAGCGACCACGCCTTGTCCGACCCGTAGTTGCGACGAATCACCCAGTTTGGCTGGCGTCAGGTTATGTATGCCCTCGATTTTCAAAAATGCGATGTCGTTCGTTGGGTCAGTACCAACCAACGTGACCTTTTCGTATTGCGTACCGTCGGCAGCAAAGATTTTGATATTGCTACTGTCGCTCACAACGTGTTTGTTCGTCACAACATAGCCGTCTTTACTAATGATAATACCTGTCCCCGCCCCTTGCTGCTGTACACTGTAGCCAAACATCGTCTGTGCGCTCGACGCCGTCACAATAGACACGACGCTCGAACTGACACTGTTTGCAACATCGGCGACGACTTCACCCTGTTGCATGACGACCTTTTCGCGCGAGACCACGCTATCTGCAGCACCAAAGAGTTGCCCATACAGCGCCGCCCCGCCAAACCCAGCAAGCACCGCTCCAACCACCACCGCACTTGCGAAAATAGCAAAGCGTGCCCGTGAACGGTGTTTTTTTGGTGATGTGGTTGGTGTTTCTTGCATGTTTTTACCCCTGTTAAAACCTAATTTTACGTTCCCAAGCTGAAAAGTACCTGAAACTAGAAACTTGTTTGGTCGAAAAAGTTTGACATGAGCAGCACGGCGATACCGATGAGCACAAACGCCACTGGTGCAACTGGTACAGCACGCCTAGGCCGAGTTTGGTTGTGTTCTTCGCTATAGAGTTGTTGGTACGCCACCAACGCCAAAAATCCAAGTAGCGACCCCACGATCGACACTTGCGGGATACGCAACGGCGTGTACGCCACTGTCCAGTACCATGTTAGCCAACCAAGCGTCGCAATGATCGTCATCCAGACGAGGCTAAGCAGCATGTCTTCGTACTCTTTGGCGAAAATATTAACCGCGTGGTGTGCGACAACAAACCCAACAAACCCAGCCGCGAGCGTTACGACAAACAACGGCAGCGCGTATGCGACTGAAAACAACGCCCAGAGCGCAAAAAACTGCGTTATACCTGCCTGCAGTAACACTGCGGCATGTTTCGATGATGGTTTCACCACTACAAGCCACAGCACATATGCCGCGGTGAGGCCGAGCTGTATAGCCACATAGTCGCTGTTTTGCCAAATCAGGGTTACGACCGACAGCCCGAGTACAGTGTCGAGAGCATTGGCCTTGATATTTGCCACCCAGAACCGCGGCCGTACGGCGAAAATCCGCCATTTGCTCAGCACAACCAGAACGTAGGACAGCCATGGTGCGTTAAATATCCACAACAACCCGAGCAGCAGCGCAGCATACGCGACGTTGAGTAGCACGTAGCCGATATCGCCGAGGCGCGTTCTGCGCGCAACTGAGCTAATAAGTTCCATTGCCAACTAGTATAACAAAATCTGCGTCACTCTGCACCCCTGTCGGCAGTGTCCTGCCGCTCGCTTTGCCGTAGGTGTCGATAAGTTTTTGTCGTGTTTTGGGCATTGTTCCTTCGGCCGCCATGTCATACCACGTGACATCGCCCGAACTGGCGAAACTCGTATCTCCCACGGTGATATTGACAAAACCAGCTTTCTCGAGCACGGTTTGCTCTTTTGCCGCCACGCCAGACATTGTCGACGCATTTAGCACCTCAAGAGACGCGTTTTCACCTGACAGCTCGCTCCACTGTAGATGCTGTTTAATATACGCCTGGATGTCAGAAAAATCGTCAATCCCTGCGATCGGCCGAACAATACTTTGCCCGCTGTACGTGCCTGTTGTTACTATCGGATGATCCTCGCTCACGAGACTGATTGAGCGGATCGACTCATTTTTGACCTCAGTTGCAAGCTCGGTAAGAGTTTTTATCTCGGCAGCAGTAAAGTTCGTGCGAAGATTGTTCCCCAGTGCATCCATGAGTCCATTTACAGCAATCGGGTTTGCTAGTGTACCAGCACTTAGCGCCTTGTCGCGCAGCGCCACCATGATACGCTGCTGGTACTTTTCGCGGTCAAAGTTGCCGCCGCCCAGACCATAGCCCGTCCCTTCGCCGCGAGCCCGCGCCAGCGCCAACGCCTGTTCGCCGTTGAGTGTCGCTGTGCCATTGGGCCATTTGACAAGATAACAGCGGTACTGGCACGTCCAGTCCATGTTGCGATCCATGATCCCGCGCGGGTCATCGCTGTCGATCAGCACACTCACCCCGCCGACTGCGTCCACCGTGTCGCGAACAACCGAATAGTTCACATGCGCATAGTACTGGATATCCAACCCGAACACCTCCCCAACTTTGTCCATGAGACGCTGTGAACCAACCGTTTCACCGCCATTTTCCTCGCCGCACGCGTACACGACATTGATCTTCCCCGAGTACCCGCTGAGACAAGCCTCGCCGTAGTCAACCCACAGATCACGCGGCACGCTCACCATGGCGGCATTTTTCTTTTCCTGGTCGAGCGACAACACCATGATGCTGTCGGTAAGATTTGCTCCCGAGTGGCCTGGATCATCTTCAGACGTCCCAAACACCAATATATTCGTCCGGCCATTCGTATCTTGTTTCAGCTGCACGCCGGAACCAAGCAGATCAAACACGTTGCCGCTAAACACTCGGCCGCCAGCCACGACAAACTTAAACACAAAATAACCAGCAGCGAGAACAACCAGCAAAAGCAGGACGAGCGCGACTTTTTTCTTACTTATTTTTCGAAAACGCCGTACGCGCTTCTTTTTGACCGGAGGTTCGTTGTCTAACGCCTCCAGCGACTGATCGATATCTGAGCGCTTGAGACCACCGTATGAGGGAGCTGTTGCTTGCGGCAACACCTCCGGTGCTTTTGAGGACACGGCAGCCGACCGCTCTGTTTGTGAACGCAAATTACCCGAGCGCTCGTGCGGTCGCAACTCAGTTTTACCGAGCGTCATAGCGTGTGCGTCAGCCGCCTTACCCGCTGCGCGTCGCTTCATCGTAAGACCATCAATACTAAGCCTTGGAGGTTCATCGTGTTTTTTCATACATCGCTACCAATTATACATGACTGTGCTGCTGTGCGGATAAAATCAGAAGCATTTTCGCATTTTTGGACAACACTGGTGTATCATAGAATTCATGACTATGAACATACAGCCTCAGACCACACAAAAACTACGCGACGCACTCAATATCACCGGTTTCGTAGTGGCGGTTATTGTTGGCGCTTGGCTAATCAACCTGTTTGTCTTTCGCAGCTTTAACGTCAGCGGCCCCAGCATGGAGAACACGCTTCATACGGGCGAACGGCTGATCGTCAACCGCTTGTCACTCACCTGGGATCATATTCGCGGCCGGCAATACGTGCCTGACCGCGGTGATATCATTGTGTTTAAAAACCCACATTTCGGACCAGACATGCCAGACGAGTATATCGTCAAACGCGTTATTGCGTTCCCTGGCGAGTTTGTTGAAACCGTCAACGGTAAACTCGTGGTGTATAAAAATGAACAGCGTGAAAACCCTATTGCTGTCGATGATCTCTACGATGGCCCCCAGGGCAGCACGAGTGCTAGTGTCAGCACGGTTGTTCCAGACGGCCAAATATTTGTGGCTGGCGACCACCGCCAGGGCGGTTACTCCTACGACTCACGCAACGGTCTCGGCACAATCCCCTACGCCGACATTATCGGTCCGGTGATATTTCGGCTATTTCCGTTTGACAAGATGAGGGTGTTTTAGAGCGAAAGATCACAAGATCGAAAGAACGATAGATTGCAAGATCTAAGATCTAAGAAAATCGCAGGAGACATAAGACAAAAGTCACAAGAAGAACAATATCTGGTATCTACTATCTAATGTCTAAGAGCTGAGAAGGTCGCAGGGAGCTTCTCAAGTAGCGGGAGCCGCTCCTGCAGCACCTCTTTCATCGAAGACTCTGCCTTTCCGGCAGGAGCGAGTCGATACAAGTTGGCAGATGGAGACGAGCGGGTCTGAGATGAAAGACGGTGCAAGGGAGCGGAGAAAGATGGAAAGAACGGGAGAGCGAAAGATCGAAAGAACGATAGATCGCAAGATCTGAGATCTAAGAGCTGAGAGAGTCGCAAAGAGCTATTGATATTTATTCACTTACGCACTTACTAACTAACTTACTCACTTACATACTCACCCACTTACGCCGCCCTGTCCTCCGCTACTCTTCCCAGCTTCTCCTGTAGCGCTTTCAGCTCGTCGTCCGAGCGATAGCTAATGATAATCTGCCCACCTTTTGCCGTT
>JBLMYZ010000004.1:0-5171 GCA_050258575.1 Acidobacteriota bacterium
TGAATAACCCTTGCTATGTAAGATATCTATCTCGCTTCGCTCGGCATCGGTGAGCTTTGATGCTTTCTTCATAGTTCTTATTGTCTAGCATTGGGTGTCCTGATTCAAAACGGAATGGAGGAGCTCAGTATGGAAGAGCCCCGTGTGTAGCCGCTGGTACCCCGCCTCTGTCGGAGCTAGCTGTCCGCGAAAGGTTGCAGGTTCGAGCCCTGTCAGTCCGACGAAAAACCCGCCAACACGCTCCTGGCAACGACGCAACAGGATTGGCGCTATGTCCGACCAGTGTAGCCACTACACTTCGCCTCTCCCTTGGGCGAGAAATCGGACATCGGGATGAAGGTTATCATGGCGAACAGCAACGAAGCTGCGCCGATGTCTTTTGCTGGCCTGCGTGGGGCCGCCATCCTTAAATCTTGACTTGCTTTGACCGGGGCAAGCGTTGTAGCGCAAGCTAACAACGAGAGTGTGGGGAAGCGCTCTACACGAGATGATGTGCACTTGGGGTTCTAACCCCCTCGCGCCTGTCGTCTCTACCGGTCACAACTTTTAGCCCCAGCCACGCGCTGGGGCGTTTTCTTTTTATGCGGTAAAATAGATGTCATGCATAGTTTTTGGAACAAGCTGCCACGGCCTTTTTTTGTACTTGCGCCAATGGAAGCAGTCACTGATGTGGTGTTCCGCCACGTAGTACGTCGCGCTGGCGCGCCAGACGTATTTTTTACAGAGTTTGCTAACGCCACCGGCTGGGTACATGCTGGCGACAGAGCTATCCGCGGCAGACTTGTCAAAACCAGCGACGAACACCCCCTTGTCGCCCAGATATGGGGTGGGGAACCAGGCGACATGGAAGCCTTTGCTAAACACTGCGCCGAGCTCGGGTTCGACGGTATCGACATCAACATGGGTTGCCCGGCGAAAAGTGCTGTCAAAAGCGGCGGCAGCGCCCTGATCCGCAAGCCAGACGTGGCGGTCGCCGCTATAGCCGCTGCCAAAACCGCAGGGCTCCCGGTTAGTGTCAAAACTCGCCTCGGTTATACGCATGTTGACGAGTGGCAAAAGTGGCTCGCGGTACTATTTGCGCAGGACCTCGCCGCCCTCACAATCCATCTGCGGACGAAAAAAGAAATGAGCAAAGTCCCCGCTCACTACGAGCTTATATCTGAGATTAAAAAACTGCGCGACGAACGAGCGCCGCAAACACTGCTCATCATCAACGGCGACATACGCGACCGCCAACATGGCATGGAGCTAGTAGATAAATACAAAATTGACGGAGTAATGATAGGGAGGGGAGTGTTTGCAAACCCGTTTGTCTTTAACGATCAAAAACCGGCTCAACCAAACTCCGAAAGAAGAAAAGATCTGCTCGAACTCCTCCGCTACCACCTCGACCTGTTTGACCAGTATCAGCCCGAACTCGGACGACCTTTTGAAACCCTCAAACGGTTTTTCAAAATCTATATCCGCGATTTCGACGGAGCAAGCGACCTGCGCGAACAGCTAATGCACGCGGCTACTACCGACGAAGTGCGCGAGTTACTGCAGCGCACCACCGAAACTTAAGACGTTTTAACCGCGAACCTCGGCATCGAGCCATTTTCAAGCGTAGTGAGGGCTGCTTCCTGGTAGAGGAGCGCGCCAGTCAATGTTTGACGATACAGCTGCTCATCAGGTACACCATTTTCATCGGTAGATATCGCCTGAGCTATGCGCCGGATACGAGGGATATCGATCACAAACACTTCGGGTAGCGTGTCGGCTGGAATATCGGGATACTTTTGCTGAAGCATTTCCCGAAATTTGCGCTGCGAAAACGTGTGCTGCTCATCATATGAGTAAACAATAAACGCTTCTTGGTGATCGCCGTCGAGATCTTTAACGACAGTATGCGGTCTTTCGCTTGGGTGTTTGTGCTGCCATTGTTCCATAGCGCGACGCATGGCACCGAGACGGCTCACACCTGTGCTGCCGTCAAAATAACCAGTGACGAGCGCGTCCTGCCAGCGATGCGCCACGGTGGCGATATCGTTTTGCTGGAATGTTTCACCAAGAAAGTCAAAGTGCGCCTCGACCTGGCTCGCAAGCCGTCCATGAAAACGAACACCATTTTCCGCAATCGACACGATCGCGTCGTTACCACCGCAATCAGTTTTGTTTTCGCTACCATGAGGGCCAGTATGACTACCGCCGCACACACCGTGTGTCGCGAGCTCGAGACATGTCGTCTCAATATCGCCGTCAACATGCTCGCCGCGTTTTCCCGCTGACAAGTACGACATTATACCTGTCATTGGACCAGCTCCTGCCATTTTGGCGCGTTCATGAACATCTTGGTCGAGCACGTCATGGACAGTAAAGTGTCCTTCACCGTCAGGAAAAACGACTCGAACGGCGTGACGCCCATCCATGCAGCCGTCATCTTCTTCGGTAATCTCCGCCATACAATCGCCGTTACGAATCAGTTCGCCAGCGTATTCAAGCAAACCATCGGGGTATCTTTCCGGGCTGTAGCCGAGTTTTCCTTCGCCTGAACCGACTGCTCCAAGTTCCTGTACAAAAAACCTCACTGCTGCAGACTCCTTTCTGTCGTGTTGGGGTGTACCGCGCGTTTCCATATTTACAATTTCCGTCTCCGGCGATGCAGATCGGCAACCTTGAGGCGGACCATGTGGCGGTCGACGAGCTGGTGAGCTTTTTCGAGCTCAACCTGATCGGAAGCTTCGTCGCGCATTTTCAGCGCGCGTTCTAGTGCCGCCTGCGTCTCTGCTTCGACAATATCTTCGCCGTGTTCGGCCTCATCAACAAGAATCCGTACCGTCTCACCATCAATTTCGACGATCCCACCGCTGATTGCAAAGTATTCCAGCTTGTCCGCGCCGTGACCTTTTTCATAGCGCACCGTGATAACCCCTTCTTTTGCAACTGTCACAAGTGGTTCGTGATTAGGAAACACCGAAATCTCACCGTCAACCGTTGGAATGATGACCTCGTATACATCACTGTTCAACAGCTCGCCAGTCATCGTCGTCAAGCAAAGCTTCATCGTCTAATCCTTTTTCTCGCTCAACGGACCGGCAGCCATGTAGAACCAACTCTCTGGTTTCGCGTCGTATTTGCCGGCAAGGATGTCAGCACAGTCTTTGACGGTGTCTTCTAGTTTGATGTACGCGCCGGGGTTGCCGGTAAACTGTTCAGCAACATAGAACGGCTGGGCGAGGAAACGCTGCAAGCGGCGAGCTCGCGCCACTGTCTGTTTCTGGTCATCAGACAGTTCTTCCATGCCAAGGATCGCGATGATGTCCTGCAACTCTTTGTACTGCTGTAACACGCGCTGAACTTCGCGGGCAACGTTGTAGTGCTCTTCGCCGACCACTTCCGGGTCAAGAATCGTCGAGCTGGAGTCGAGCGGGTCGACCGCCGGGTAGATGCCGATCTCCGTGAGGGCGCGGTTCAAAACAATCGTTGAGTCAAGGTGGGCGAACGTCGTTGCCGGGGCTGGGTCAGTCAAGTCGTCAGCTGGCACATACACCGCTTGAACAGAGGTGATAGACCCTTTTTTCGTACTCGTGATGCGCTCTTGTAGCTGGCCCATTTCTTGCTGCAAGTTTGGCTGGTAACCCACGGCGCTCGGCAGACGACCGAGCAGGGCAGAGACTTCTGACCCGGCCTGAGTAAAGCGGAAAATGTTGTCGATGAAAAGCAGCACGTCTTTGCCGTCGTCGCGGAAGGCTTCCGCCATGGCGAGACCGGAAAGCGCCACGCGCAAACGTGCTCCTGGCGGTTCGTTCATCTGACCGAACACGAAGCTGGTTTTTTCAAGCACGCCGGACTCTTTCATTTCGTAGTAGAGGTCGTTACCCTCGCGTGTGCGCTCACCAACGCCAGCAAACACCGAGTTCCCGGAGTGGAAGTTTGCGATGTTGTTGATAAGCTCTTGAATAAGCACCGTTTTACCAACACCGGCACCGCCGAACAGCCCGACTTTGCCACCTTTCGCGATCGGGGCGATCAGGTCGATGACTTTGATACCGGTTTCGAGAATCTCGGTTTTGTTGCTTTGCTCCTCAAGCTTTGGCGGGTCACGATGAATTGGCGCTTTTTTGCCTTTTGGCGCCGGTTTGCCGTCGATCGGTTCGCCCACAACGTTAAACATACGTCCCTGCGTCTCTGCGCCGACCGGCACGGCAATCGGTGCACCCGTTGCCGTCACGTCGTCGCCGCGCTTCAGCCCATCCGTACTTTGCATCGACACACAGCGCACTGTGTGCTCGTCGAGGTGCTGCTCGACCTCGAGCGTCACGACGTCGTCACCGCGCTTGACCGTCAGCGCGTCATACATCGCCGGCAGTTCGCCCGCGAATTCCACGTCAACCACCACGCCCACTATTTGGATAATTTTACCAGTTTCTTCACTCATCATTTCCTCCTTGCTCTTCTTCATCTTTCTTTACTTCTCTATATTGCAATAGTGATGTTGCGAATCGTGCGAGCTGATTGCGGCGTTCATTTTCATCTCGCCGTCTCTGCATAATAGCTTCTTGTGTGGCCCTAAAAATACGAGCTTCATGTGCCCACTCTTCCAACCCCCATCCCGAAGTACGTGCATCAAAATTCGGTTCATGGCGTGACATTATTTCATCGCCTCCACACCGTTAGCTCCCGGTTTTATAGCACTAGCATTGTTACTCGCCATCACTGTATCCTTCCTTTGCGTTACCAAATCTGGCTTCGAATTTACGCATTAGCCATGCATACAACAGCGGAATGCCACCCGCATAGGTGACAACGCCAACAATAATACTCGCAATAATAACCTCTGTAAGCGCAAACGGCTTAATTTGCATAAACCTGGTTATCATCCATATAAATGCCGGCAAACAGAGTACGGCGGTAATCGTGCCAAAAGCATAGCCGCGCCAATAAATCGCCGTAATAATATGCACGACTAATTGGAACGTGAACACTACTGTCGCTGCCAGCCACACCAACCAGACAATGTGGTTGTCTTGCCACAATGCAAAGTAGCTAATGGCCGCCAATACTACAAACAATACCGTTACCGCAAGCGTAAAACCGGCACTGCCAACACTTTTTAGCACTGGCGCAATACACAACGCTGCTTTTTTTGGCAAGCGCTGCAAAATTTTGGTCCGATTTTTACGCATAAAGTA
>JBLMYZ010000005.1:0-19102 GCA_050258575.1 Acidobacteriota bacterium
AAACTGTAGTTAGGCTCGCTGATGGCAAAAACCGTACGATCATGTATACCAGCGAAACGAAGTTTTACATGGATGGCAAAGTCGTCGCCCCAAAACAATTTATCGAGATACTATTTGGCGAGCTCCCTGAATTGTTCAAAGATGAAGAAGATTTGCGTGAGCAATGGAGCGATCCACGAACTCGCGAGATTTTGTTGCAAGGACTTGCAGAGAGTGGATTTGAGGAAACCAAATTACAGGCACTAAAAACACTGTGTGATGCAGAAAATAGTGATATTTATGATGTGCTTTGGTATACTCTGCCTATGCTCGAGATACGATGACGCGAACGGAAAGGGCGGGGCTTTTGCGTGAGTATTATCTGGAGCAGCTTGACGAAGATGAGCGTGAGTTTGTCGGCTATGTATTAGCTATTTATGAGTCGCGAGGCGAGCAGGAATTACGGATGGATAATCTTACGGGATTAGTACGGCTTCGATATCGTACATTACGCGATGCAACATATCATTTGGGGTCACCGGCTGAAATAGTGAGTGATTTTTTGGAGTTTCAGCGCGAATTATATCAAGCGGTAGATGTAACGTAGTATGACAACAGCCAAATCGCAACTCTGCTCATTGCTCAGCTGTTTACTTAGATAATGTCAGAGTTTATTCTGCGCTGGTGGTTGCAGTATAGTCTATGCTAAATGTGTAGGCAGTGCTTCGGTGGGGATGCCTAGGATTTTTGCTAAAAGCTCTAGTTGCTGAAATTTGCAGTATTTGATAGGTTGGCCGTCAGATGAGTAAACCCGGTAATAATGGTCAAAAGTGCGTGTTTCACCGCGGAAGTTTTTTGCGCTGGTTGGCTGGTCGATACGCACAATATACCACCCGTCATGATCGGCCAGGATGCGTTTGATTTTGGCGTAGTGGTTGAAGGCCATGCGTGAGGCTTTCTCGTGTGCTCCTTTTACTCTTACACAATGATTGTCGCAGATGGTTTGGTCGTTGTAAAGGATGTTTCGACGAGCAATTCTGCTATGTACCTGTTATAGTAAAGAGATAAAGGAGGTGCTCATGTTGGGAGTTTTTCGCAAAAAACAAGAACACGTCGACAAGCGCTGGGTGATGATCGCGCTAGTAGCGTTTGTGGTTATGCTAGTCGTTAACGCGCTAGCTGGCGGTACGACGCTGCTGGGAGGCACTGACACGGCGGCAGTTTCGGACAGCTACCCAAACTTGTTTGCGCCAGCTGGGCTTACGTTTGCGATTTGGGGTGTGATATATCTGCTACTCGGCGCGTTTTTCTTTCGCGCTTTTGAGTTATGGAAACCAAAAAAGAGCGCCGTTCCAAATGGAGCACTCAACGAAGTTGTCCAGTTGTTTGCGGCGAGTTCAGTACTCAACGCCGTGTGGTTGTTCGCCTGGCAGTACCATGTTGTGTGGCTCAGCGTGTTGGTGATGGCAGCGCTGCTCGTAACACTCATATATACACATCGTTTGGTGGCGGTTGCCGGGTACGATTGGCGAGAATATATCATGCTGCGGCTTCCGTTTGCAGTGTATTTCGGGTGGATCACCGTGGCGACAATCGCGAACGTGACGGCTTGGCTCGTGAGTATCAACTGGGATGGATTTGGACTGAGCGACGGGACGTGGATGGTTGCAGTGTTGCTCGTTGGGGCGAGTATTGGGCTGACGGTGGCGCTGCGCCGTAAAGACGCGGCGTATCTTGCGGTATTTGTCTGGGCGTACGCCGGGATATTGTTTAAGCATTTGGCGGACGATGGATTTAACGGAGCGTACCCGTCGACGATTGCCGCGCTGACTATTTTACTAGCAGTGTTTGTGACAGTGACGCTACGGCTTGCGGTCGAACAGCCGTCATTGCAGCAGTTGAAAAAATAACGAAGGGAGCGTGTTATGAAAGGTATTTGCGTTGATATTGAAGATGAAACACAAGACAACCAGTCGTTTCGCAAAGTTGTCTACACAGGAAACTATATGCAGCTGGTTTATATGCGGCTGCAGCCGGGTGAAGAGATTGGTATGGAAGTGCATGGTAACGACCAGTTTTTCCGTTTTGAAAAGGGAACGGGAACGGTGATTGTTGACGAGACAACGCATGACGTCAAAGACGGCAGCGGCGTGGTTGTTCCGGCTGGCGCAAAACACAATGTCGTGAACACATCCACGAGCGAGGACCTGCATCTCTACACGATCTACGCGCCGCCGCATCACAAAGACGGCGTGGAATACGCAACGAAAGCAGAAGCCGACGCGAGCGATGAAGAGTTCGACGGAAAAACCTCTGAGCAATGAAGAAAATAGTAAGCACAAGCAAACTGTGATGTATATCACAGCTTAGCTGGGCGGAGTGTGAACGATTGGTGTATGCGAAAGAGTAACCAAGGAGCTGTAGATGGCAAACAATGTAGTACATTTTGAAATAGGAGTTGACGACATAGATCGCGCCAAAAAGTTTTATGAAGACGTTTTGGGGTGGGCGTTTCAGGATTTGGGTGAACAGTATGGCGGATACACGCTCGTGTTTCCAGACGGTAAAGTTACGGATGGTCCGGCAGAGGTTGGTATAAACGGTGGTATGATGAAACGTCAAGGACCAGCACCAGCTGGCGGTCTAAGCGAGGCAAACTCGTTTGTTTGCACTGTTGCAACCGACGATGTCGACAGCGTTGTGCAAAAAGCTTTGGCTGCTGGCGGTAAGGTGCAGATGGAGGCGGCGGATATACCAAAGGTAGGACGGCTGGCGTACCTGTTCGACACCGAGGGGAATATGTTTGGTGTTTTGAAGCCGGTTGAAGGCGGCGCGGGAATGTAGTCCTATAGTCTAAGATATGCAAAATCAGCTCGCTCTTTTCTGAGCAGCAACGAGCGCAGTCCGACAATGTGCTAATGGTGATGAAAACCGACGAGTTGTTTACGCGCGTTTATGACCGTTGTTTGTTATAGTAGAGGTATGGACAAAAAACAATCAACTCTAGGAATACTCGTTGTCGCAGCGGGCGTGGCCGTGCTGCTTGCAAATATCAATATAGGCCCGATGCGGGACGTATTGGCGCACTGGTGGCCAATGTTTATCATTGTACTCGGTCTGTTTATGTGGTGGAGTAACCCGCGCAATTTTGCGTGGCCACTCGTTGTAACGATACTGGGTGTGATTTTCCTGGCAAATTCGCTAAGTATCGCCCAGGTGAACTTTGGCGATATCGTTATACCGGCGCTACTGATCGGTTTTGGTGTTAGTATGTTTGTAAATGCAGCGCGAAAACCGTTGGTGAGGGTAGCCAATGGTCAAGAAAATATCACCGCCGTTTTGAGTGGGACTGCAAATCGTAACAACTCAGCTGACTACACGGGCGGCCGGGTGAGCGCTTTTATGGGCGGCGCCGAAATTGATATTTCAAAAGCGGTGATCAAAAAAGAAGCCGTGCTTGATCTGGCGGTTTTTATGGGTGGTATTGAGCTGCGTGTCGCAGATGACGTAGTTGTCAAAAACAGGTCGACCGTTTTTATGGGCGGTATCGAAGATAAAACAAAGCCGTCCGAGTCGAAGAGTAACCCTGTGCTATACCTGACGGGCAGTATTTTCATGGGTGGCGTTGAAATCAAGCGCTAGAGACGAGAATGTGATGCCGGAAGTGACAAGTACTGGTTTTGCGGTCGTCGGCTTGAGCGCCGCGAAAAAAAGTTCGGCCAGATTTATCCAAAGTATATAGGCATAGAGCGCAAAAACGTTATTGTAAATAATTTACAATAAGGATATACTGGACTATATGAAGAAAAAGTTGCCTCGCTTGCCTATAAGCTGCCGATGGCCGGGCAAGGGTTGGTTGGTGTGCTGAAACAGCCAGCTTATGCAGTACTGGCGTTTGTGCTGAGCGGCGGGTTTGGTCTGTTGATGTACTTTTTCATCAACTTCGATTTTTATTGGCCGTTGATGACGTCGCGTCTGTCTTTTTTGGATAAACTGGGCGTGGTTGTTAACATGGCAAGCACTATGGGAGTAGGTATGGCGACAACCTATAACGGCGCGCTACTGCTGGTTGTGTCAGTACTGCAAGGCGCGGCGTTTTCGGTTATGGTGTTTTCGGCTCGCCAAAACAAAGCGTTCGACAAACAAACCGTTGGCGGCGGTGGTATTGCGATGATTGCGGCAGCGCTCGGCTTGGGCTGCGTCCCGTGCGGGACGTCACTCATCATGCCAATCATGACGTTACTGTTTTCGTCGTCGGCCTATGCCGCGGCGAACACGGCTAGTGTTGTCGTACTGGCGGTAGCGCTGCTGCTCAGTGTGTACTCGTTGTATCGTGTTGCTGGGCAGCGCGGATAACCCGAACAAGTTTGTCGAATACACTGACTATTTTTGCCCGTACTGTGCTGATGTTCAGGCGGTCACTGGTGAACAGTTTAAAAAGGACTATATCGATACCGGCAAAGTAAGCTTCGAAAATCGTATCGTCACGGTGCTTGCGGCGATGTCGCCCAATACCGAGCAAGGTGCAGAAGCGGCGTTTTGTGCCGCCGACCAAGGAAAGTACTGGGAGTTTTCACACCATCTTGTGCCGCGTATCAAAACTGATTTTTTTGACAAAGGGATCGGTGTGAAAACAGTCGCCAACCCGGTGCCGATCGAGAAGTTTCCGGTGTTGTATTTTGTTACGTCGGCAGCAGCGGTGTCTATGGATACTGCGGTATTTGAGTCGTGCGTCACCAACCAACAGCACAAAGACGAGATCGCGACCAATACGCGTCGAGCTATCGAACTCGGCCTCACCGGTCTTCCAAAAATTGTTGTGAACGACTACGAAACCAGCGGGTTTATGGGCGGCTACGATGCGCTAAAAACAATTCTGAAAGCCGGCGGGGTACAGTAAACTAGTAGTCAAACATATCGCTGTAGTCGTAGCTGCTGGAGCTGCTGCTAGAGTGGGCTTGGATAGGAGTAGTGATGATAGCGGCGAGTAAGGTGGCTCCGGTAACAGAGAGAAGGACGATCGTAAGGAGAAGGCTTTTGTTCTTGCCTTTGACGATCATGTAGAGCATGGCAGCAACGAAGGCGACGAGACCGGTGTAGAACAGGGTCGGGAGGAATCCGGTGAGATACAGCGCGCCGATATCGGTACTGCTACCGATAAGTAGCAGCGAAGACAGCAGTGTTGCAACAAGATCACTCACAAAGAGGACAGTGAGTAAAGCAAAGATCATGAACACCCCATAGGTAACGACACGGTATGCGGTGGTTGTCATGTATTGCGGGCGTTCGGCGACCCTACGCGAGACTTGTCTATAGAGAAAGAACGCCACAAGCGCAAACACAACCGCAGTGACGGCCGCTGCGATAAGACCTGTGTATGATGAGGAGCCGAACAGTATCGCTGAAAGAGCTGCTTCACTACCACCAAAGAAGATTACGAACAATGTTTTGAGGGCCGCAGCCGATGCTAGTACGGAGATAATAGTGGCAAGTGCAGCGCCAACGTAGTGCATCGTGGTCATGCCGTGACCGGTTAGTTTTGTTGAAGTGGCTTCCATATGGAGCGTGTTCCTTTCTTTTACGCCAAGCGTAACAATTTATGAGTTACCTCTAGTGATTATATTGTATCACGCTGTGCTCGATGTGCTAGTCTGTTTTGTAGCGAGCAGATTTTAGCACGTCGATAACGAGCTGAATAGAGGGGTTGTTGAGTGCTTTGTCTGCGCTGTCGTATGTAGGAAGTTTACTGTCGTTTGCGTGATGTCCAGAAACGACAACAAGTGTGGCGGTTGTGTCGTTACCTTTGACGTGGCGGCTAGGGATGTAGATGCCAGCATTGTAGCGTGTAAAACTCGATGCGCACTCGCTCAAGGTGAGCTCTGTGTCGTATATGGGCTGTAGTGACGAGTTGTTTTCGCTGCCGTACTCAAACTCGGGGGTGAAAAGGTATCCTTTTGAGGAAACGGCCCATTGCCATGTTGCCCCGTTGTCGCTACTGTATGCGAGCTTTGCAAGACCAGGGTCCTTTCCCTCGTAGTCGGTAAATACGGATGCTTCAGCTTCACGGTATTTGACGAGCGTGGGGGAGATTTCGAGGTCGCATTTGCCGCCTGTTGAGCCTCCCCGTTGGTAGATTTGTAAGATAGCTACACCGTGTTCGTCAGTAAGCATAACACTGTCAGCCATAGTACCTGTCCAAGCATCTTCTTTGCTGCTAGCAGTCGCTGTCCATGTTTCGGGTATAGTCAGGCAGAGTTGCTCATTTTCCAGGCAATACTGAGTTGTTTTTATCTTAGACAATTGAGTTGGCTGGCTGCTTACCGTCGCGACGCGATATTTGAGAGATTGCTGATCGATGGCGTCGTTTAGACTGTCGATCTCGTCTTGGATGTCGATGTCTTTGTACCAGGTATCGAGTTTTTTCGCCATGTCGACGACCGGCTCAAAGAGACTTAGCGACGTTTCAACAATTTCTGGAGAGTATCCGTCGCCATTTGGGTAGGCAGTGTAGTAGTCGTCGTAGTTTGTGGCTAGTTTTTTGTATATGGTGACAATATCTTTTACACTGTCGCGGATGATGGTGTTTTTGCAAGTCACGCCATCTAGCGCTTTGGCGATGGCGCGTAGATTTTTTGCCGCGTCTGTGCCCTCAAAGTCGGTACTCAACCCTTTGGTGGCTGCTTGGACTGCCTCAATATCGCCGATCAGCTGCAGGACCTCTGATCGATATCTGTCGCTGGCTTTTTTGAGGACACTATATTTTTCACGCAGTACAGGATCTTGTTGCATAGCTCGATTTTTCCCCAGCGAGGTGATGGCGTCGGTAACACTTTTGATATCTGTTTTGAATTGCTCAGTCTCAACGTCTGAGTAGCTGGCGATGTTACCGAGCTGTTCTGAGCTGTTTGATAGTTTTGTTTTTGCCTCCTCGTAGGCGGTTGTTAGTTGCGAACGCGCTGCGGCAAGATCCTCGTAGTCTTTTGCGGTGGGTTTGCTGTTTAGAACCAGAAATACAAGCACTGCACCAGCGAGTAGCAATACCGCAACAGGTAGAGCGATAAACCAGAATAGTTTTTTGGTTCTTTTAGCTTGTTTGGGCGGTTTGTTCTGAGCTGGACGGGGTTCTTGCGGTCCCATAGTCACTCCTCGATTTAAATAGTTGTTACTATATAAATACGAGAAAACGATGGCGTCAATGATAATGTTGGTATAATAGTGTGGTATGAAGCGTCAACTTAAACGCCGCGGGACGTATACGGCGCGGCCGAAACGGACCATGCGTAGTCAGCGTTTTCTGGCGCGCAAGTGGCAGGACTGGCGCGACATGAGCGTGAAAAAGAAAATTGGCGTGGTGTTTGTGCCGCTGTTTGTGCTGTTTCTGGCGATTCCATTGTTGACGTATTTGTTTTTAGCGCGGGATATTTCTGACCCTGAACGGTTGATGAACCGAAACAACACAGGTGTACAGATTATGGACAAAAACGGCGAAATGATATTTTCGACTGACAAAACCGCAAACCTTAAACGCCTGAAGCTTGACGAGATTGCTGATACAACTGAAAAAGCGCTGGTTGCCAGTGAAGATAAAAACTTTTACAAACATGCCGGAGTGTCGGCAGCGGGTCTGTTCAGGGCGATTTACACCAATATTTTTGCGCGCGGCGATTCGTCCGGCGGCTCAACACTCACGCAGCAGCTGGCTAAGAACACGCTGCTGTCGAGCGACCGCACGATTTTACGCAAGTACCAAGAAGTGATTATCGCGGTGGCGATTGAGCACACCTACACCAAGGACGAGATTTTAGATATGTATTTAAACTCGGTGTATTACGGTGAGGGCGCGTTTGGGATCGATGAAGCAGCGCGAGTGTATTTCGGTAAGGAGGCAAAAGATCTGACGCTTGCTGAAAGTGCTATGCTGGTGGGGATTTTGCCAGCACCGAGCGTGTATTCGCCGGTGAGCGGCGACCCAACAAAAGCCAAAACACGCCAGACGTACGTGCTCGATCGCATGCAGGAGGACGGGTATATTACGGCCGACGAAAAACAGGCCGCTCTGGCGGAAACTTTGTCGTACGCCCCGGCGCAGGCGCAGGAAAAAACCGTCGCGCCGCACTTTGTTGAGATGGTACTGTCCGAGCTATATGACAAGTACGGCGAAGAAAAGGTCAAACGTTCTGGCTACAAGATCAAAACCACGCTTGATATTTCCTGGCAAAAACAAGCCGAGCAGATTGTGGCTGACCAAGCAGCGATCAACGCGCGCGGCGGCGGTACGAACGCGGCAATGGTCGCGCTCGACCCAAAAACCGGCGCGGTTCGTGCACTGGTCGGCAGTGTCGACTATGACAACACCGAGTTTGGTAAGGTCAACATGGCGACTACGGCTCGCCAGCCTGGTTCTAGTTTCAAACCTATCTACACGACCGAAGCTATCAACCGCAAGCTCGTCACGGCTGCGACAGTTTTGCGCGACGAAAAAACCGACTTTGGCGGCTACAGTCCGAACAACTACGACTTCAAATGGCGCGGCGACATCACTCTCCATAACGCGCTGGCTCAGTCGCTCAATATCCCGATGGTGAAGGTGATGGAAAAGCTCGGAGTAGACAACGCGGTAAGCAAAGCCCGCGAGATGGGGCTGACAACCATCGACGAAAAAACTAACTACGGTCTAAGTTTGGCGCTCGGGTCAGCCGAGGTGACGCCGCTAGCCATGACAAGTGCCTACAGCGCGTTCGCGAACAGCGGGCGCCAAAATGACGTTATGTTGATCGACACCATCAGTAACAAATACAACGAGCAGATTTTCAAATCGACGATTCACTCAAAACGCGTTCAGTCCACCGAAGCATCATATATTATTTCGACGATTTTGTCCGACAACACAGCGCGTGCGCCGTCGTTTGGCACGAGTCTAAACGTTGCGGGTCGAACGGTGGCGGTCAAAACAGGTAGTACTGACAACAACCACGACGCATGGACAATAGGTTACACGCCGTCGCTCACGATCGGTGTTTGGGTGGGTAACAACGAAAACGTAGCTATGACGAGCGGCGGGTCGGGCATGGCCGGACCGATTTGGCGCAAGTCAATGATAGCTTTTTTGGGCGACAGTGCGGCTGAAACATTTGCGCAGCCTAGCGGCGTCGTCAAAGCGAGTGCCTGTACAGCAACCAAAACCAGCTACGAGGAATATTTTATACGCGGTACACAGCCGACCGACGGATGTTCGGCTTCGACAACAGACAGTACACCAGCACCAGTCGTTAACAACGAAGAGCCAGCCGACAGCGACGGCGACGGGGTGGCGGATACTGATGATCGCTGTCCAAGCACGCCAGCTGGGACGCCCGTCGATACGCGCGGTTGTCCAAAACAAACCACCCTTGACAGTGACAGCGACGGCGTTCCAGACGCAACCGATGCCTGTCCAAACACGCCAGCAAACACCGAGGTTGGCAGCGATGGATGCGCGGTGACGATTGAAAGTGACAGTGACAGCGACGGCGTCGCCGACTCAGTCGATCGCTGTCCAAATACGCCGTCAGGGGCAGCTGTCAACGAGCAGGGGTGTGAGGCCGATCAAACACCGCTTTTGCCGCGTAATTTTTAAACCACTCAGCTAGCTAGACTGCTGTCTGAGGATGAGAATTTTTCACAGAATCGTAGGCTGCCTGAACAGCCTTTACTAACTCGTCGCCAATATAGTCGCTTTTGCGCAGGTAAAAGTGCGCGCCGTGCGACAGAGCGCGGTCGATGTCGGTTTGCTCGGTGAGGTTCGAACACACGATAACAACTGGCGTAAGCGAGGTGTTGTTAGTGAGTGTCTGTAGAAAAGTATAGCCGTCCATCTCTGGCATCATGATATCGAGTAGAACTGTGTCTGGATGAAAATCAATAATTTCAGTAAGTGCATTTAAACCGTTGTCGCTAGTCCTGACCTCATGGCCGGCGTTGGTAAAGAGGACCTCATATAGCCCTCGCAAGTCTTCGTTATCTTCGACAATATGTACTTTCATACTTCCTCCATAGTGTATATAACTCTAGTATACACAACTCTCAAGTTTTTAGCTTGTATTCTTATTGTAAATCATTTACAATAAGAATATGACAACGTATTCACGTCGAACAACAAAGTACACTAACGCGGTTCGCGAGCTCATGAAAGAGATGAGCCACGCCACCAATGCGGAACTGGCGGAAGAGTTGCGCCGTCATTTTCCAGACGTGAGCGATACCACTGTACATCGGGTGACGTCACGGCTGTACGACGACGGGGAGCTCACAACTGGTCCGTCGACGGACGATGGTGCAGTGCGCTACGATATCAATATTGCCCAGCATGATCATTTTGTGTGCGAGGTGTGCGGGTCGCTGAAGGATATCGAAGTACCAGATCGTTGCCGCGAGCTGATTGCGAGACAGCTTGAGGGATGTTTGGTCAACGGCCAACTGATGGTGACTGGACGGTGTTTGCAGTGCTGTGAGTATGGAAAATACGCATAATAAAGAAGGAGAAAACAATGGCGTTACATAACACGACAACAAATGATGAGTTTGAAAAAAGAGTTCTCAAAAGCGAGAAATACGTGTTAGTTGATTTTTGGGCGCAGTGGTGTCCGCCGTGCCGGATGATGGCACCGATTCTTGAAACGGTTGCTAGAGAAAAAGACGCAGTTCTAGATGTTGTTAAAGTGGACACCGAGGCGAGTGCGGACAACCAGGCGCTTGCCATGAAATACGACGTGCGTGGTATTCCGAACATGCAACTGTTCAAAGACGGCAAGGTTGTACAGGAGTATGTCGGTATGCGTCCGCAGCACGCGCTCGAACATGAGCTCGAAGAAGCTGGCGTCAAGTAGTGTGATACAATAAAAGACGAACAACTCATATAACAAACAAGATCGGAGCAGTGTGGTGGGCAACTATCTGAATGGCGCAAACCGGCGATACAAAATGCAGGATATTGAGGATGCGTCAGACTTTTACAAGGCGATTGATCGTAAGCGTTTGACGCACGAGCTGTCGTCGGAGCATCCATATGTCTACTGGACGATGGAAGTCTATGACAAAGCAAACGGCATAAAAGGCGGCGGCGGGCTTGGCGTGCTGGCGGCAGATACGCGGCGCGTGGCCGAACAGCTCGAAGTGCCATTTGTTGTCGTGACACCGTTTTACCGCGAAGAAGTTCACCAGGGCATGCAGGACCTCAAGCAAACTGAACATGTCGAGACGGCAATGCCGCATGATTATGGGTATACGTTTATCGACGACGTGCTCGTGAAAACCAAGGACAGTAATGACACGCAGCTGAGTATTTTCGAAAAGCGGCTTGGTTCAACGCGCTTCGTGACGGTGTCTGAGCCAAACTTTGGGGCACTTTATAGCGGCGACGGCAGTAGCGATCACCGGCTATACCAAGAAGTTGCTCTAGGGTTTGGTGGTTATAAAGCGCTGAGGAAAGTTGGCGTCAGGCCAGCGGTTATTCAGCTAAATGAAACGGCAACGATTTTTGCGGCTATTGCTCGGCTAGATGAACTATGCTCAAACGGCATGAATGTGTACGAAGCTATTATCTACGTTCGTAAGCATACGCTTTATACCAACCACACGTTAGTACAGGCGGCCGAGGGTGAGTTTACGTTTGAGCAGTTTGAACAGCATGTGTTCCCAAATATCAAAAGCCTGGCCGTGCAACACTGGGTAGCTGAGCAGTTTTCGCTGGACGGTCGGTTGCGTTTGAGCGCGCTGGCGATCGAACTAGCCGAGGCTAAAAACGGTGTCAGCCGGTTGCATGCGCGAGTGACGGATTTTCGAGACAGCTCGGGCGAGCGCGTCAAGTTCCACGCCGTAACAAATGGTATCGACATGACGACATGGGTGCATCCGGAAATTTTACGCTTTTACGGTGAGCGTGGTATTTTGGACAAGTTTGGACTAGTCACTGACGACTATAAAGACCGTTTGCCAGAAGTAACAGCGGCAGATATTCGCCGGCTGAAACTACTTGGACGGCGAGAGATGAATACAGCGCTGGCTGGACGCAAGGACCAGTATGGTCAGCCGATTTTCGTCCCGGAAGATGCGCTATTGTTTGATTTTAAGCGTCGATTTGTTGCCTACAAGCGGCCGTATATGCCGTTTGAGCAGCTCGATAAACTAAAACAAATCCTCGTTGACAACAACGCGCACTATATATTGGCGGGTAAGGTCTGGATGGGCGACAAAGAAATGTATAACCACCTTTATGACCTGCTTAGGGTAGTGGACAAAGATCCGGTACTGAAGGAGCGCGTGCATTATATCCAGGATTATGACGAGATAGTGGGACGAGCGCTGGCGATCGGCTCAGACGTTGCGATCAACGTGCCAGAAGTTGGCCTGGAGGCCTGCGGAACGTCCTGGGAAAAAGATATCGCAAATCTTGGACTACTTATTTCAACAGCCGACGGCGGCGTGGCGGACGTGTTGCCACCCGCTTGTCTAGAGGTTCGTGGCTCTTCCTATGCAGACGAGGTGATGTCGTTGTATGAACAAATGCGCTACGCGACGCGGGTGCTTAAAGACGACGTTGAGCTCGAGAAGGTTGTTCACCGACAGCTGGCAGCGTACCTACCGATTATTTCTGGTGCGCGTATGTTGAAGGACTATTTGCGCTACCTGTTTGACCGTTGAACTTGCACGTGTAAAGACGCTTATGGTATGCTGATAATTAGTTTATAGAGAAAAAGGAGTATCTCATGGAATATCGAACTGGATAAACACAGCGTCCTGTGCAGCGGACAACTGCCGAGCCGACACCAACCGCTCCAGCAGCTAAAGCAACTACCGTCACGGAGCGTGAAAAACGGCCACTCGCACGGTTTTTGATACCTGGTGTGGTAGTAGTACTACTGTTGCTGGCGGCAGGGGCGTATTGGTGGTTTACTAATAAGATGGGCGTGCCGTCATACATCGACAAGAGTAAGTATCAGGCGGTCTTTTTACAGAACGGCGAGTTTTATTTTGGTAAGGTTCAAGCCGCCGACGAAACCACCGTCCGCCTCGTCGATGTGTGGTATGTTCAAAAAGCGGCAGCAGCCGAAGAAGAAGCGACGACTAATCTCGAACTTATCAAACTCGGTAGTGAAGTGCACGGTCCGGAAGACATATGGCCATCAACCGTAGTCAAGTGCTGTATATCGAAAATCTCAAATCTGACGCTAATGTCGTCAAGAAGATTGAAGAAGCGAAGAAACAATAAGGCGGACGCTTCATGCTCAAAATACGAGGCAATAAACAACTGTCCCGTGAGGCTAGGCAGCGGCGAAAACTCATCAAGCGAACGCTAATCGCTGGAGTGATTTTACTCATGATGTTTAATGCCAACGCCGACCATCGGTGAGGCAGTGATATGGTCGCCATCTTTTATCTCACTATTGATATCGCTCACGAGTGCCGGGACCGTGCCAGTGGTTGCAACTTGAACTTGACTATTTGTTCCGTCAGTGACTGTGAGTAGCGAGCTATCACTACTCACAACAATGCCTAGCATATTTTCCAGCGTTTGTGTTGATGAAGGTTCGATGCTATCAGTGGTGTTTTTTACGAGACTGACAAGAGTACCGAGCGGCAGCTGTTTAGTCGTGTTATACCCTTGCGTGAGAGTATTCATGGCAATTGCCAGATGTGGCGTGGCCAAGAGCACGAGGACGCCAGCAGTGCAAACACCGGAAAATACCCAAAAAACGCGCATACGATTCATCATGCTTAAGTATAGCAAAAAGCTTGGGAGAAATGTATGATAAATACTATGAGGCAAGAAAGAGGCGAGGCGGGTTTTACGTTACTAGAGCTACTCGTGGTAGCGGTGATCGTTATTCTTCTGGTACTGGTGATAATTTTTATTACTGTTGAGACATAAAGACATAAACTTGAGTTTTGTGAAAAAAATTACATCATGCGCTGAGACTGTCGGCTATGATGTTCAATGTAAAGCAGTAATAAGGAAGGAAATATAGCAAAATGGATATCATTATTTGGATCGTTGTCGGGGCGCTTGCCGGATGGATTGCTTCGATGATCATGAAAACAGATGCTAGCATGGGTGCACTCGCAAATATTATCGTCGGTATTCTTGGTGCATTTATCGGCGGCTGGGTAGTTAACCTCTTTGGGACACCCCCACCAGCTGGTCAGCTCAGTATCCCAAGTATTTTGACTGCCATTCTCGGTGCGGTGATACTGCTCGCTATCCTGAAGGCCGTTCGCGGCAACAAAGTTGCGTAATACGAACGAAAGGCAAGCTGGTGGTGTTATGCCACCAGCTTTTGCTATGGCATGAAGCAGCGCATCGGGATTGACTACGATACCTTATTTCACGCCCTGCCGGGTAATTTTCTGGTTTTAACAGTTGACGCGCCCAACTTTACTATCGTTGACGTCAACGACTCACTGGCTGACTTGGTTTTGCTCGAACGTTCAGCGATGTTAAACAAACCACTCAAGGTTGTGTTCCCACTGTCAAAAAATACCAATAGCCGTCAGGGATCACGTTCGTTATTAACAGCGATCGACCAGTGTGTTTCTTCGGCAACGCCGCAATCGGTCGGCGTCATTCGTTATGATATCAGAGACGTCAACGGCCGTTTTATCAGGCGGCTTTGGAAAACGATGCTTATCCCGATTGTTTACGACGGCAGCGTGACTGGTATTATCCTTGACACGCAAGACGTTACTGAACAGTTTGATAACGAATCATACACGCAACAGCGAGTGGCTCATCTTGAGCACCTGCTCGCGGTGAATGAAACGCGCGACGAGTTTATATCGGTCGCTTCACACCAGCTACGGACGCCTGCGACAGCGGTCAAGCAATATTTGCAAATGGTTTTGTCCGGTATGTTCGGCGAAGTGCCGGACATGCAGCGGCAGTTTCTGGAACGCGCTAACGAGAGCAACGAACGCCAGCTGCGTATCGTCAGTGATTTGCTGCGTGTGGCGCAGGTTGACTCAGGCAAGATTGAGCTGCAGAAAAAACCAGTTGATATCAACAAGCTTGTCCACGACACAGTCAATGATCAGATGGACATGTTTAAAGAGCGAAACCAGCTGCTGGAACTCAATATTCCGCACAGGCCAGTGGTTCTCACTATTGACCCAGACAATATCCGCATGGTGATAGAAAATATCGTCGATAACGCCAGTAAGTATACTGAAGAAGGCAAGCGTATCGCTATCTCGGTAAAAAACAAACGGAAAGTTGTCCGAGTAATTATCCAGGACGAAGGAGTGGGGGTAGCAAAAAACTGGCGGGCGAACTTGTTTCAAAAGTTTCAGCGTATCGATAACTCGCTGTCGACGAAAGTGGGTGGCACTGGTCTAGGGCTGTACTGGGCCAAGAAAAGTGTCGAGCTGCATAACGGCAATATTTTGTATGAACCGGCGCGTCCGCGCGGCAGTATCTTTACTATTGAACTACCGAAATTGTAATATATCTCACAGTCGTTTTTCAGGCTAGTACATACAATAGTGTTGTATGAAGAGGAAGAAATCAGACATCCACATACTCATCGTCGAAGACGATAAAGACTTGAACGACGCGTATCGTATTATTCTCGGCCATGCCGGGTACATGGTGGACGTGGCGATGAATGGCGAGGAAGCACTCAAGTTGATTGACACGTTGCCGCGTGATCCAGACATCATCTTGCTCGATCTGCGTATGCCTGTTCTGGACGGCGTGGGATTTCTAGAAGAGTTTCGGCCTGGTAAGCATCCTGATTGCACAGTGGTCGTGTTTACTAACTACGACTCCCATAGCGACATTGACCGAGCGTATAAGTTAGGAGTCAGTCGATACGTATTGAAAGCACGAACATCGCCGAATGACCTATTGCATATTGTTGAAAGTATTGTCTCCGAAAAAAAACTTGTTAGCGCGTGAGATCACGAAAACTATCTTCACCAAGAAAAGACTCCAGGAGTGGCTTGTTGATGGTATAGGTTGAAGTTGTGTAACTGACGATCCGCTTTTCGGCGAGTGTTTTGAGGTTTTTTGCGACGCTCTCGCGAGTCTGACCGATCAGTTGAGCCAGTATGCCTTGAGTTATTTTTAGATCGATCTCAAAACTGCCAGGTGCTTTTTCGATTCCATAGCGGAAAAGGAGGTAATACAAGGCATAACAGAGTTTGTCAATGGTGCGGTTTTGCGTCAGGCCCGTAACACGAATGAGAAGCGACGCTTGGCTATACGCTAAGTGCTCGCGATACTCGGTTTCGACGAGCGGGTCAGTTTGGAGTATGTCGTACAGTATTTGCTTTGGAAAGGCGATTGCTCGGACGTCAGTTATGGTGTCGTAGTTAAACAATACAGAAGGGCTTTGATTGTTTGTCCACGCAGCCGGGATGATACTACCCTTACCAAACAAGTGAACAATAGACTCTCGCCCGTCTTTTGAGATCGTGTAGGCTTTAACAGCTCCGTCGAGTAGCAACACGGAATATTGCGGTATCTCTCCCTGGAAAAATATGCTAGTTTTCGTGCGGTACAGTTTGCTTGTACCATGCGCTCTCATGTAGTCGGTTAGCCGCCGCATGCTTTAGGTATAACATAGTTTTATGTAAAAAGACAGCTAACGCGGTTGCCGGACGATGACAAATACGCTATGCTGCCACTATGTCACGACCACTTACTCACGCATACCGTCTCGTTTCCGACCAAGTTGATACGCGAGAAGTTGAGCTAGTGTTGTCAGAACTCGCGAGAGCCTGTGCGGACACGCCAGACGGCGCGGTTGTCGAGTTTGGCTGCTATGTTGGGACAACGTCGCTGTTTATCTCGCGCTGGCTTAGTATACAAAAATGTCCACGTGAGTTCCATGTGTATGATTCGTTTCAAGGATTGCCAGAAAAAACCTCGCGTGATCAGTCGCGGGCGGGCGATCAGTTCGTCGCTGGAGCATTGGCAGCGAGTAAAAAACAGTTTGTGCTGAACTACAAAAAAGCCAGTTTGCCGCTGCCGATAATTCATAAAGGCTGGTTCAACGAGCTAACACGGGACGATCTGCCAGAAAAGATCGCTTTTGCGTTTTTAGATGGCGACTACTATGAATCTATCGCGACGTCGCTGCAACTAGCGTGGCCGCGGCTGCTGCCGGGGGCAGTTGTCGTGATTGACGACTATGCAAACGAGGCGTTGCCGGGCGCGGCGCGTGCGGTCGATGAATGGCTACGAGCACACCACGTGCGGTCGAAACGTGTCGAGCACAGTCTGGCGATTTTGGGTGTATAATATGCCTGTTATGCTACATCACATCTCTACTCGCCAAAAACTGATCGTCATGCTGTCGGTTATGAGTGCGTTGTTTTTGACCGCACTCGACCAGACGATTGTGTCGACGGCACTGGGCGCGATCGTCAACGAGTTCAAAAGTTACTCAAGTCTTGGGTTTGTTGTCACGGCGTATATGCTGACGTCAACAGTGACGGTACCGCTGGCCGGAAAGTTGTCGGACATGTATGGTCGCAAACCACTTTTGCTCGCTGGCGTGAGTATTTTTACGGTTGGTTCGCTGCTGAGCGGTTCGTCGCCGAACATCGAGTGGCTGATTGTCTGGCGAGCACTCCAAGGAATCGGCGGCGGTATCATCATGGCGAACGCCTTTACAGTCGTTGGCGACTTGTTTACACCGCGCGAACGCGGCAAGTGGCAGGGGCTAACCGGTGCGGTGTTTGGCATGAGCTCGGTGATTGGCCCGTTACTCGGCGGTTGGCTAACTGACGGTATCTCGCTGTTTGGTGTCACAACGGACTGGCGCTGGACTTTTTTCATTAACGTCCCGATCGGTATCGTGTCGCTACTCGTGCTGACAAAGTACTGTCCGCAGATCAAACACGACAGCAAACATCGACCAGACTACGTCGGTGCGGCATTTATATCGCTAGCGCTCGCGGCGGTTATTTTGGCAGTCGACAACACGGCAGTTGTTTTCGGCGCATTGGTCGACAGCGGCGTAAGACTTGGGTTTATCAAAGGGACGCTGTGGGTAGTTGCTATCTTGTCGACAACGGCTTTCTTGTGGGTAGAGCGTCGGGCAAAGCAACCGATTCTGCCGCTGCGATTTTTCAAAAACCGAACCTATTCGCTCATGACGATTGTGTCGGTGCTGTTTGGCGCGGCGTTTCTCGGAGCAATTTTGTACCTCACGCAGTTTAACCAACAGGTGTTTGGCGCTACGGCGTCGAACGCTGGGCTTATGCTGCTACCGATGGTTGGTGGTATGACGATAACGTCTATTGCCACTGGTCAGCTTGTGTCGCGAACCGGTAAATACAAGCGATTTATTTTGGTTGGGTTTAGTATGGCGGCGCTCAGCATTTTGTCGCTTATCACATTACAGCCGGATTCGCCGTATCTTCAGGAAGCGGTTAGTATGTTCTTTGCCGGACTGGGCATGGGCATGGCGATGCCAATTTTGAGCCTGGCAGTTCAGAACGAATTTGAGCAAAGAGATCTCGGTGCAGCGACGAGCAGCGTGCAGCTGTTTCGCGGGCTAGGGTCAACTATCGGTACGGCGGTGCTGTCTGGCGTGCTGACGTCTGGGATCGTGAGCGCGGTTGGTAACCCGAACACAATGCCGTATATTCAGACGCTAAAGACATCTCCGGCGGCGAGCCAGATGTTGCAGGGAGGTGTTGACGCGGATACGCTGCTACAGGTCAACATGCAGCGAGCGGCTATAAAAGACGGTGCGACGTCGGCCTTTGAAAAGCTGCCGGCTCCGGCGGCATCGGCGGCGTCTGCTGCGTTTACGAAACAGCAAAACGAGTTTAGCGAAACAATTGTCAACGCCTTTACTTCGTCACTTCACCACGTGTTTATGATTAGCTCGGTGCTGATGGTACTCGGACTAGCTACCGTAACATTCGTCCCTGAGAAGAAACTCCGCAGCTCTCACTCGATGACTGGAGTAGAATAGAGCTATGGCAAGCTTTAGTTTTGATGTTGTTTCGACGTACGACAAAGCCGAGATGAACAATGCGGTCGAACAGGCACAGCGCGAGATAGAAAACCGCTATGACATGAAAGGGACGCCGGCGGCCGTTGAGTGGCTAGCGGACAAAAAGGGTATCAAGTTGG
>JBLMYZ010000006.1:0-15516 GCA_050258575.1 Acidobacteriota bacterium
TGTAAAATTGCACCAGTGAAAGATGAGGTCTCTATGATCTCGTTTTTATATTGGTATACCACCCGACATCAATAATCATTCATCTGCCTATGGTGTCTTATACACCCGAGATGTCTGAGCAGTCCACTGTTCAACATAGCGAAAACGAGTTGGCGTATCTGCAACGACACGGTTGTTTTCACCAGTTGTCACCGACGTGATAGCCAGATAGTTCGCTTTTGGCTGATAGAGCGCGATAGCCGGTGCATCCTTTACCCACTGTTCGGTAAATGCTTGGTATTTTGTGTCCCTCAGCGTAGGATCAAGGCGCGTACGAGCACTCGACAAAATATCGTCAGCAATCGCCGACTTGTAGTTAGCGAAATTTAGTCCGGTTGCTTTGGCCTGTGACGAGTGCCAGTAGGCATAGACGTCTGGATCCGCCCCGATAGATAGCTCGTTGACAAGCACGTCATACGCTCGCGGTTGAATATAGTGGGCGATAATCTCGTCAGCTTTGACTTGTTTGACCGTAACGTGAACACCCACCTCCCCCCACTGCTTAGCGAGCTCGGTAGTGATAGCCGGATAGTCCCCGGTGTCCGACGACACAAGGATCAACTCTAGTTTAACGCCGTCTTTTGCGCGAACACCGTTTTCACCCGCTACCCAACCCGCTGCATCTAACAGTGATGCCGCCGCCGTTTTATCATACTCCGCCTGACCAGTTGCGGCGCTCTGTCCAGGAAGTGGCGTCACGAGACTCACCCCTTGACCGTGGAGTGTTTTGGTGATCAATTCGCTCCGGTCTGTAGCAAGCACCAGGGCTTTTCTGACATCGGCGTTGTTCAGAAGCGGGCTATCGTTGTTAAACAGAGCAAACATGCCGTTTTCGATCGTTAGGTTCGTGTCAACAACATCGGGGTACTGTTCGCGAATCGCTCGCACGTCGTCTGAGTTCAACCCAAATGCCGTATTTACCTCGCCGCTCAGTATCCCTTTACGCAGCGCCTCCGATGACTCGAACGTGTGAATCTGAAACCTGTCAAGCCGCGGCGAGCCGCGGAAATAGCGGTCGTTGGCTTCCATGTGAACGACTATACGGTTAGTTTTAGGGTTAATGATCTGTACGCGTTTGAACCGAAACGGCCCGCTACCGACAGGGTTACGCCCAAACGGATGTTCACGCAATGTCCTGACAGGAACGTCGCGTAGTACATGCTCTGGCAGGATACTGAACGTCAGCGCGTGTGCAAACGGCGCGTAGGTAGTCGGGAGAACAAAATCAACAGCGTTGTTACCTTTTTTTTCAACCTTCACTCCCGCCCAACTGTTATATAGGGCCGACTTTGCCTCGGCATTTTGCATGAGACGAACGGTAAAAATCACGTCGTTTATAGTCATTTTTTTACCATCATGCCAGAAAATATCGTCGCGGAGTGACACACTATATGTCCTGCCGTCCTCGCTCACACTCCAGGACGCCGCTGCGTCGGGGCGCAGCTTGTTGTCACGGTCATACGATAACAGACTGGAAAAAATAAGCCGCTCAGCCGCTCGCTCTGGCCGCTCGGCAACGTAGAGCGGGTTTACGGTCTGTAAACGACCAACCATACCTTCCGCCAACAAACCGCCACTTACCGGACCTTCCGTCATGTAACCACGCTGAAACCACGACAGTTGCATTGTACTTAAACCGATCAACAAACCCACGAGCAACAACCATGACAATGTGCTGCGTCCGACATTTCGTAGGTTTGCCCAGCGGCGAGTGATAAATTTGTGTGCATGTTTTATAGACACAAGCTCGATCTTTCGTGCCTGGCGTTTGAACGTCCCTCTTTTTATTTTGAGGTTTTTAAAACGTCGCCAGTCGCGCGCGGTTTGTTTGTCGTCGTCCACCGCCTGCGCCATATGTCTACCCAATAATCAGATTTACTAAGATCGATACTACGAAAATAATCACCATAACAATAGTTGCCTCAAACAGGCTTTTGTCGACACCGCGACGCGTCGTAAACAGCTCGCCAGAACTCCCGAAACCAGCCCCAAGACTAGCACCACGGGCTTGCAGCAAGATAAACACCACTGCCAATATTGCTGACACCAGTGCGACGATACTCAATATTTCTGTTAGTTGCATTATGCTCGCTCCTCAGTTATTTCGTTACGATCCATTATACCGGTTATTATGTAATTGATAAGACTTATTATCATGCCTGTCAGCACCGCACCCCAGAAACTGACGTCCATACCTGGGACAAGTTTGAGCGCAATATACACCATGAGACCGTTGACGATCAGCATAAACAAACCAAGCGTCACCAAAATCGCCGGAAGCGACAGTACGACGATCACTGGTTTAAGGACGGTATTGACCAGCGACAGTACCAGCCCAGCGATCAAAAATGTCGCTAGTGACGCGTCAGTGTCGTGAAAACTGTTGCTCAGCAAACGCGTCGCCACCCAAAGACCGAGGCTAATCATGAGCCATCGTATGACAAAAAACATAAGTTGCTTGCGCATCGTTCTTCTAGTATATCAAATATTATTCACTTTGGCTCGTCCGCCAGTGAGCGATTTTTTTGCCAGTTTTTTGACCAACGGCAGCTTGCAGCTCGACCAGCGACGCTCGCTGTACGCCGCGCATACTCCCGAACGCCCGAACAAGCTTTTTGCGCGTCGCTGCTCCAACACCTGGAATATCATCTATAACACTTTTTGTTTGCCCAGAACGTTTCAACGCCGTATGATACGACACCGCAAACCGATGCGCTTCGTCGCGAATCCGCTGTAACAGCTTCACGACGTCAGTATACGGACTTTGCGACTCGCCGCCGCGCAGGTTTTTCGAGTGCGAGCCGGCGTTTATCTGCCCGACATGCAGATTCACCACGAAAAAATCACCTTCACGCCGCACGTACACGCCAGCGACCGGACGCTCAGCGAGTTGCTGCAAGAAGTGTGTGTTCACACCAGACCGAGTAGCATGCACTACTATCTCCTCGTCGCGTTTTGCCACACCGACGACCGCTACTTTTTTCAAAGCCTGGCCCTGAGCGTTCGACACGTCCGAAAGCGCACCTAGAGCAGCATTGAGCTGCGGTTTTCCGCCGTCGATCAACATCAGCGACGGCACTCCCCAGTGTGTGAGATTTTTGTCGCTGCAACGTCTCGCAACAACCTCGGCAACGCTCGCGGCATCGTCATTTTGTTGGCGCGTCAGTTTAAACTTGCGGTAGTCGCCTTTACTACTCACGCCGTTGACAAATACCACCATGCTCGCTACGACATTTGTCCCCGACATATGAGAAATATCGTAGCCTTCGACTCGCCGCGGCGGCTCAGTGAGTCCGAGCAGCTCTTGCAGCTGCACAAGTGCACGATCTTTACTGATATCGAGAAACTCTTTGTCTGAAAACAATACCTGACGACCGAGTTCTTTGAGCGCGCGCAGCTGATTTCGCGCTCTTGTGGCGTCCTCAAAACGCTGTTCCTTGGCCGCACGGTGCATATCTTTTTCGATCTCGCGCAGCACGCCGTTTTTTTTGCCCTCTATGACAGCGATAAGCCGGCGCAGGTTTCGCCGATATGCCTCTATGTCAGTTTTGCCGCCCTCCAAACCCGGATCTAACCCCAAGTGATAGTCCAAACTCGCACGTTTTTGACCCGAAACTTTCCGAACAGCAAACGGAAAAATCCGACGCAGCAGTTTTAACGCCTCACGAACGTTGTACAACGAAAAATACGGCCCAAAATACCGCGCTCCGTCGTCGAGCGGACGCCTTGTCGTAGTTACGGTCGGGTAGTCAGAGTTGAGGTCGATTCGGATGTAGCTCATGGCTTTGTCGTCGCGCAGCAGTATGTTGTAGCGCGGCATATAGCGGCGTATCATTTCGGCTTCTAAAAACAACGCTTCGAGTTCGCTCCCGACCACCATCCAGTCGGTGTCGGCAATCTCTGACACGAGCACGTCAGTTTTCACATCGCGGACGCGCGATTTTTGAAAATACTGCCGCACTCGGTTTTTCAACACTGCTGCTTTACCGACATAAATAATCTCACCGGCCGCGTTCATATGAAAATACACACCTGGCTCAGCTGGTAATTTTTGTAGTTTTTTCTGTAGTGCAGTATTCATAACACTATTATACCTGGCATATTTTGCTCATGTCGCGCTATACTTATATATATGTTACGAAAACAGACGGTTCGGGTCGGAAAACTAGTGAAAAAAGCCATGCGGCTGCGCGGCGGCGGCTCTGCTCTGCCCGGTCTAGTCGTCGAAAAAATGTCGCCACGGTTTCTAGCGCAGACACTCGGACAACTGTCGAAAGGCGTCGTGGTCGTCACTGGTACAAACGGCAAAACCACCACAACGAAGATTGTCGTCGAGCTACTGCGAGCTCATGGCATGAAAGTATTTACAAATCCGTCCGGCAGTAACTTTACGCGCGGTATTGTTGCAAGTTTACTCGACCATATCGACAACGACGGACGCCTCGACGCCGATATTGCCGTCGTGGAACTCGACGAAGCGTACGCGGTACATTTTACTAAAGCTGTCGCACCTGCTTACAGCCTTATTCTCAATATTTTTCGTGACCAGCTCGACCGTTTTGGCGAGATAGATCACACCGCGCAGCTACTCCGACAGGTCGTTGAAACAACCACAAACGGCGTCGTTTTGAACCGCGACGACGAGCTCGTGGCTGCGCTCGAACGCAGCGTGCTACGCAATCTCCCGCTGCGGTATTTTGGCGTGAGCGACAAACTTCTCAAACTTTTCCCGAGCGACGCTGGTCTGCGAGGCGGCACAACCGAGCGCGTCAAACCAGTTGTAAAAAAGGGCGACGTGGTGTTGCAAAAGCTCCACAAACAAACGGCGACATTTTCATTTGGCGAGTCGCCCAGTAGTACAGTCTCGCTGAAACTTTCCGGTATATATAACGTGCAAAATGCAGCTGCAGCGCTCGCGATGTCGCAACTCGTTCTCGGCGACACGTTTGACGAACAAAAGGCACTCGACACACTTGCGACTGTTCGCCCAGCGTTTGGTCGTGGTGAAGCTATCACGGTCGCCTCCGAACCGCTCGAAATTGTTCTGGTCAAAAACCCGAGCGGCTTTCGCCTTAGCCTGGCGTCATATGCCGACCATCCTGTTGACACCATGATCGCTATCAACGACTTGTACGCCGACGGCCGCGATATGAGTTGGCTGTGGGATGTCGACTTTGCTAGTTTTGCCGAGCGCGGCGTGTCGCTCGTCAGCGGCCTGCGTGCTTTCGACATGGCACTGCGTCTGCAGTACGACAACGTCACGGTCCAGCGCGTCATCCCCGACAACACCGAAGCGATCCAAGAATTTTTGCGCGGCGAACCCAAGCCACGGCGAATTTTCTGCACATACACCGCCATGCTTGCGATTCGCCGCGAGCTCGCCAAAACTTACCCGCTGGAGGCTATTGAATGAGCGCGAAAACTATCCGTATCGTCCACTTGTATCCGAAAGAAATGAATATCTACGGCGACTGGGGAAATGTGCTTACTCTGCAACGGCGGCTGGAATGGCACGGATTCACGCCCGAAATTGTCGAACATCATCCGGGGCGACCGTTTCCCGACAACGTCGATATCGTAGTTGGCGGTGGCGGACAAGATTCTGGACAGCTTGCTATCCAAACTGACTTGCTCGACATCGCCGACCAACTGCGAGAGCTCGCCAACAACGGCACGCCTATGCTAGTTATCTGCGGGCTTTACCAACTCTTTGGACGTTTTTTCAAAACGAGCGACGGAAAAACGATCCATGGTATCGGTATATTTAAAGCCGAAACACACGGCGGAAAAAAACGCATGATCGGCAACGTCCTTGCCACCTCGTCAGTATTTGGCGAGCTTGTTGGGTACGAAAATCATTCGGGCGTTACCATACTCGACCACGACCAGCCAGCTCTTGGCCGCGTCATAAAGGGCAACGGCAACAACGGCAAAGACACGACCGAAGGCGCCGTCTACAACCATGTTTACGGCAGTTACCTCCACGGTTCGCTGCTGCCTAAAAATCCGGTACTTGCCGACGCTATCATCCGCCAAGCTGTTGAAAAACGCTACGGCAGCTTCACGCCTGGCGCAGTCGACGACTCATACGCCAACCGCGCTCGCTCAGTTGCTAAAAAACGTCCGCGCTAGCTCAGAGCGCTGAGCGTCCAAAGCCAACCAGTCCGCGTTCGCCAAGTGCTAGTTTGTTTTTTCGTATTTGCAGTATGCCGTCGTTAGTCTCGTTTCCACCGATCGTCACGAGCATATCGCCCTCGACTGCTAACACCATGGCGACATGCTCCGAGTTCGTCCCGTCAGGCGTTTCGCCTTCATAGAACGCGACGTCGCCAAGTTTTGGCGTGTAGTCGCCGACCGCAAAGTAAGCGTCGTAGGTTCGGTAGTAGTCTTGCAGTGTTTTCACACCCGGAATTCGCCAATACCCCGTCGTCGAGTGTTGGTACGGCGCGCCAGCTTCGCGGCGCACCCAGCTTATAAAATCTGCGCACCACGATTCTTCAAAGCCTTCAGAATATTTCAGCACAGTTTTGTCATATGACTGCGGGTTCTTCGCGTACTCCTCCCGTGCGAGACGAAGAATACGTTGTTGTGTCGACGTCAGCTCGGTCTCGTCAACGCCTGGAAACTCAGCACGCTGCGGTTGTTTTACCGTTACCGTTGCTGGCGGTGTAGTAGCCGCTGCTGGCGGTGTTTCTGCCGACGTTCGGCCTTGCATATACAGTCCCAAAAACACCAGCCCGCCAACAATGAGCAGTGGTTTTTTCCAACCACGCTGAACCCGTTTCGGCGCACTCGCAGTGCGCGCCGAAACAACATTTCCATGTCTGTTTCTAAACTGTTGTTGTGGCATGTTTTTGTATTTACGTATGCTTCGCGAACTATTGTACTACAGCACGAGCATTTTGGACAGAAGTATTCACCTAGAGTGATTTTATTCTGAGGTCTATAGAAGACTATTCGTATTTTCATTCACTCATCGATAAAAGCCGTTCGGAAACGGCTTTTATTTACCAGGGCATGGAACTTTGTTACTCTTTCGTTTCTTCTTTGGCTGCGTCGGTTCCGGCAGTTTCTTCAGCGCCGTTTTCAGACTCGACTTCGCTTTCGTCCTCAGCTTCACCGGCAGCTGCTTCGTTGGCAGCTTGCAAGGCGCTTGGCTCCCAGACGCTCGCAACCTGAAGGTCGAAAACACTCTGGCGCTCTTCATCTTCATCGTCTTCATCTTCACGGCCATCGCCGCGCTCAACTATTTCGACGTTTGCTGGCAGCGTGATATCCGACACCAACACGCGCTCACCAGCTTCTTTCAGGTGAGTAATATCAAGCTCGAGTGCGTCCGGCATTTCGAGCGGCAGCGCCCGGACTTCGAGCGCGTCGATGTTCTGCAAAATAATCAACCCTGCTTTTTCAGCCTCACTCTCACCCTCGCCAACCAAACGGACTGGCACTTCTGCCTCGATGGGCTTGTTCTGGCGAACCGCGTGAAATGCGACATGGTCGATGCGATTCTTTGCCGGGTTAACGCTGATTTCTTTCACCATAGCAATCCGTTTTTTGTCACCCAGCGTGACGTGAACTGGCGTGTGTTTACCGGCAGCTTTGACTACTTTTTCGAGATCGTTGTATGTCGCTTGCACTGATGTGGGTTCCATACCCGGACCATACACGACAACCGGAACGATTCCCTCGCGCCGCAACTGGCGAACTTTTTTTCCATGAACAGTGCGTTCAGACACCTTGAGTGTTATTTTATCTCCCATTTCTTTCCTTTCTTACGGATACACTTCCGGAGATTATTGATAGTTGGTTTATTTTACCACAATACTTCTTTTTGCGCCACCCGTACCCCGCCTGTTACAATAAATGCCCATGGAAGCCTTTATTCACTTTATTACCGGTTTTGGCGTGCTCGCGATACTGTGTGTTGTTTTCGCTGAGTCTGGGCTGCTGATTGGCTTCGTTTTTCCCGGCGACAGTTTGTTATTTACGGCCGGCTACCTCGTTCAACAAGCTGAACACGGAAGCACTATTGGGCTGCATATCAACATCCACTTGTTTGTTCTGCTTATTTTTATTGCAGCAGTACTTGGCGACAGCGTCGGATATACGTTTGGACGGCGTGTTGGCCGCAAGTTATTTGAGCGTGAAAATTCTCGTTTTTTCAAGAAAAAATATCTCGTCCAGGCAGAGGATTTTTACAAAAAACACGGCTCGCTCACGATCGTACTAGCACGCTTCACCCCGATCGTGCGTACCTTTGCGCCTATCGTCGCCGGAGCCAGTAAAATGCACTACAACACATTTCTTTCGTTCAATATTATCGGCGGCGCGCTATGGTCAGCGACGTTTACGTATCTCGGCTACTTTGCTGGTGCGCTCCTCATAGAACTTGGCGTCAATATCGAAATCGCCGCCCTTATCATCGTCTTCCTGTCTGTGTTACCTATGATTATCCATGCCCTTAAAGACGAAAACAACCGCGCCGCCCTCAAACGGCAGTTCGACGTACTCTTCAAAAGAAAGAGCTAACCAGTCACTTTCTTGTTCTCTACAGTAAACTACTGGTCTACCGTAGTCTCATCTCCCCATAGCCATTTCGCAACATCGTCCGCACTATCACCGTTTTTGAAACGCTCAAGGACAGTTTCCGTACGAGTATCCGCTTCACTCGCATAGTCATCGAAACGCTTGGCTATATCTTCAAACATTTTCTGGACAATCCCAAGCCTTTCTCTTGGACTAAGATCGAAGTATTTTTCATGTATTTCTCGTAGAACAGGTACTACCACCTCTGCCGACATGCTAAACTCGGCTTCTGCAATATTCCTTTCGTCGCGATCATAGGGATCGTCGGCAAAAACCAGCCCCCAAGACTCCATAATATTATAGTATTCACCCCCATACCCCATTTCATCGAGACTCCCTGACCGTCCACGCCTAAATAAGCTATTCATGTGAGATACCGCGTCGCCCATAATTCTCGAATTCCCAAAGTGAGTATCACTTTCTGCGTCAATATCACTCGCGACAGCACTCACTCGCTCTTCATACCTACCTCTGCTAGCGCGATACAACTCACCCTCAACTTAACACCAGGACAAAGCTTCTAACCATTGTTTCATTCGTCGGAGGAAAGGTTGGCATAGCGTTCAGAGCTGGCTTCTTTCAGATCATCAAATGGTCGCTGAGCTTTTTTTACTAGCTCCCTTATCTCTTCGCTTAAGCGTTCTTTTCGTCTAACAACATTCTCGCGCACATTTGCGAGCGAACGCTCGATGCTATCCCTTTCCTTACCTCTGCCGTTATATTTGTCTTGTTCGATAAGATCTCGAGCCCCCCATATACGCTCTTTAATAAAACCGAGCTCTCACTCTAACTTATTTCTTTCCTTGTCTGACAGACTTTGATCCCGTAACCTTTCTCTGACACTTTCCCATTCGCCCGTAAGCTCGTCAATAGTATCCACATCATGCAACAGACGAGCATCATGCTCTCTCCCTTGCCCATGAAGTTCGTCTAGAAAACCATCCCCCGCCTGAGTTTCTAACCGGCCAATCTTAACCAACTCCGCGGAAGCTTCTCCAAGTCGACGACTGTATTTTGCTTCCGCCCCATGCATCGCCCGAGCTTCTCGTTCCGCCAAGTCAGCGTCATACAAACCTTCCTCTCCTGGTTGTCGTTCCGTTTCTGACCGGCTGTATCCTTCGCTATTTTCACTCATAGTGTTTCCTTTTTAGATTACTTCACTATAAGCTTACCCTCCCCCCGATAGGTTTTGTCAATAACGCTTGTGCACCAATTTACAACACTGTTTTCAAATACTGGCCAGTATAGCTTTGAGCGACTTTTGCGATATCTTCAGGTGTGCCAGTAGCGATCACCTGGCCGCCACCTTCACCGCCCTCCGGTCCCATGTCGATGATATGATCGGCGCATTTGATCACTTCGAGGTTGTGTTCGATGATCACCATACTGTTACCCGTGTCGACGAGTGCCTGCAACACATGTAACAACTTTTTAACATCGTCGGTGTGCAGACCAGTTGTCGGTTCGTCAAGTATGTAGAGCGTCTTGCCAGTTGCACGGCGCGACAGTTCGGTTGCGAGTTTGATGCGCTGCGCCTCGCCGCCTGAAAACGTCGTCGCTGGCTGCCCAAGTTTTATATACCCCAACCCAACCTCAACCAACGTATCCATTTTGCGTTTGATGGCTGGTTGGTTTTCAAAAAACTCAGCAGCTTGCTCGACAGTCATATCGAGCACGTCTGAAATAGTTTTGTGTTTAAACTTTATCTCGAGTGCTTCGCGGTTATAACGTTTGCCGTGACACACCTCGCACTGAACGTAGACGTCTGGCAAAAAGTGCATTTCGATTTTTATCACACCGTCACCCTGGCAGTTTTCACATCGCCCGCCACGTACGTTGAAACTGAATCGTCCGGCTTTGTAACCGCGTATTTCAGCCTCGGGCGTGCCGGCAAACAACTCGCGAATTGCCGTGAAAACACCCGTGTACGTCGCGGGGTTTGAGCGCGGTGTCCGGCCGATCGGCGACTGGTCGATAACGATAACTTTGTCGAGTTGTTGTATGCCTTCGATCGCTTCGTGACTACCGGCTACTTCATGCGCACGGTGTAGTTGCGCAGCCAGTTCCTTGGCGACAATATCGTTGACAAGCGTTGACTTACCCGAACCGGACACACCCGTGACAATCGTCAGCAAACCGAGTGGAAACTCAACTGTCACGTTTTTCAAATTGTGTTCTTTTGCACCGACGACTTTGAGGATTTTACCGTTGCCTTTGCGGCGTTTTTTCGGTGTCGATATTGCTAGCTCGCCGCTCAAATATTTCCCGGTAATACTCCTCGGATTTTTCGCGACTTCATCTGGCGTTCCAGCTGCACACACCTCACCGCCGTGCACACCCGCACCAGGACCAATGTCGAGCAGATAGTCCGCCTGACGGATCGTGTCTTCGTCGTGCTCAACCACCACCACACTGTTACCAAGATCACGCAAATGTTTCAACGTCGCGATCAGTTTATCGTTGTCGCGCTGGTGCAAACCGATCGACGGTTCGTCGAGCACATACAACACACCCTGCAATCCAGAACCAATCTGCGTCGCCAGGCGAATACGCTGCGCTTCACCGCCCGACAGTGTGTTAGCTGCCCGCGACAACGTCAAATATCCAAGCCCGACGTCGTACATAAATCCAAGCCGTGCCATGATTTCTTTCAAAATCTGTTGCGCTATTTCCATATCTTTTTCCGTCAACGTCATGCCCTGCTGCAACAACTCGACCGCTGCTGACACGCTCAGGTCGCACATATCCATGATATTTAGACCTTCGACCGTTACCGCGAGAATCTCTGGTTTTAACCGGCGGCCTTTGCAGGTATAGCAGGGCATTTCGCGCATAAAGCGTTCGATGTCGCGGCGCATGAACTCGCTGTCGGTTTCTTTCCAACGACGCTCGAGATTTGGAATCACCCCCTCGTACGTTGAGTCGTAGTGCCGCCCAGAACCAAGGCTTATACGGTATGTGTCTTTGTCCGTTCCGTACAATATTTTTTGCCGCACTTCGTCGCTCAAATCGCGCACTGGCATATGCAACGAAAACCCATGCTTGTCTGCGACCGCTACTAGTTTTTTCATCCACCAGGCGTCGCTGTTGACGCGGTTATATGGCCGGATCGCACCCTCCGCGATCGTCAGGTTTTGGTTAAACACCAGTTCCGGATCAACTTCAAGCCGCGACCCAAGACCAGTACACACTGGACACGCTCCCTGTGGCGCATTAAAACTAAACAGCCGCGGTTCGAGTTCTGGGATCATAATATCTGGGTGATCTAAACAAGCATATCGACGCGAATACATGTGCGTTTCGTCGTTGTCGGCGTCGAGTATCATCACTGTGTCACCGGCTAGCTCAAGCGCCTGTTCGACCGACTGCACGAGACGTCCGCGCGACGCTTCGTTGTTTACTAAACGATCAACTACGATTTCTATAGTATGTTTGTACTGTTTTTCAAGCTCAGGAAACTCGTCGAGCGCATAGATAACGCCGTCAACTCGCGCTCTCGCAAACCCTTGGCGCGTGTATTGCTCGGGGATGTGTTGAAACTCACCTTTTTTGTCGCTCACGATTGGCGCGAGCACCACCAAACGCTTTTCACCGAGCCCCACGATCTCGTCGATAATCGCTTCTGGCGAACGACGCGACACTGGGTTGCCGTCAACTGGACAGTGCGGCACGCCGACGCGCGCAAACAGCAGACGCAAATAATCGTAGATCTCCGTCACAGTCGCGACAGTCGAACGCGGGTTACGGCTGGTGGATTTTTGGTCAATCGAAATAGCTGGGCTCAAACCGTCGATCCGGTCGACGTCGGGCTTGTCCATAATCCCCAGAAACTGCCGCGCATAGCTCGACAAACTTTCAACATAGCGGCGTTGACCCTCTGCGTATATAGTATCAAACGCCAGCGAGCTCTTGCCCGACCCGGACAAACCGGTGATCACCACGAGCTGGTCGCGCGGAATATCAACGCTAATATTTTTGAGGTTATTTTCCCGAGCACCAACGACCCGCAGTATATTTCTCACAACACCATTCCTATCTTTTATACGACTATCTATTGTACGATATTTTAGCTTTTTAGGCTAGGTGCGCGAGCTGCGCTGCGCTAGTTTGCGCACCCAACGTTCGAGCGTTTCACGCTGCCAGTAACCAAAAGCAAGCACTGCGATCGATACCACCGCGACCGTAATGATAAGCCACGTTTGCCCGCCGCCGATCCCTGCTCCCATGAAGCTCGTCAGCACATAGCCTGGTATGCGCCCAGCCAGTGACACAAAAACCAATGTGCGTATAGGGATTGCACTAAGTCCAGCAATATAGCAAATGATATCGTCTGGAAATCCTGGTAACAAAAAAATCAGGAAAAACACAAGCGGACCGGCTTTGTTCGTCAGGTAGTCAAACTTTTCCAGATGTTCTTTTTTGACAAACTTCGTTATAAACGGCCGGCCAAGTTTGCGTGCCAACATAAAAATCAGCACAAACCCAAACGTTGCACCGAGTGTCGAATACAGCGCTCCTAGCCACGGTCCAAACATCATACCCGCTAGAACTCCGGCAACCTGTCCCGGGATCGGTGCAATCAGCACCTGCAAAAACTGGATCGTGATAAATACGATTGGTCCCCACGCGCCAGCACTCTGGATCGTTTCGCGCATTCGCCCGGTGTCGCTAAAAAACCGTACCAACGGCTCCCAGTACACACCGACGAGCATGACACTCACCATCAACACTAACACTGTCGCGACAACAATTTGCGGTGTCAGGTCAGGGACTCGGTCAGGTTGCGGTTTTTTCACACTACTTATTATACATGTCCGCTAGTCTTGCCCAAGCGGCGCAATACTTTCCGCCCACAGCTGTAGCTCCTCCAGCACGTAGGTGTCGGACATCGTGGTTGACAATTTTTGCAATGTCTCCAGGTAACTCGGCAAGTTTGCCAAAATCTTGGCCGAACGGTATCCTTCCCAATTTTTCCGCTCGTCGTCACTCAAGCTTTCCGCAAACCAACGCGCTTTGTAGCGCAGCAGCAGTTCCGGCAGTCGCTCGTCCTGAAAGTCCGGGTGAAAGTCCGCTAGGTCGTTCGCAGCCGCACTGCGCACCGCGGCACATTTTACCTTGTCTTTGTCGGGCATAAAACTGTCATACAACTGGCTTTCAACATCCGTCGACGGAGCGTATGGCTCGCGCATTTCAAACGCTGTACGAACCGCTTCAGCAAATGGCTTGTTGGCGGTAAGTCGTGTGAGATTTGCCTGAATGTCTTCGAGCGGCAACTTCAACCGCTGCTGCGACGCCTCGTCAAATACGCCGAGCGGCGCAACCGCCGGACACTTGTTGTAGCTCAACTCTTTGACCGGCAGGGGCACAAACCCTTCCTGCGCCCTCACATCTCGGTCGGCAAACAGCACGCTCGCCAGAGCCTGCGGCGTTGCGCCAACAAAACTGCTCGGGTCATAGCGCAGATCATACACCAGCACACTGCCGGGTTTTGTTCCCGGTGCCAACGGAAAGGCAACGGTTGTAAAATCATGCTCCGCGCCATAACGCCCCGACGCGTACACAAACGGTTTCGGTGACTCTAGGTTTACTAGTTTAGCGACCTCGTTTTTGCTGCGCATTGTCAGCAAATAGTCAAACAGCTTTCCTTGCTTTTCTTTGAGCAGTTTTGTCAGTGCTATCAGCGCCTCGACATCACTCAAGGCGTCGTGTGCTTTGGTATGGAGCAGCTGGTTTTCTTTGGCAAGCAACTCGAGTTTGTTGACCGGCTTTCCTTTGTCATCAACCGGCCACTTGACACCATCCGGCCGAAGTGCGCGTGTCATACGCACAACGTCGAGCATATCCCACCGTCCGCGATTGTCGCTCCACGCCCACTCATATGGGTCGTAAAAATTCCGCCACAACGTATGCCGTATAAACTCGTCGTCAAACCGCACGTTGTTATACCCAACCGCCACCGTCCCGGGCGTAAAAACTTCTTCGGACACAAACCTAGCAAATTCCGGCTCTGTCATCCCATCGCTCAGCGTTTGCTGGGGCGTAATCCCCGTCACGGTTATCGCGTACGGTTCGGGCAATATATCGTCACTCAGCTTTACCAGCATATTTACTGGTTCGCCGATCGGCTCCATGTTTTTATCGGTCCGCTGCCCAGCAAACTGCATAATCCGCTGTGTCCGCGCATGTAACCCGCTCGTCTCCAAGTCATAAAAGAAAAGTGATTCGGTCATATACTCAATCATATCAAATCTCGTATACAAATGTGTTGTACTTTTTTGTCCAGCTGTGCTAAAATGTTTATATAACGAAATGAGGTAGGGTATGACGACGACAGAAGCAGTCAACGTAGCACTAGAAATCATCGGCAAAAATGGTCTCAGCGGAGTTGTATGCGAGGCAACTTCGCTCCCGAAAGCCCTGCGCGCCGCCGGCGTCACTGCCCTGCCCTCATCACAACTCGACCAAGTGGCAGCCGAACTACGCCGCCAAAAACTGGTTGAAGTCACTCGTCAGAACAAACACTTGCTTCTTCAGTTGTCGGTCAAAGGCGTCCATCGCCTCCAGCTGGCCGACGTCCGTAAAGTCACCCTGAAAAAACCAGCTACGTGGGATAAAAAATGGCGCATGGTTACCTACGATGTACCAGTCGCCTTGAGCGCCAAACGTCGACTGTTTACACGCGAGCTCGAACGACTTGGCTTTACGATGATCCGTGAAAGCGTCTGGTTTCACCCCTACCCATGTTTCGACGAACTGAGCAACCTCGCTGCCTACTGCGGCATCGTTCGCCACGTCACCTTTGGCGAAATCGACCGCCTCGACACGGTTACGCGCGAAAAGTTGCGGCGAGCTTACCCGATGTAAGGGAAGATAGATTGAGAGAACGAGAGA
>JBLMYZ010000007.1:0-18512 GCA_050258575.1 Acidobacteriota bacterium
TATAGCAGACCAGCTTTTAGGATTCATTGGTCTTATCGCATCGCAAGGACGCACAGGAGCACTGGAAAGACGAGATGATATTATTGTCTAGATTCTTGCAGCCCCCATCGCTTCACAGGTCATTGCTAGTAGCCTCTACATAAAAAGTATTGACACAATCAAGTAGTATGCTTAACATAGAACTATGACAGGACAAACATCTTCTGTGCCCAGCGATGAATATGCAAAACAAATTGCCACGCAAATGCGTAAGGGTTTTCTTGCGTATTGTGTGCTTAAGATTTGCAGCGAAGCAGTATATACGAGTGACGTCATAGAACGACTTCGCAAAGCAGAGCTCGTTGTCGTCGAAGGGACAATTTATCCATTACTAAGCAAGCTCCAAAAAGATGGGTTGCTTGAACATGAATGGCGAGAGAGCAAACACGGCGCTCCGCGTAAGTACTATAAAACTACCAATTATGGCAAGGATGTACTAAATAAAGTTACTGGCAATATCGCCGCATTAAATAACACGTTAAATAAACTCTAAGAGGAGTAATTGTATGAAAGAAATAACCAGAATCCATATAGCTAAAACACCCTATGACATAGAAGTTACGGCCAAGAAGGAACTTGAGAAATATACCACTAAACTTGAGCTCTATGCCGATGATCCGAACTTGCTAGAGGACATTGAAATTCGACTGACGGAGATTCTCTCCTCTCGCGGCACTGAGAAAGATGGCGTAATCACCGAAGATGACGTCAAGTCCATTCGTGAACAGCTTGGTGATCCAAAAGACTTTATCGGAGATGGTGATCTGGCGGTTGGTCCTGATACGTTCGAAGATGACAATAAACCACCACATCGTTTGTATCGCGATAAAGACTCGGCAGTCTTAGGCGGTGTACTCAGCGGTATTGCTAAGTACTTTGATGTCAACCCAACGTGGACACGCTTGGCATTTATCATTATGTGTTTTGTTTCTTGGGGGCTAATCATCATTGCCTACGTAGTGCTCTGGATCGTAGTGCCAGTTGCTAAAACAGCTGCAGAGAAGCTCCAGCTAGCAGGCAAACCGGTGACCCTCGCATCGATTAAAGAACTTAGCGAACAAGCCGAGACTCCAAATAATAATCAACGAATCATGCAAAACATTGTCACTAGTATGGCTGGTGCTTTTGCTGTAATTAGCGCGTTCGGCGTACTGCTAGTCACGCTTTGGATCAATGGCATGCTTTGGTTGAATGACAATGAAAATTTGGGTATTCATGAATCCTTGTCTGTCCAATCAACGGCTGGCCTCATATCTATAATTCTATTTACAATAGCCGGAATACTCCTCACCCTGCTACTGTCCGTCATATCGTACGCTATTTTTAAGAAGACCTGGACAAGAAAGCTGTCTGTCTCAGTTATTTCAATTGTGATTGCTGGCATGGTCAGTTTCGGTGGAGGAATCGGTACTTTCATACTCGGCAAGCAGTTGGATATGACATCGGCGCATGACTCGCGTAGTACCGAGAAAGTTGCGCTGTCTGAAGATTTTAGCAGTATCAAAGAGCTTACAGTCGATGTCGGAACATTCGACATAGGTTGGGGCGACATGTCTGATGTTTATACCGAGTACATTGTCAGCGACACTCCTCGTTATGAAATATCGGCAATATCTGGCACGATAACACCTAGCATCGAAGTTGAAGGCGATAAAGCGGTTCTAACAATGACCGGCAAGGATGATCGTCGTAACCGCTATATTCAGCCAACACTTACCATATACGGGCCTGCTCTTAATAATGTGACGGTCAAAAGCGGTTCGGTGCACTATTACAATAAAGACAAGCAAGACACTCTTGCTATCATCACTGAGAGTAGCGATAAGCGAACTAGCAACAACTACCAGACGTCGGTTGGCGGAAGCTTTGAGGCTACTGGTCAATACGGTACCATCAGCCTGACAACCAGGTTCGCTTCCGGCGTTACACTTAACCGTGCCACTGTCGAGAACTTGAAGGCAGACATACATGGCGGTTATGTCTCCGCAGGTGTGGTGCGAAGCCTTACAGTTAATCAGGTTGACGTTTGCCCAGCGAATAATTATTCAGATCAGAACAGAATAGTCGTTCAGGGTGTTACGACTGGCAAACTAACTTACAATGGTTTGGAACAGGATGCGAAAACTATAGATAATAACTGTGGTGTGCTGATTATCGGTGGCGAAAGCGAATATGATGCAAATCAGGAGCGCGATTGACCAAGTGAATATCGGATATTCTTCATAAAGGCGAGCCGAACACTGTATGAAGCTGGTCACGCATGGCGCATAATTCAATGTCTTAATCGGAGTGAACCATATATCCAGTGCCTATTCTCGTATAGGGAGCGGAAAGCTTGTTATGGATTGGTTTAGTTGCTCAGGGTCTTTGGGGCGGAGGGTGAAGTTACGTACACTTCCACCCCTGTATTTGTCATAACTGACGAGACTTTGCAGGCTGTTGAGAGGCTGGTCGATAGCTTGAAAAACTCGGCATCAAGTATGTAGATAGCGAGCTAGTCTATGACGAAGAGGAGGCTGGTTACGAGTATCTTTTTTGAAATTAGACCAGCTATACTTCTGTGCTCAACAGCCAATCCACGACGTTTACCTTTTTGATGCCTAGAAATTCCTCGTTTATTAAGTCGGTCGTCAAAATATATTTGGGATAATTATCGCTAATCTTTTTAAATGGGGCAAGTTCTCGCTCAAGGGTTTTTTCGTTGTCGTTAATTTGATAAGCCACCTGATAGTATACGCGCTCGCCCCCTGGTTTCTGGACAATGAAATCGACTTCGCTGTCATCTGCTTTGCCGACCCATACCTCACCTTCGTTTCGACGTAATAGTTCTAGATACACGACATTCTCTAGTCGATGGCCGATATCTGATACCTGTGAGCTACCGAGCATTATTTCTCGCAAACCTAAGTCGACTACGTAGTATTTATCGTTAGTAGTGAGTAATTTTTTACCCTTTACGTCATATCGGCTAACTGGATAAATTAGGTAGCTTTTCGTCAAATATTCTAGGTATCGGATGACGGTCGCATGATACGTTTTGTTATCCTGATTAGTCAGAGCTTTCGCGATGCTGGTAGCGGATAGAGGGCTTCCTATACTATCGAAAACAAATTTCACGACTCTCGAGAAGTCATCCTTGTCTCTAATCTCGTACCTGTTTGATATATCATTGTTGACGATGGTTTCATATAAATCTTTCAGGTAAATATTAGAGAGGGCTGGGTTTGTGTTGGATAAGGTAACCGCTTCGGGGAAAGCGCTTGAAGATAAATACTGCGCTAGCAACCTGTCGTTGCTCTGGCTATCTGGCATTGCTAGCCGGTATTCGGCGAATGAGAATGGCAAAATGTGAAGAGAGATATACCTCCCTGTCAAAAGTGTTGCTAGCTCACTCGACAGTAAAAACGCATTTGACCCAGTCACATAGATGTCGACATTATCTTTCACGAATAAAGAGTCAATGACACGCTCAAATTTATCTACCATCTGAATCTCATCGAGAAACAGATAGTTCATTCGACCATCGACCAACTTTGACTCGATGTCATTGTGTAGAGCAAGCCAGTCTGTTAAGTCGACATTGATGGCTTCTTCGAAATTGATTGACTGAATTTGGCGCTCGGCGACACCAGACTCAATAAGCTCATTACGAAATGACTGAAGCAAGGTTGATTTACCTGAACGTCGAATTCCTGTGATAACTTTTATCACATGTTGATCTTTAAGTTGTCGTAGTGTTTGTAGATACTGCTGTCGTTTTATCATGAAACTACTATAATCGAAAAATGTCACAAATACAACTTTTCGACTATAGCTACTTGGATTCTGTTGTATTAGACGCATAAAGCATGTGCTACGTATGCTGAGGTTCGTGCGACGCGGACTATTAACCTAATCGTGACTATAATCTGTAAACTTCATAGTAAATTTCTTAAGGTCTAAGTGAATGTTCTAGAAAAATAATCTTGGGGGAGCTGGATATAACACAGTCAGAATAGTTAGATGCGGCTTAAGGGATTCGAACCCCAAGCAACAGAGGTAGTGAAACCAGGTAAACAAAAAATGCACAATTATGTGCATTTTTCACCTCTGTTACTAAACATGGCTGGGGAGGAGGGATTCGAACCCCCGAATGCCAGGACCAAAACCTGGTGCCTTACCACTTGGCCACTCCCCACCGTATAGGACAGCACAAAAATTATACCACAAACTTGTGGAGTAATTTTAGATCATACTGACACGACGACGGTTGACAGCGCTGAGAGGGCCAATTATCTGATTTGCTTGTGGCGTTGCGGCCGCGTCAGGTGTGAGGGCGGCGAAATAAAACCAAGTTCTTTGAGGAGCTCTTTTTGGTAGGTTTTGTTGACGATATGGCTAGCGACAATCGTCTTGACGCGAACTGTACTGCTGGCGCGCGACAGTTTTACAAGTGTTGCGTTGACAACAAACGGGTCAAATGCGCCGGTGACGATAGTGACTGGTTCGCGAAGTTTTGTGATATCGTCGATGGTCGTTTGGTTGATGATACTCTGCTCGAGTGTCCGTACAAACAAATCGACATTTTCACTAATGACGTTGAGGCTCGAGTTAATAACTCGGAGTTTTTTGCCAAGACCATAGCTGTTGACGATTATCCGCGGGTCTTTGGCGGCTTGTTGGTACAAAAAACGCAACATGGCCGGTTTTTTCAGCGTATGACCGTTTTCTTTGATTGGTTCGTAGATTGGCGGCGAACAGAGCACGAGTCGCTTGACGAGATACGGATAGCGCTTGGCAAACTCAACCGCGACAAGCGAACCAAGTGAGTGACCGACGATTATAACCGGCGTGGTGATACGCAGCGTCAAAAAGGTTGCTAAAATCGAACGAGCATGAACAGCGGCAGTGTAGTTTGACCAGCGCGGACTAGGAGACTCGCCAAACCCGAGCAGGTCAACGGCGACGTACTGGATGCTGTCGGGTAAACTGTCGACGAGTGGCTGCCACATAGCGCCGGTGTCTCCGATACCGTGAATAAACAGATACGTCACCCGGGCATGTTTAACGGGTCGGAACAACCGCACGTGGAGTGGGTACGGGACGCGAAACCATTTGTGAACAACTGTGTCGAACATAGTTCCATAGTAGCAGACTCCGCCGACTTGCATAGGGATATACTGCTCGTGGTATACTAACCATATGACAAAGAAAACAATATCAAAAAAAGCTCAGGACGCAGCCTTTGAACCGACAAAAGTCATGCTGCTGACTTCGACGATAGCTATGCTAGCGCTCGTTTTGTTCGCATCACTTGCAATGAGCTAACTCTCGCGGCCGATGACTCTAGGTGTTTGACAGAACTTAGGGTATACTGCTAGATATGAAAGTCAAAATAGCTATCGATACGAAAACGTTTGTCCGGTTCTGGTTGGTGTTGCTCGGGTTTGGGGCTCTCATACTCGCCATTTATAACGCAAGGACAGCGCTGATACTCATAGGTATAGCGGCCTTTTTGGCGCTTGCTCTCAACTTGCCGGTTAGCTATATTGCTGCGAAACTTCCTGGTAAAAGTCGCGTTGGCGCAACGGCGCTAGCGTATATTGTCGTACTACTCCTGCTTGCGGCTGTAGTGTTCTTGGTGATTCCGCCGATCGCAGACCAGACGACGCGCTTGCTGACATCAACACCAGATATCGTCAACAACCTGTCGCACCAGTGGGCGGCGTTTGGTGATTTTGCACATCACTACAACCTCGAGGGTCAGGTTGAACAAGCCGTCGCGGCCGCGAAACAAAACCTCGAAGGTGTGGCTCTCGAGTTTGGCCGCAACTTGCTTGGTGGAATAGGCTCGGTTTTTGCAACCCTCTTTTCAACCGTGCTCGTGTTGACGCTCACCTTTTTCATGCTGGTCGAAGGGCCAGAGTGGCTACGCCGTCTCTGGGCAGTATATCGCGACAAAGACACCATGGAGACACACCGTCGTATCACAACAAAAATGTACAATGTGATCAACGGCTACGTGACCGGGCAGCTGACTGTTTCGGCGATCGGCGCTGGATTTGCCGGTCTAACAGTGTTTGTTTTGTCCCTCTTTATCGCTGAAGTGCCGTCAAATCTTGCTTTTCCCACTATTGCGATCGTGTTCACGTTGTCGCTGATCCCGATGTTTGGCGCGACAATCGCCGGGGTAATTGTGTCGCTGTTACTGCTCGCAAACAACCCGCTAGCAGCGATTATTTTCGCGATTTACTTCGTTGTCTACCAGCAGATCGAAAACAACTTTATTTCGCCAGCGATCCAGTCGAAAAGACTCGAGCTGTCGCCGCTCATCGTGCTGGTTGCTGTGACGATAGGGACGTATGTGTTCGGCCTCGCCGGCGGTATTATTTCCATCCCGATCGCCGGATGCATAAAAGTTCTACTTGACGATTATCTCGAAAACAACCAAAAACGCCGCGCGGCAGAGGAAAAACCGCTCGCAAAACTGGTCAAAAAGATCAAAAACAGCGTCGCCGAAGCATAAGCTAGCGGTTCCACACAGTTCGAGCTGGCGTGTCGTTGAGAGAGATTCCTTGCGAGAGCAGTTCGTCGCGAATCGCGTCCGATGTGGCCCAGTCTTTGTTGTCGCGTGCTCGTTGACGTTCGACGATACGCTGTTTTTGCGCATCGCTAATATCTGGAGTTGCCGCGAGTAGCCGCAAACCGAGCGTGTCGTCGATCCATTCTAGCAGCGACTGGAGTGCGGTTTTTTGCAGCGTGTCGACCGAAGCTTTTTCAATTTCGTCAAACGCTCGTTCAACCACAACCAGCGCTTCTGGAGTGTTTAGGTCGTTTTCTAGCGCCTCCATAGCGGCGTGGGGGGCGGCAAGTACGCGCCCGTTAACGTCATGCTGCGTGTCTTTGGTGTCGTCATTTTCTAGCGTGTCGTGTATTTGCCAGCGGAGTTCCGCGACATGTTGCCAGCGTTTTAGTCGAGTTGCGGCTGCGGCAAGGTTCTTCCAGGTAAAGTTTGTCTCTGTCCGGTAGTGGCTCTGGAGGATAAACATTCGAAAATCCATGGCGCTAAATCCGCGGTCAGCGATATCGTCAAGCGTGTAGCTGTTGCCAAGACTTTTACTCAGTTTTGTGCCGTTTGACAACAAATGGTTGCAGTGTAGCCAGTAGCGAGCGAAAGGTTGGCCGGTCGCCGCCTCGCTCTGAGCGATCTCGTTGGTATGATGCACCGGTATGTGGTCGATACCGCCAGTGTGGATGTCGAGTGTCGTACCGAGATAATGCAGCGCCATCGCTGAACACTCGAGGTGCCAGCCAGGAATACCCTTGCCCCACGGGCTGTCCCACTCCATGGTGCGAGTTTGGTCGGCCGGTGTTAGCCGCCAGAGGACAAAATCGGCAATATTTCGCTTGCCGCTGTTGAACTCGACTCTTGCGCCAGCTTTTTGCGCCTCTAGGTCAAGCCGCGCAAAGTCAGCGTACGTAGGAAACTTACTTGTGTCAAAATACACCCCTTCATCGAGAATGTAGGTGTAACCTTTTGCTTCTAGCTGTTGCAAAAGTGCTATCTGTAGGTCAATATGCTCCGTTGCGCGCGCCAGCGTCTCTGGCGGAAGCAGGTTAAGCGCCGTCATGCCCTCGAGGAAACGGTTGGTGTAGCGTTCGGCTACCTCCCACTCGCTGAGACCCTCTTGACGAGCGCCTTTACTCATCTTGTCCTCGCCTTCGTCGGCGTCGCTTGTCAGGTGTCCGACGTCGGTGATATTCATCACACGGTTGACGCTATACCCAACGCTTTTTAACGTCCGCACTAGTGTATCCCAGCGGATATAGGCTACCCAGTTACCGATCTGCGGCTCGCTGTAGACCGTCGGCCCGCAGGTATAGAGCGTTACTGTCTCGCCCTGCGGCGTAAACGGCTCGTCCTGTCTCGTGAGAGTGTTGTGTAGTTTCATCTATGCCTTTCGTGTGATAGTATCGCAAGCTTTGACGAGTTCATCCAGTGTCGTGTCGTAGTGTTCGTAGATCTTAAACCCAGCCGCGTAGCTGTGGCCGCCGCCGCCAAAGTAGCCGGCAACTTGGTCGGCAACTGGCGTGTTACTGCGGATTTTGCCGGTCAGTTTGCCGTCGGGGTAGGTTTTTATCGCCACAGCAACCTCGACGCCTTCTACTAGACGCATTTCGTCAAGTACAAGGACGCTCGGGTTGTATTTGTCAGAATATTTTTCGATATCTTCCCATGGGATGTGAACGGTAGCAAGCTTGCCATCGAGGTAGTACTCGACCCGCCCGATAAGTTCGCCTTTGTAGGCCAATATGTCAGCAGGTTTTTTCATAAACTCACGGCGTTTTTCTTCGAGATGGGAAGGGTTTGCGCCCAGCTGGACGAGTTTTGTTGCTGTTTCGTACTGCCGCGCGCCAACAGCGTGTGTGGTAAGGCCGAGTGTGTCGGCCTGGAGTGACGCGAACAGCGCGCTTGCAGCTTCGGCTGACACTGGCCAGTTGAAGGTTGCGGCGATATCGAGCACGAGCTCGCTGGTTGCCGCGGCCGACTCGTCCATGACAAGTTCGTGTGGAAACGTCAGCGAGTCGGCGTCGCCTTCTTCGCCGCCTTCGTTGTGGTGGTCGAGGACAAGCACAGGGTGTGTTTCGGCAAAATGTCGAAAACCTGGCGTCTCGACCGCTTTGACGAGCAGCGCTTCGGCGCAGGTATCGACGATGATACCGAGGTCGTACTTCCCTGTCCAGTCGCCCGACACCCTGTCCCAACCGTCAATATAGCGCAGGTACTTTGGCATATCTATGGCACAAAACATCGTCACCTCTTTGCCGAGATCGCTCAAAATATGCTCCAACGCAATCGCCGTACCCAAACTATCTCCGTCTGGATTTTCCGGCTGGATTATGACGATTAGCTCAGCGTCATCCACTCTTGTTTTTATGGCTTCATACATCTTATAAGTATAGCAGTAGAAGAGAGATTTTGGATTGTAGATTTTAGCAAAAGTTGCATAGAAGTAGAAAATATGTTATAATTAAAAAATTGGGTCCGTTTCAACCCGAAACGGCGAGCTTGTCCCACTCGTTTGAGCCACCCGCTCACGGGTGGAGATGAAAGGCAGGAGAAATGACACAGATGTATCGCACTAAAGATGTGCTCTTGGATCTCAAGAGTACAATCGATGCTGAGCCTGAAGACACCAAAGCTGTACTCAGCCTGACTTGTTGAGAATGCACGGGTCCATGGCTACGACTACCTCGCGGACGACCTCGAGCGACACCTTCAACAAGTGGCTTCGGCTGCAACGCTTAACAACGCGCATGTGCGTGACCCGTTTTCACTATCGTATACACGGCTCGGCGGTATAATCGCCGGTGCTGCAACATGGTTGCGAGCGCATGATGTGCCTAATGCCAAGGTGCTACTCATTATCAGCAGATAGGCGCATGACGGAACGCACAGTCCCTATTCCCTGCCGTGAGCTGGAATCATTTCTCCTGCCTCGCGAACAGAGTTTTTGAAACAATTTCGAAGATTCTGTTCGCGATAGTATAGTTACGACGTGACTCAGGCTTCCCAATCACGGATGACTTGCAGGGCGATTTCCTCATAGTCCTCGGCGTGTACTAACTCAATCGGCTTTTTCATAGCCGCATTGATTTGCCTTATGTCATGAGTACCTTCGAAGTGTTGCGGATCAAGCCGTTCCCGGGAAGCAGCATATACGATTTTCGGTATTGATGCCCACGAACTTGCACTCAGGCACATAAGACACGGCTCCATCGAGGAATAGAGTGTAGTATTTCTGAGCGAGCGTGAGCCAAGTTCTTTGCAGGCTCTGCGAATCGCTACCGTCTCGGCATGGCTTGTAGGGTCATGCAGCTCTTTGCCGTTACTTATACCTTCGGCGATGACAATGTCATTTTGCAGTATCACTGCACCTACAGGAAAGCCCCCGGCTTCGACAGATGTTTTTGAAAGTTCGATTGCTCTTAAGGGGCCGTTCATAGCTTTCTACGGCCTTCGAGAGCGTGAGTCAGGGTAATCATATCGGCGTATTCGAGGTCGACGCCGACGGGGATGCCGCGCGCCAGGCGCGTGACGGTGATATCGAGGCCGCTGTCCTGGATTTGCCGTTGTATGTAGAGTGCGGTCGACTCGCCCTCAACACTGGCGTTGGTGGCTAAAATCACTTCTTTGACACCGTCTTTTTTTATACGCGCAACCAGCTCTGATATATGCAGCTGCTCTGGCCCCACTCCGTCGATCGGGCTCATCGCACCGCCAAGCACGTGGTAGGTGCCGTGAAACTGCTTGGTTTTTTCGAGCGCGACTATGTCGAGTGGTTCCTCGACGACCGCAACGACAGTTTTGTCGCGCGCGGTGTCGCTGTAGAGCGGTGAGACTTCTTCGTCGGCGTCGATGAGCGCATAGGTAACCGGGCAGATTTTGACGTCGGTATGAATCTTGTCGAGAGCCTCAGATAATTTTTCGCCAACTCGGTCATCGGCCCGAAACAAATAGTACGCATAGCGTTCAGCCGTGCGTGCGCCAACGCCGGGTAGCGCCCCAAGGGCGTCGATGAGGTTTTCTAAAGCTTTCGGCAACATAGTCGGTTTACTTGGTGAAGTTCCCTAGTGCCCCCATGTACGGTTTCATTTTTTCAGCAGCCAGTTCCTGGGCGCGTTGCAGTGCGTCGCGAACAGCGGCCTCAACCCAGCGCTCGAGCTCCTGGATATCGTCGACGTCGACGCGGCTTGGGTCAATCGTCACTTTCTTCAGTTTGAGTTCGCCGTTTACTTGCACAATAACTGCATCATCACCGGCTGACACCTCAACGATCTCGTTGGCAAGTTCTTTCTGTACTTTTTTCAGCTGCATGACCATTTTGGCTTGATCGAACATAGTCCTCCTTTATTTAGCCACGGACAATTATATCGAGAAAGCCGCTGAAATACCACCTACGGTCGGTAAACACGCAGCACCACACTGTTTTGTTTTGTGAATGTGACAAAAATCCGCGACGGTGCTTTGTCGTATGCCGAGGCAACGTTCGGCAGGACAAGCGTTGGCTGGCTGATGGTTTGCGGCGCGGTGCTCGTGACACTGACGTTTGGGTAGGATCGTGTCAAAATACCGTAAAAATCAGCTGTCTCGACATCTGTAACGAGTGTCATTGGACGATTTCCTTCTATAACAATCGAGCGTTTTACGGCGGACAGCGACGCGCTGTAGGCCGGCGAGTCAACATAGCGAAGCGTGTGAAAATAATGCGACAAGTTGCCGGTCGTAATGCCAATAAACAGTACCGACAGTGTTGCCAGCCCCGCCAGTCGCGCGTAAGGGTTGCGCGGAAACAGCTCATACCACTCGTTGATAAGTGTGCGAATACCGTTGGCTAGCAGCATAAGTACCGGCATGAGCACGACGGCATAACTCTGACTCACGAGCAGTGCCACGACGACGCTTATCCCAAACCAGGTCAAAATAGCGTACGACTGTGCGGTGTGGTGGTTGCGTACCAGCTGCATGAAACCGAGCAGCATGAGTACCACAGAAGCCACGTTGAACGCTGGAGTGATGTACGTTCCAGCGAGCGTGCTGGTTGAAAAATTGCCATACAGATAGATCGCATGCAACAGATTTTCAACAATCCGCTGCGGTGACAGTGTCGTGTGGTCAAGCCCGGTGAGGGTATAGAACATGGTTGGCATATGAGCGAGCGCCACGAGTAGCGGCGCGATAAGCGCGATAAAAATAACTGTCAAAAGCAGCAGCCGGACTCGCTTGACGTGGCGTAGCCGCGAGCGAACGTGCGGGTGAAAGATCCCGCCGACAACAAACGCCAGGAACGAGTAAATCCCGAACGGGGTATACAAAAGTCCAGCAGTGGCAACGACGAGCAGCAATTTCCAGCGAAAGCCTTTTTCGCGGTTAATCAAAAACCGCACGCCGGCAAACAAAAACAAAATCGTCCAAAACGGCAGTATGATATCTGGCGCACCGGTGCGCAGCATAGAAATAAACGGGATAGTTGACGCCGTAACAAGCGTGGCGATAACCGCAGTGCTTTTTTTGAACCAGTGGCGGATCGTCAACCAAAACAGCAACAACGTTAGCACGCCGATCGCGATTGACGGTAGCACTAGCGACAACCGGGACAACCCGAGCGCACTGATGGAGAGTTTTTGCAGTACATGATACGGCGCGTTGATGAGCCAGTCATACTGCGGCAGTTTCAGAGAAATATCTGTGCTTTGCACCGCGCTTTGCATTTCTGCCTGCGAGATACCGTTTGGCAGCGAGTTGATGTCGACGAGCAACGTCACTAGTACAATCAGCACGATCGCACCGTATCCGATCACAAACCGGAAGTTATACAGCGACGCTTGTTTGAGCCATGAAAAACGCTGGGTCATATCTCGTCATATTATACGCAAAAACACGCGCAAGCGGTAGTTTAGTCGCGTTTCTTTTCGAGCGACATAAACTTGAGCCGTTCTGGGTGGAAGTACAGCTCAATCCGTCCGGTCGGACCGTTTCGGTGTTTGGCGATGATAAGGTCGGTGATGTGTTGGCGATCGGTCTCGGGGTTGTAGTAGTCCTCGCGGTAAATAAACATGACGATGTCGGCGTCTTGTTCGATCGAACCAGACTCGCGTAGGTCGGCAAGTTGCGGGATCTGCGGGTTACGCGACTCAACAGAACGTGACAACTGGCTCAGTGCAACAACAGGAACGTTTAACTCGCGGGCGATCAGTTTGAGACCGCGCGAGATTTCCGACACTTCCTGGACACGGTTATCGCCGTAGCTTTTCGCAGTGCCTTGCATGAGCTGCAAGTAGTCGACAATAATCAGCCCGAGCGGCTGGTTGTGTGCCACGCGGCGGGCTTTGGTACGCATCTCGAGGACAGACAGCCCTGGGGTATCGTCGATATAGATCGGTGCTTCAGCCATCTCGCCCATAGCGTTGGATAGTTTTTCAAAATCATCATCGGTCAAGTTGCCGGTTCGGATATTCCAGGCGTCGACGCCAGCAGCTTCGGCCAGCATACGGTCAGTCAGCTGCTCCTTGCTCATCTCGAGACTGAAAAACAGCACCGCTTGCTGCTCGCGCGTCGCCAAACTGTACGCCAGGTTGCTGACAAGCGCCGACTTGCCCATCGCTGGGCGCGCCGCCAAGATGATCAGATCTGAGCGTTGTAGACCGGCCGTCATATTGTCGAGGTCGCGCCAACCGGTCGTGAGGCCGCGTAGTTTGCCTTTTTCGCGGTGCAACTCCTCGATACGGTCAAAACTTTCTGTCAGGATCTGCTCGAGACTGACGAGGTCTTGTTTAACGTTGGTGTCTGACACCGAAAACAGCTCGGTTTCGGCCACTTCTAGGACTTCTTGGACGTTTTTCTCCTCATCAAAACTCATGGCCGTGATATCGCTGCCAGCTTTGATTAGGCGGCGGCGGATGGCTTTTTGGGCAATAATATCGGCGTATGCTTCGGCGTGCGCCGCGGTTGGTACGTAGTTCGTGAGTTCTGTGAGATACGCGGAGCCGCCGACCAGCTCGAGCTCGTCTTTCTTTGTTAGTTCGTCGCTCAGCGTCAAGAGGTCGACTGGCCGGTGGCGCTCGTAGAGCCGAAACATGGCAGAAAATACCGTTTCGTGGCGTTTTTCATAAAAATCTTGCGGTTTTAGTTTGTCGCTGATATTTGCCAGCACCTCGTCATCGATCAAAATCGCACCGAGCAAACTCATCTCGGCGTCGAGACTGTGGGGCGGGATTTTTGCGTCGGGTTTTTTGTCGGCCATGTTATACCTGTACGACCTCTCCCCCACCCATAATATCTGCTACCTGCTGCGCTGTTTCATCCACCGCGAGGTGCGTCGTTTCCGCTACTATGATATCAGGACTGGCGCCGCAAACGTCGGCGATAAGCGTACTTAACTGGGTTTTGTACTGGGCTTGTTGCATTTTTTTGCGGTGCAGCGCGTACTGAAACGCCAACGTCAAACGCCCGTTGCTATACTGTGCTTCAGCCCGGCTGACCACGCTGTAGAGCGGCGCGTTGCGGTCTTTGGCTGCTGTAAGAACATCGTCCCAGTTGAGCGTGGCGGGCGCGTCGTCGCTCGCGGCGGACTGCTGAGGTTCCGGCGGTGACGACGGTTCCGCGGGCGGTTCTGGCATCGGTTGAGCGGCTGGTGCTGGTGTCGGTGCTTTCTCGACTGGTTTCGGCTGAGCTGGTGCTGCGGTTGACGCGGTCGGTCCAGTGGCTAAACCCTCGGTGCTACGCTGAGCTGCGACAAATTTGAGCAGTACGCTTGTCAGTAACAGCTGCGGAAAGTGAGCTTTTGGTATATTCATCAGCTGCTCACTCAGGGCGTACCAGGTTATGCCAGCGGCGCGGCGCTGTAACAGAGCTGCAACCAGCTGTTCGGCAAATGTCACTGGCGACACGCCGCTGTCGAGCGCTTCCCCGAGAAGTCGCCGGACCGTTTCTTCGCTGCCCGCCGCCAGAGCGTCTAGTGTTTCCTGTACGATCGTGGCGCTCGCCCGACCCAAGATAGACTCAACGAGTGCAGCGTTTACTGCCGTATGGAGCCCGCCAACTTGGTCGAGCAGACCTATGCTGTCGCGAAAACTGCCGCCGCCGTAGTCTGCAACCAGCTTGAGAGCCTCCTCGTCGATCGTGATGGCTTCTTTTTTAGCAATAGATTTTAGATGAGCAACAACTTTTGACTGTTCGACCGGCCGAAAATGAAACCGTTGCGTTCGGCTGACGATCGTCGCCGGAACTTTGTGCAGCTCTGTCGTTGCCAGTATAAACACGGCGTGCGCCGGCGGTTCCTCGAGTGTTTTGAGCAGCGCGTTAAAACTTTCTCCGGTCAACATATGCACCTCGTCTATGATATACACTTTGTATTTGGCACTTGTCGGTGCGATGAATACTTTTTCACGCAGGTCGCGGATATCGTCAATCCGCCGGTTGCTGGCGGCGTCGATCTCTATGATGTCGAGGTGCTGCGAGTCGGCACTGTACGGCAGGTTGTTGATAGCATAGGCGAGCACCCGAGCGGCGCTGGTTTTGCCTGTTCCTTTTTGTCCGGTGAACAAATATGCGTGCGAGATCGCCCCGCTCTTGACCGCTTGTTTCAGCAACTCAGTGACGTGCTCTTGCCCGACTAGTTCGTCAAAACTCGTCGAACGGTACCGACGATACAACGCCGGCTTGCCACGATGTGCCGCTGCCTCCTTTTTCTCTCCCATACTCGCTACCTATTATACGCTCGAAAAGCAGCTAGAGCGACGTAGTTCACACAACGTCTAGCGGTTGTCGCCGGTACTTTTGACGACATCACGTTCTTTACGGTCGGCAAGTTTGGCGAGATTTGTTGCGGCAACATCTTCGAGAGACAGCCCGACTTGTCGCGACATCATGGCGATATACCACAAAACATCTCCCAGCTCTTTTTTAAACTCTGTCATGTCAAGCTGCGAAATATCTCCGTCGTGGTTACGGATCACTTTTTTAAGTTTTTCCGCCACTTCGCCCGCTTCGCCGGTGAGACCGAGCGCAAAATAATACGGCGCCGTCACGCTGTTCGGGTCGATCGTACTCGTCGTGGCCGCCTGTTTTTGATACTCGTCAAATGTCATCTTACCCTCCTTTTCTTCTTTACTATCATACCAAAATGAGCCGCTTGCGACGGGTCATTTGTGTGTGATTATTTTCCTAAAGTCCCGCTTCGACTGCTGCCCAGACCGCTTCGCGGTTGTCCTCTGGTATGACGATAGACACTTGATCGCCTACACGTGCTTTAAAGTAAGTCACGCTAGCAAGGAGAACACGGTATTCACGCCCGTTCGCCTCGACGTAGTATGCGCCGTCGTGCTGCAACAATGTGCCGATGATTTGTCGGCGTGCAACTGGGCCGATTTGTTTGTAAATAAAGCTTCCATCGTCAGCGATGGTGAGTTTTAAGATATCTCCCTCAACAAGCTTCGACTTGCTCGCGTAGTTGGCTGGCACTGGATAATTTTTGCCGTCAGGGCCGACCATACTTTGGCCGTCAAAGACACCTTCTATAACCTTGCCGGCTACTTCTTCGGTATTGGCGCGCAGCGACGAAAGATCATCTTCCCCGATCACGCTTATCAGCAGCTCCTTTGCGGCTGCCAGGTTCGTTTCTGCCTCAGTAATAAGCGCTTTCAGTCGCTTGACCTGTTTCTCTGGTAACTCAGACATACTCGCATGTTCCTTTGTCTGTTTTTATAGTGATAACAATTACATCCTACCACTCCGACCCTCGCCTGTCAAGCCAGCCTTTTCCACACGAAGTTATGAGGTCGTGCCAAAAACGTTGTAAATATTGTCGTTGACATTCACTCATGAACAGACTTATTGCGCTCATAGACACTTTAGTGGCATATGTACAAACTACCCAGCGTGAACTGGGTAGTTTGCGAAAGAACATCTCTAGTTTTAGGTTGTGCTTTAGGCGAGCTCGACGGTTGCGCCAGCTTCTTCGAGGGCTTTTTTGGCTGCTTCAGCGTCCTCTTTAGACACTTTTTCTTTGACTGCTGCTGGAGCGCCGTCAACGATAGCTTTAGCCTCACCAAGACCGAGGCCAGTGATGTCTTTGACTGCTTTGATCACGGCGACTTTTTGTGCGCCAGCGTCTTTCAGAGTGACAGTCCACTCTGCTTTTTCCTCAGCCTCTGCACCGGCGTCACCGCCAGCAGCTGGGCCAGCGACTGCAGCAACTGCTGCGGCCGGCTCAATACCGTATTCGTCTTTCAACACGTTTTTGAGTTCGTTAACCTCAAGAACGGTCAGTTTTGTGAGCTCTTCTGCGAGCTTTTTAACGTCTGCCATAGAAAATTCCTTTCAGGAATTAAAGTTGATAAGTACGTAAGTAAATAAGTACGTAAGTAAAAGCGATTGCTTACTAACTTTCGCACTTACAAACTTACTAAGTGTTTTTACGCTGTAGCTTTGTCGGCTATGCCGTCAAGCAAAGCGTGCAGGTTGCCAGAAAGTGCGTTGGTTGTGTCGTGAACCGGCGAAAGAAGTTGTGCGACCACTTCGGCCACCAGTTGCTCTCGACTCGGCAGGCTAGCAAGCGCTTTCACGCTGGCAGTGTCGAGCACTGCTCCGGTGTTGTCGAGCGCCGCGACCAACTCGAGAGTTGGGATATCTTTCGACAGCTTGTCGATCACCTGTGCCGGTGCGACTTCGTCCTCGCGGCTGTAGGCGTACAAGAGTTGCCCCTGGAACGCGTCGGTTTCGGTGTTTTCAAACCCTTTCGTCTGCTTCATAGAAGTTTTGACGAGGCGGTTTTTGATCACCTTAACACCGACACCAGCTTCTCGAGCTGCTCGGCGCAGTTTTTGCATGTCAGACACGCTCGTGCCGTCATATTTAGCTGCGACCGTCATTTTGCTCGAACCGAGGATATCGCTAAAATCTTTAACCAACGCTTGTTTTTTGTCACGAGAAATTGCCATTTCTTGCTCCTTAAACTTAGCGTTAAATTTTAAGGAAGGGCTAGGCCTTCCTGGCTATTTCGTAAAGTGAATTTGTAAAATAGCCATCTTCCCCTAAAGGCTTCGCTGACGCTTGCTTGCGCCAGAAGCGCGCGAGGCGAGAGCCGAACTTTAGGGAGTTGGGAGAGGCGGACCTCTCCTTTATGATTCGACTAGAGATGTCAATGTTCGTCGTGTACAAAAAAGTCCCCGCACTCAGGGACTGGCACACTCGAAAAAGAGTGATGGTTGCCTCGGCAGCATTCTTATCGGCTCATCGCCCGCTGCGGTCTCTGGTAACGACTAGCTACGAGTCTACCACAAAGCGCTTAGAAAAACAACCCTAGCACAAACCTGCCGCGACGGCGCTGGGCCGTTGTTTCTTCCACCGAACTTCGAGGAGTGTAATGCTCACTTCCCTTCGGTGCTTTGACGGGTATATGAAACACAAGCTCTTCGCCACGAGGATCCACTGCCATGCATGGGTCATATACATCGAGCAACTGGTGGTTTGTCGGTCCTTCGACGCGAATCGTTTGCGTCACCAGATGTCGTGGCAGATATTGCTTGTCAACCATAACTACTATTATAGCACAAGCGCTATACAATGTCAAACGTATTGACTAAACTTCAGTAAAGGTATAAAATATATATTTAGATAATATGAATCACTATGAACAATATCTGCCTGGGAGCCACTCGCCCGAGATAACGCAGGGCGAGTTTTGGCGTAGTGAACAACCAGTCGAAGACCGGCGGCGGATGAGGCTTTTCCAACAATACAACCCGCTCGAGTTGTCGCTGGGTGATTTTGTGCTCAGAGTGACCGGTGATACAGGCGATGCTCATGCGGAACAAGTTGATTATATTCGTTCTCTGTATGAACAGTTTGTGGTCGACAAAAAAGCTACCGACAACATGGGCGAACGTTTTGCAATGTTTATGGACAAATATATCGGTAAAATTGGCTTTTT
>JBLMYZ010000008.1:0-20777 GCA_050258575.1 Acidobacteriota bacterium
GTCAAGCGCTAAAAGGTTAATGACATCAATTTCGCCACCGACCAAATGGCTCAGGTTTTGCATCTCATTGAAAGCCCAGCGCTTATCGCCAGGCTCAACGGCAGACGCTTCGTTAATAACCGCGACGTTGATTTGTTCTAACGGCTTACCAACAAGCTCCGAAAGAGTCTGTGTCATCTCTGGCGTAGTGATTCCGGCAGATGAGAGGATTGCCTTCATGTAGACATCTCTTCAAGTGATTTTAGTACGATAGGCAATTCCGTTAAACCCTCGCCGCTGCTATAGTGGCCGAAAGCTTGCTGAAGCTCACCCTTAGCATGTAACCGCTCTTTTAGTTCATGATAGTTCATTTCGTTTACCCAGCTATCGTCTTTAGAGTGAAGAACGAAAAACTTCTCACAGACTGAGTTTATTTTTGCCCAGTCAATCGCTGAAGTGAAGAAGCTCGCTAATTCTCCTTTGTAACCATCAAATGTAAGATCATTCGAAAAACCAGCAACCAATACAACCCCACCTATTTTCTTGCCGTCTGCTAGGCCCTCTAGGTAGCGTAGAATCGTTATACACCCTAAGCTATGGCCAATTAGGTAAGTATCCTCATCGGGCTCACCAATAACATCTGCAAGTTTTGCCACCCATTTATCTTGTGTCGGCTCATCGGCTTCCGGCATGCTCGGATTTATGACACTCCAGCCGCGTTGCTCGAGCGCGTCAACCAACCAAGGTCTCCAGCCCTCTTTTGGAGAGCCACCCCAGCCGTGAATAATAATTGCTGTCTTCATATAAAATATTGTATCACTATAGGGCGATCGGTATTTATCACTTTGATTTTCTGAAAGAAAGTCGAAGTCCAGTCGAGTAAGGCTCGGCTGTTTGCGTTTAATCCCTGCTCATTTTTCCGTCACGGATGGCTTCGAGTAGTTCGCGGTGTTGGAGCTTACCTCGCGTGCGTTTGCGGCCGCTGCGGGTTAGTAGACGGAATGGGATTACGAAGATACCAAACAGTCCAATGATTATGAAATACCAAATAGCGACAAACGACCATGCCATGAAAATCAACATTAGCGCAACAGGAACAAGCAATAGCCATTTTAACCATGCGTTGTCGGAATCTGTCATTTTCCAGATGCGAGCGGCCGAACCAGAGAACGATGTAGGTGCTGATATCACGACTTTTTCTGATGCGAGTTTACTGCCCATTTATTCTGCCACCTCCTGATCTTTTAACTCCGCAAATTTAGCTGCCATTGTCGGATTCTTGCGTGTTAACCTCTTTATGGTCAGATCATCCATCTTGTTTTCGGCCGCAAGCAAGTGTCTGTCTGACATCATCAGGGCATCGCGCGTCTTTTCCAAATCCTTGATAGCCTTGTCAATCTGTTCTATTGCTTCTACGTGCTTTTTACCTGCGTTCTTCATGATCTTCAGCCAACCATCTTTCCAGTTGCTAACATCGCCCTCCATACCACTTCTGTCGGCTTGCAACGACAGCTCTAGGTCATCGTTTCCATCCTCGGTTATTTTTGGCTCCAGTTGTAACAGGTTTTCGATCCCAGCTTGCGCAGATCGTGTCATTGTTTCTTGCCCGGTATCGCCTATGGCTTCCCATGCGTTCTTTGCAAGGATAAACCTTGCAACGACCTTGCAACGTTTTGCACGTATCCGTAGAGAGGTCATTTAAACTAAGGATTTTTGCAAGGATAAACCTTGCAGAAAAAGAATACCCTGCAAAACTTACGAGAACCTTGGATGAGGGTAGTGAGGTTTGGGTGCAGGCAAAACACATGTTAGTTCAAAGATGTGAGATGGCGAGAGCGGTCGATGGCGCGGCGTAGCGCCTGACAGGCAGCGATGTGTTCTGGATGCGCAATGAGCCATTTGGCCCAGCGTTGGACACGGCTGAGCAAGCGCGTGTCGGAGATACGGGCAAACTGCAAGTTGAGCGCGCCGTGTTGCGCGCGGCCGTAGATTTCACCTGGCCCGCGTAACTCAAGGTCTTTTTCAGCTAGGTAAAAACCGTCATTAGACCGTTCAAGCTCTCGCAGACGACGCGAAGGCTTTTGACTAGTGCTCGTCACGAGGTAACAGTAGCTTTGTCTGTCGGAGCGCCCCACTCGCCCGCGCAGCTGGTGTAGCTGAGCGAGCCCAAACGTGTCAGCTGCCTCAACAATCATCACGGTGGCGTTCGGCACGTCCACTCCCACCTCGACCACTGTCGTACTAACAAGTATGTCGAGTTTGCCGGCCGCAAAATCGCTCATAACGGCCTGTTTTTCCTCCGACTTTAGCTTCCCGTGCAGCAAACCGATCCGCCGATGTCGAAACGGACCCTGCCGCAGCCGTTTTACCTCAGCCTCCACCGACTTGCGGTCGCTCGAGAAGTCGCCAGTTGTACTCTGCGGTTCTTTTTCCTCAATCAACGGGCATACCACATAGACTTGCCGACCAGAGATAATCTCTTTTTCGGCCGCCTCGTACATTTGAGCGCGCGAATTTGGTGAGATGATACTAGTGTGGATTGGTCGACGATTTTTGGGTTTTTCGCCAAGTATCGACACGTCAAGCTCGCCGTACACCGTCAACTGAAGCGAGCGCGGTATGGGGGTAGCCGTCATTGCAAGCAGGTGCGGCATACGACCGCCCGACTTTGCAAGCAGTTTCTGTCGCTGTTCGACGCCAAATCGGTGCTGTTCATCAATCACAACAAAACCAAGCTTATGAAATGCCACTTTTTCCTGTATGAGCGCGTGGGTCCCAACCACGACAGCAACGCTTCCTTGGGAAATATGATCGTAAACCTGTTGGCGATGTTTCCCTTTGACAGAGCCGGTAAGCAAGGCGATATTGGTCTGGAACGGCTCAAGAAGCCGCTGGAGCGTTTCAGCATGTTGAGTCACCAACAGCTCAGTCGGCGCCATAAAGGCTGTCTGAAAGCCGCTACGCGAGGCAATATAGGCCACCAAACCGGCTACAACCGTTTTTCCTGACCCAACGTCACCCTGTAGCAGTCGGTTCATTGGACGCTCGCTCGCAAGGTTTTGGATAGCCTCCCACGCCGCAACTCGCTGAGCATCTGTCAGTGTAAATGGCAGTTTTTTGACAAAATCTTGCGCATCTTGAGCCTCGAAATGCATCTGAAACCCGGGCTGAGCGTCGTTGTCGGCTCGGTTTTGCTGACTCGCAGTCACGAGCGCTAACATCTCCTCGAACCCCATACGCTGTTTGGCCTGCTCGAGCTGCTGGTCGCCTTCGGGAAAATGCAGCGCGCTCACTGCGTCGGCATAGCTCATGAGGTGTTCTTTGTCGACGATCTCGAGCGGTAGCGTCTCGTCGAGTGCGAGTATATACGGTCGCAGCTCGAGGAGCACTTTGCGCACCAGCTGCGTTTTTAGCTTCATCACCTGACGATACACCGGTACGATACGCCCCGTACTCGCGTGACCACCGTCAAGAAGCTCGACACTGGGGTTGACGAGCTGGTATTTGTTGCGCTGCAAACCAAACTCGCCCGATACCAAAAACTCTTTGTCGGTCGACACCTGCTGCACGCGGTACGCCTGGTTAAACCACACCACTGCCACTTTGCCGGTCGAGTCGGTAAATGTCGCCTCGGTGACTGTCATACCGCGACGCACCCGCCGGGTGTGCACCTCCTCAAATCGTCCGCGCAAGCTTACTTTGCCAGGCTGGAGGGCCGAAACAGTCGTCACCCGGGAATAGTCGTCGTATGTGCGCGGAAAAAAATGTACCAGGTCGTCCACCGTTGACAACCCCGCCGCAGCAAACAACTCGGCGGTTTTTGGCCCCACACCTTTGACGCTGAGAAGCGGCGTGTCAGGTTGCATGTTACCTCACAAGCACGAAACTGTTTTTGCCTTTTTTAATCAGGCTAGGTGCGGCAACGTCGCGGTCTTCGGAGATCTTTTGGCCGTTGACACTGACGCCGCCGCCCGCAATCAGTCGGCGAGCTTCACCATTGCTCGCACAAACTCCGGTTGTCACTAGCGCGTTGACGACGCTACTAGAGGCGCTAACCGGAATCTCTTGAGCGAGCATGTCAAGATGTATGTCAAGCAGTTGCTCAAACGGGGTATCGCCAAACAACACTGCCGAGACGTTTTCAGCAGCCGTGGCTTTGTCGTCGCCATGCACCAAAGCAGTGGTCTCGTACGCTAGACGTTTCTGAAGCTGACGCAGGTGCGGAGCCTTGTCGTGCTTGGCAATCAGGCGTTCTATGTCACTTTTTTCGAGGAATGTAAAGAGTTTCACGAGATCTTTTGCCATGTCGTCGTCAGTGTTGAGCCAAAACTGATAGAACCGGTACGGGCTTGTGAGCTCGGGGTCAAGCCAGATGGCGTTGCCCTCGCTTTTGCCGTATTTTTTGCCCGTTGTTTTGTCGACGACGAGTGGCACCGTCCACACATGAACGTCAACGCCTTCAAGTTTTTTGATCATTTGCGCGCCAGAAAGCATATTTCCCCATTGATCCGAACCCCCGACTTGCAGTGTTGCACCTTTTTCGTGGTAAAGGTGCAAAAAGTCGTATCCCTGGATCAACGAGTAACTAAACTCAGCGTAGCTAATACCAACTCCGCCGTCGCCGATCCGAGCTTTGATGAATTCTCGGTCAAGTAGCTGCGTCATCGAAAAATGCTTTCCAACATCGCGCAAAAACTCGAGGTAACCGATGTTTTTGAACCAGTCATAATTGTCGACGAGCTCAAATGTTTCACCGCCAAGTAGTTGTCGATACTGTGCAGCGATTCCAGCTTTGTTTCGGGCAATTTCTTCAGGTGACTTGAGGTCGCGTTCGGTGTCTTCTTTCGGGTCGCCGATCATGCCCGTCGCACCGCCAACAAGCACGATTGCCTTGTGTCCGTGATTTAGGAGGTGCTTTACAACCATGAGCTGCGTCAAATTACCAATATGCATACTTGGTGCACTGGGGTCGACCCCAAGATAAAACGTCCTCGGTTGGTCAATATCGGCAATGTCGGTAAAGGTCGTCTGGTTGGCAAACCCACGCCAGACTAGCTCATCTGAAAGCTTATTCATAGGTGTTCGTCCTTTTTTAACTACTCTCTTATTGTAGCAGAGTGAAAAACAAGTATAAAATCAAGACTCACAAGCAATTTGGTTGGTGGTATAATTGAGAACAAATGTGGGCTAAGGAGGCTATGAACCGTTCATGAACGTACTGAAACGCGGGAAAAAGCGCAGCACGAAGAGTGTTTCGCTCTACGCAAATCTATCGAACCGCCGCAAGGCAAACCGTGACCTGAAAAAACGCCGCAAGGCAGAATACCTCGCAACACTTCCGAAACATCCAGTCAAGCGGCTGTTTTATCGTTTGCACCCCAAACGCTTTTTCGGCTACTGGTTCAGCAAAGACGGCCTACTGATGATGCTAAAGATTTTTGGCGTCAGCATGGCAGTCCTAGCATTGATTATTGGTATATTGTTCCTCTACTATCGCCGTGAACTTGACGCAATCCGCCCTGACGAGATCGCCAAACGTGTCCAAACAACCGTTACGACCTATACCGACCGTAACGGTGTTGTCCTATGGGAGGACAAGGGTGACGGCGACTACAAGCTCGTCGTTAAGTCTGACGATATTTCAAAGCACATGAAAAACGCGACGGTTGCTATTGAGGACAAAGATTTTTACAAACACGGCGGGTTCAGCGCGAGCGGTATTGTACGCGCTGCTTGGTCCAACTTTACCAACAGCGGCTCGACCCAGGGTGGTTCAACACTAACACAACAGCTCATAAAACAGGTGTTTTTTGCCGACGAAGCCGGAAATCGCGGCTTGTCTGGCGTGCCGCGCAAGATCAAAGAAGTGATTTTGTCTATACAAGTCGAGGGGATCTATAACAAGGACCAGATTTTAACACTCTATCTCAACGAATCGCCCTATGGCGGACGACGTAACGGAGTCGAGTCGGCAGCGCAAACATATTTTGGAAAAAGTGCCAAAGATTTAACGATCGCTGAGAGCGCGTTGCTGGCGGCTATTCCACAAAACCCAACCTACTACAACCCGTACAATAGCGAAGGTCACAAAGCACTGATCGAACGCCAACATACTGTTTTGGACTACATGGTTGAACAGGGATATATCGAAAAAGCTGAGGCCGATGAAGCCAAAAAAGTTGCCGTTCTTGACACTATAAAACCCGAGTCAGACCAGTTTAGCGGTATCAAAGCACCGCATTTTGTCCAAATGGTCAAAAGCGACCTCGAGAGCGAACTTGGCAAAAAGACTGTTGGCGACGGCGGTCTCACCGTCAAAACAACGCTCGACTACCGCGCTCAGGAAATCATGGAGCGCGAGATGACCGCACTGTTCGAAACGTACAAACCAAAAAGCGCCAACTTCGACAACGGCGCAGCAACCATGGTCGACTCGCAAACAGGACAAATCTTGGGGCTCGTTGGTAGCCGAGGCTACGACTACCCCGGATATGGTGCAGTGAACGCCGCCACTGCCTGGATACAGCCCGGGTCAAGTATCAAGCCGTTCGTCTATGCGTCGCTGTTCAAACAACGCGACGGCACGAACTGGGGCGCAGGGTCAATCTTGGCCGACGAACCGCTACCGCAAACTATCTACAAAACTGACGACGGCAAATCTGTCAACAACTTTGACAACAAATTCCGCGGCAGTATTCCGATTCGCAGCGGCCTCGCCGAGTCTCGCAATATTCCGGCCATCAAGGCCATGTATATCAACGACCGCGACAACGGCGCTGGCGACACGCTTAAAACCATTCAGGCACTGGGAGATAAATCATATTGTAGCCAAAACGACGCCGGTCTCGCGCTCTCTATCGGCGGGTGCGAACTGAAAATGGTTGAACACGTCAACACGTTTGCGACTATCGCCCGCATGGGAGTATACAAACCAACCGCAAGTGTTCTAGAAGTCAAAAACTCACAAGGTCAGGTTATCAAACAATGGAAAGATACGTCTGAGCAAGTCATCGACCCGCAGATCACCTACATGCTAGCCGATATCTTGAGCGATGACGCTGCGCGCGCACCTTCATTTGGCCGCGGTGCTTCGGGCCTGAATGTACCAAATGTGAAAACCGGTACAAAAACCGGAACGTCAAACCTCGGCAACTGGTCGAAAGACCTTTGGATGAATAGCTTTTCACCCAAAGCAACCCTCAGTTTCTGGGTTGGAAACCACGACTCGCGCTACATGAGCAACGCTCTGTCGAGCTTGGTCGGTCCGTCAGTCGGTGCAATCATGCACGACACCCATGTCGGTATCTTCCAACCTGACGGTACGTGGAAACCTGGCGACTGGTTCACGCAGCCGGCTGGAATCCAACGACTAACCGTCAACGGTCGAACCGACCTGTTCCCGTCGTGGTACAACAAAAAGACCAGCACGGCGACTGGCAATGAAAAAATGGTCTTCGACCGAGCCTCGAAAAAACGTGCTACCGACTGTACTCCTGACGCGGCGCGTGTCGAGCTGGACGTGACGAGCAGCACCGACCCGATCACGAACAAAAAAACGTATACAGCACCCGATGGGTACGATCCTAACAGCAATGACACCCTCCATCAATGCAACGATTCAAAACCATTTATTAACAATGTCAGTATCAACAAAAACAAGAAAGAAATTGCCGTCAATGTCACTCAGGGCACCCACGCGCTTCAGTCTATCTCGGTCACTGTCGGCGACACTCCAGTCGGAACCGTATCTGCCTCTGGAAGCGGCACTTATACTCTAAACTACCCAGCCTCTGTCAACGGCAATCAGTCAATCACTGTAACCGTTACGGACATCGCATACTATTCGACAACGATGACGCCAGCTAACGATAATTTTTAGTCATTCACCAGGTGAACAAGCGATTCTTCTTGTTTACCTGCGGCTGAACGCGTAGCACGCCGACGGTGAGCGTTGTTGGCGTGCTCGCTTTTGGCACGTCGACTAGACTGAGACTGCGGAGCTGTTTTACGAGCCGGTTTTTCGCGCCGTTGTTGTTTCGTCGCCGATGACAAAACTGTCTTTTGCTCGCGATGTTTTTCCGTAGAATAATATCTCGCAAACATCATGCGACCAGCCGCGGTTTGAAGCATACGTGTCGCCTCGACAGTGACAACTGACCCTATGCTTTTTTTAGCGTTATCTACCACTACCATCGTCCCGTCGTCGAGATACCCAACAGCCTGGTGCGTTTCCTGCCCCGCTTGCTGCAGCTTGACCTCGAACGTCTCACCTGGCAGATACGCCACTCGAAGAGCGTGTGCCAACTCGTTGATATTGACCACCACTACACCCTGTACGCGTGATGATTTGTTGAGATTGTAGTCGATCGTACACAGTTTAGCATTCCAACGCTTGGCTAGCCGAATAAGCTGCTCGTCGACGCCATGCTGGTTCGTGATTCCATCGTCTACCACCTGTGTTTCAACTTCTTCGAGTGCTTGCAGTTGTTCAATAATATCCAAACCAAAACGTGCCCGTTCGCGTTTATCGTGGTCGGCTTTGTCGGCCATAAATTGCAACTCACGTACCACACTTGTTGGTACGACGAGCGTAGCGCTTATGAGACCCGAGCGCGCAATCGACACGATCCGGCCGTCGATCAGCACGCTTGTGTCAAGCAATATACTGTCTTTCGCGACTTTGGTGGGCGTAAAACTACGCACTGTCAAATAGGTTGTTTCTGCGAACACGCCAACCATCAAAATTGCCATCAGATTCATTAGTTCCATTGTTTGTTCCTTACTTTTACTACGTTAGTATTATGTTTTTGTGAGATACTGTGTCAGCGCATCGCGCACATCGGCGACCGGGCGGAGAAAGGCATTTTTAGGTTTGCTCACTGGTGCGATCGCACCTGAAAAACCAAGCTTTTTCGCTTCTTTGGCGCGCCGGTCGCTCGCCATAACAGTGCGAACCTCACCAGACAACCCAACCTCGCCAAATACGACTAGTTTTTCGTCAAGTCTACGCCGAGCTGCGGCCGACGCGATTGCCATACATACCGCGAGATCTGCCGCCGGATCCTGCAAGCGCAAACCGCCAACGACATTGACAAATATATCACTCTCTGCCAGTTTAAGCTTCGTGCGCCGCTCCAAAACCGCAATCAACACGTTGAGCCGGTTGAAGTCAAACCCGCTAGCAGTTCGTTTTGGATACCCAAAATGCGTCGGGTTAACGAGCGCCTGAATCTCGACCAGCAACGGTCGATTACCTTCGAGCGTAGCCAGTATTACTGAGCCGTCTTCCTGGCCGCGTTCGGCAAGTAACTGCGCCGAAGGATTTTCTACGTGGCGCAAACCCTCGCCGTGCATTTCAAACAGAGCAACTTCTGCAGTTGAGCCGTAGCGGTTTTTGGCCGCCCGCAGTAGTTTGAAACCACCGTACCGGTCGCCTTCAAACTGCAGCACAACGTCAACCAAGTGCTCTAGTACTTTCGGCCCTGCGATACTCCCCTCTTTTGTCACGTGGCCAACTAGTACCACAGCCGTGTTTGTTGCTTTGGCGGCGCGGATGATAATATTTGCCGAGTTAGTGATCTGACTCACCGTACCTGGCGCACTTGCGATATCCGCCATCGCCATCGTTTGCATAGAATCAACCATCACGAGAGCGTGTCCGCCGGCTGCAATCGTCGCTGCGACATCATCTGCACTCGTGCTGGTTGCAAGCTCCAGCTTCGCCGGAATACGCTGCGCCAAACGGCTAGCACGACCGCGCACCTGCGAAGCAGATTCTTCGCCGCTCACGTACAACACTGGCGCTGTTTTGGCTGTGTTGAGCGCAACCTGCATGAGCAACGTACTTTTTCCAACGCCCGGTTGCCCGGCAAGCAGCACCACTCCACCAGCCATCAAACCGCCGCCAAGTACGTCGTCAACTTCACTAAACCCAGTTGCTAAACGTTCGCTCGCAGCGTCAACTTTGACCGACTCGAGCGGCTGCGTAACAAGTGGTTTGCCAGCCGAGCGATCAACTGCAGCTTTTTTCTCGCTGCCAACTGCTTCTTCAACGAGCGAGTTCCATGACCCGCAATTTTCACACCGCCCGTTCCATTTGCTGTAGCGCGCGCCGCATTGTTGACAAACAAAGTGTGTTTTGAGTTTCGGCATCTCGTCTAGTATACCACTTATAGCGCAGTTGGCGCAGCCGCCCACTTGCTGTCAATACTGTGGTTAAGTTCTTCAGCTTGCAAGTTGAGCGAGTCGAGTTCGCGTTTGAGCGAATTGTAACGCTCGATGTCGCTGTTGATCCCCTGTCGCGTTGTTTCGAGCTCATCACCGCGCGCCACGAGCCGCGAGCGCCGCGCATAAAAGTCGCTTTCCGACACCGCCGCTGTCGACGCCCAGCTGTTGAACGTCTCGACGTCATCGTTAAATGTCGCCAGGTCACGTTCGTATTGTTCAGACCGAGTATTAACCGACGCCGCCAAGTTGTCGAGCTCGCTCACGAGTTGGTTTTGGCGATTCTCAAGATCTGAAAACACTTGCTCGTATTTTTCTTTCAGATCGATCACTTTCTGTCGATCTGAAAAATACCGGCGATAATACTGCTCTAGCTCTGGCGTCAACGAACGAACCTCTGTGCCAAAAATCGAATGCAACTCATTGACGATCTCCGTCGGCTCGGATTGTTCATACGACGCAATCAAGTCAAGTATGCGCTGATCGGTGATTTTTTTGCGTTGTTCTTGCAGTAAACGCTCGATCCGCGGTTTTTCGTACGGCAGCAGCCGGTCATATGCCGCGTGCAGCATCTCATGTGACGCCGTCGTTTCACGAATACCGTCAAGTTGTTGGTCGTCAATATTGTAGACAAAAATTCGTTTCGACGCCGGATCATAACAACCGAGAATAACCGTTTTCTCGTTCAACAGACTACCGCAGGCGTTGTTAAATGTCGTGCGGTCAACGATGCCCGTGCGCGACGCAGCCAAATAAAATATACCTGTGCTATTCAGGCCGGCACGCGACCCAACTGTCGTTATGTCGCTGGTCGCCGGGTGCTGCCACACGACAAACTGGTCAACGAGTTGCTGTCGATACAGTAGAGCCAGTAAAACACCAGTGACAACAGCAACAACGAGAAAAACTCGGAAAAACTTATGCGGTTTTTTTCGCTGCGGCGGTTGATACGGAAGTTGTTGGTTTGGATTCATGTGTAACCTCTATACCCAGCATACCACGTTTCGCGGTTACGGTGAGGATATCGCCTTTTGTCCAGCGACCGTCGAGTATTCCTTCGGCGATCATATGTTCAACCTCGTCTTGCAGCGTACGACGCAGCGGACGCGCGCCATTTTTCGGATCGTATCCGCGTTCTATAAGCAACCGTTTTGCCACCGGTGACACCGTCAAACCAAAGCCTTTGCGATGCAGCCGCAAACGAATATCGTCAACGAGTAAATCAAAAATCTTGCGTACATCTTGTTTTGTCAACGCATGGAACACCACGATATCGTCAAACCGTGCGATCAACTCAGGACGCATAACATCTGCAAGCGCTTTTCGCGCCACTGCCTCGGTTTGTTTATGCGCCTCCTCGAGCTTGGCCTCGTCTTGTGTGGTATCGGCAGCAAACCCAAGACTGGCTTCGTGCTGCATTTTTTCTGCGCCAAGGTTGCTCGTCAAAATAACAATCGTGTTCGTGAAATCTACCCGACGACCTTTGGCATCACTCAGTGCGCCGTCCTCGAGCAGCTGTAGAAGCAGTTGAAACACGTCGCGGTGCGCTTTTTCGATTTCGTCAAACAGTACTACGCTATACGGCTGGCGGCGAATTTTGTCAGTCAGCTGGCCGCCATCATCGTAGCCAACATAGCCCGCTGGCGCTCCGATCAACCGTGAGGCAGTATGTCGTTCGCCAAACTCGCTCATATCGATTTTTATCAGGCTTTTTTCGCTGCCAAACACTTCGCGCGCTAGCACTTTGGCAAGCTCAGTTTTACCGACACCGGTTGGACCCATAAAGACAAACGAGCCGATCGGTCGTTTACCCGACGCAACACCAGAACGGCTGCGACGAATCGCCCGAGCGACCGACGCAATCGCTGGCGACTGCCCAACGATGTGTTTTGCTAACACTTTTTCCAGTTGTTTATACATGCCGGCTTCGGTTTTTTGCAGCTTCATCACCGGCACGCCGCTCATGTCCGACACGGCTCGCGCCACCGTCTGACTGTCAAGCGCGCGAACCTCACGCGACCCAGTGAGTTTCTTTAGCTGCTCCTCAGTACGGCTGATGCGCATTTTGTATAACGCGGCCTTTTCATAATCTTTCTCCTCGACCGCCGCCTCCATGCGCTCCGACAAATGCCTGAGATTTTTTTGCAACTCGCGTTCTTTGGACGCTGGCTTGCTGTATTTGACCCGCAGTAGCGCCGCCGCTTCGTCCAGCACGTCAAGCGCTTTGTCAGGCATGAAACGGTCTTGAATATACCGCTCTGCCATATACACCACTTCGTCAATAATCTCATCTGACACACTCACGCCGTGGTGCGCTTCGTAGTGGCTTTTGAGACCTTTCAAAATCGCTTTAGTGTCGGCAGTGGTTGACTCTGGCACCACAATAGGCTGCAAACGGCGCTCAAACGCTGCGTCTTTTTCAATATGTTTGCGATACTCGTCGAGTGTCGTCGCCCCAATCAAACGCACGCTGCCGCGCGCCAAACTTGGTTTCAATATATTCGCCGCATCCATTGAGCCCTCAGCTGCTCCCGCGCCCACAATCAGATGCAGCTCGTCAATAAACAACAGGCAATCGCGGTCGCTCGAAGCTTCGTCGAGAACCGACTTGAGCCGCTGCTCAAACTCGCCGCGGTATTTCGTCCCAGCGATCAACGCCGATACGTCGAGCATGATCAAGCGCTTGTCGAGCAAATGCGCCGGCACGTCCTCGTCAACAATTCGCTGCGCCAAACCCTCGACAATAGCTGTTTTCCCGACACCTGGTTCACCGATCAAAATAGGATTATTTTTCGTACGCCGACTCAAAACAGTCACCAGCCGCGCGATTTGTTTTTCGCGGCCAATCACCGGGTCAAGCTCGCCTCGTTTTGCTCGCGCCGTGATATCAACGCCAAATTTTCCTAGAGCCGTACGCTCTTTAGTTGGGACGTTGCTGTGCCGTTCAGATGACGAGCTACTCTGCTGTGCTTCGTTACTTTGACGCTCCAAAAACAGTTCGATTTGTTCCAAAATATCGTTGACCGCAACATTCATATCGCGTAGTAACACGGTCGCACGAGCATTTTTTTGGCTCAGCAGACTAAACAAAATATGTTCCGTGCCGCACACATCCTGACAAAACTCCTGAGCAACTTCCCAACTCATTCTCAGGGTAAGTTTAGCAGTTTCACTCAGACCTTTTCGACCGGTGCTCACAACAATAGACCGCGGCGTGAGGTTGAGCGCGTTGCGAGCTCGCTCAAACGTAACGCCAGCATCGGTCAATATTCGCGCACCAACTGACTCGCCCTGACTCAACACGCCGAGCAACAAATGCTCCGTGCCAATATATGGACTACCGAGCGAACGCGCTAACATGTCGGCTTGCTCGAGACTGCCGCGCGCGTTATCGGTCAAAAAGTTCGAAAAATCAAATTGTATTTCTTCGGGCATGAGCCCCTCCTTCGCCCTGTTAGAAAAAGGCTATTCCTAGTATAGTTCGTTAGCACTCGTAGGTCAAGAGTGCTAACTATTTTCTTCTTGTCCTCGCGTACACCAAAACTCTGTCATATCCGTCAATACTTCCGTGTCGGTTTTTGAACAGATTTCTAACACTCCATACAATCGACGCTTACCGTCACCCTCTCGCGACCCTGTAATCCTCTGCAGACTCTCCCCGCCAAATTCTAGTTCATGTTTGCAATCCGGATCAAACTTATCTGTCCATACGCTAGCTGGGTCATTAATCGCATCCTCGATGCAACCACGACACTCCTTTGGTATACGAGCATCCCACACTTGTCCCCTTCCAAGCGGACAGCCTTCTTTCACGGCTATTCTCCAGACTCTTCGATAGCTCCGAGTAGGTCATCCTCGATCGACTTACTGCTTTTTGGTTTATTGGCTGGCTTGTCGGCGGTTTTGTCGGCCGTTGCCGACGCACCACTCGTTGCTGTTTCAATATCAAGCTCATACCCCGTCAGCTTGCTCGCAAGTCGGACGTTTTGTCCCTGCCGACCAATCGCAATACTCTGTTGGTCTTCCGTCACAAACACTTTCGCTCGTTTGTCGGTTTCGTTTAGCTCGATCGAACTAATCTCAGCCGGACTCAGCGCGTTAGCGATAAAGTTTTTCACGTCCTCGTCAAACGTCACGATATCAATTTTTTCCTGGTCGCCTATCTCGTTCATGACAGCGCCAACCCGCGTTCCGTGACCGCCGACAAACGTACCTACCGGGTCAATCCCTGGCACGGTTGACGTCACTGCCAGTTTTGTGCGTTTTCCTGCCTCGCGGGCGATCGCTTTTATCTCGACCGCGCCGGTTTCCATTTCCGGCACTTCCTGGCGGAACAAATACTCAACAAATTCTTCGTTGGCTCGGCTCAAAATAAGTTGCGGTCCGCGATTTTCGCGGTCAATATCTTTCAAAAATACTTTCAGGCGCGAACCGATCCCGTAGTACTCGCCTGGAATCTGCTCGCTGGCTGGCAATATACCAACCGCTTTACCAAGCTCGATCCGCACCAAACGCGGCTCGACCCGTTGCACTGTGCCAGTCAACACTTGACCGACTTTGTCAGAAAACTCGCTCATTACAACTTCGCGCTCTGCTTCGCGCAACTTTTGCAACACAACTTGTTTCGCCGTTTGCGCAGCCACCCGGCCAAACTTCGTCGCTTCAAACGATTCCTCGACAATATCGCCCAGTTGAGCACCTTTTTTCAGTTTCTGCGCATCTTTGACCGTCATTTGGTTAGCGTCGTTTTCAACCTCTTCGACAACTTCATACTGGACAAATACCTTTGCAGTACCGTTGACTGTGTTAAGTTCTGAGCGTACCGTCTGCTCGCGGTCGCCGTTGTCGCGCCGCCAAGCCGCTGCAACAGCTTGCTGTACCACGTCCATGACTGTTTCTTCCGGCAAATTTTTTTCTTCAGCGATCGTCCGTATAGCGAGCACCAGCTGTTTCACGTTCAAATCTTCCATAACCCTGTCCCTTTCTATTAAAAACCCCGGCCTGCCGGCCGGTGATGTACGTACTCTAGTATAGTCTGTTTATTGTACTTGTCAATAGTCTATATATACTATTATACTCCTTTTCTACAGTTTTGTCAACACGCGCGCTTGCCTGCTACAATAAATCTTATGCAAACAACTGATTTCGATACAACACAGCGGCCACAGGACGACTTTTTCGGGTACGTCAACAACACGTGGCTCAACAACAACCCCATCCCGCCGAGCGAGAGTATGTGGGGAACATTTTATATACTGCGCGACCGAGCGGCAGCGGCGATTCGCGACATCGCGGCTGAGCTCGAAAAAACGCCGTTAGAACAACTAAACCACGACGAGACATTGCTCAAACAACTGTTCGCCAGCGCAAAAAACTTTGACGACAATCAAACATATCAGCTGCAAACAGTGACAAAACTCGTTCAGGAAATTCGGCAACTCACCGAGCGCCGCAACCTGGCGGCATGGCTCGGTCAAACACACCGTTTTCGTTCAGTGTTTTGGACAAGCTACGTTGTACCAGATGACAAAGATAGTTCGCGTCAGGTTTTGCGGCTATTTCAAAGCGGTCTTAGCCTACCGAACCGCGACTATTATCTCGAAAAAAACGAGCGTATGAAAGTCATCCGCGCTGCCTACCAACAATACTTTACTGACGCGGCAGCACTGCTACCGTCGTTGTTGTCGGCTGACGACTGGGCTGGGGCTTGGCGCGTCGAGCACGCCCTCGCAACCGCGTCGTGGACCGATGTTGAGCTGCGCGATATTGAAAAAAACTATAACCCTACCTCGGAACAACAGCTGAGCGAACAGTCAGACTTTGACTGGCAGGCGTATTTTAATGCGCTCGGTGCGCACCCGGCGGAACATCTGGTGGTAGATCAGCCATCCTTTTTGACAGCCTGTCTCGATATACTGGCGACCACGCCGCTTGACGACATACGGTCGTATCTCGTCTGGAAAACTGTCAACGGGTCAATGAACTGGTTGTCAGACCAGACGAACCAACTGGCTTTTTCGTTCTACGGCAAAAAACTCAGCGGCACGGCAGAGCGCCAGCCGCTCTGGAAACGGACAGTGCTACTCGCTGACAATCTGGTGGTCGGTGAGGCGTTGGGCAAAGCTTACGCCAAGCGGCATTTTCCGGAAAGTTCAAAACAAGCAGTGCTTGACCTCGTTGAGGACATCCGGCGCGCCTACCATAGCCGAATCGACCGTCTCAGCTGGATGAGCGACGCAACAAAACAACGCGCTCATACCAAACTCGACAATATCAAGGTGTTCGTAGGGTACCCAAGTGTATGGAAAGATTTTCGCCGCCTCGAGTTTACCGACACAAATGCGATCGAAAATATCCTTGCGGCGCAGCGTTTTGAAACAGCCTATGAACTGGAAAAGATCGGTCAAAAACCCAAAGACGAGGAGTGGGAAATGAACGCGCAAACCGTTAACGCCTACCACCACCCGAACCGGTTAGAGATTGTTTTTCCCGCCGCCATACTCCAGGCGCCGTTTTTTGATCCGACTGTGTCGCGAGCGGCCAACCTCGGCGGGATCGGTGCGGTGATCGGCCACGAGCTCACCCACGGGTTTGATGACCAAGGGTCGCAGTTTGACGAGCACGGCAACACCGAGCCGTGGCAAACTGACGAGGAACGTGCCGCCTTTAACGACCTGGCGGATCGTATTGTTCGCCAAGCTGACGCGTTTGAAACTGTCCCTGGCGTCTTTTTGCAGGGCAAACTCATCCTCGGCGAAGCGATAGCCGACGTCGGCGGGCTCGAACTTGCCCTCGAAGCCCTAAACGCTGGTGACGGCGACGAAACTGCCGTCAAGGAGCTTTTCACGAATTTTGCTCGTTGCGAATGCGGTCAGGCTACCACGGAACGGCTTGTCGAACTAGCCAAAACCGACCCGCACCCGCCGTCTCGTTTTCGCGTCAACTGCGTGGTCTGCCACGCCGACAGCTTCTACGACGCCTACGACGTTACGCAACACGACGCGCTGTATCTTGCACCAGATGCCCGCGCCCAAATATGGTAGCTAGTCTAGCACGAACCAATCGACAAGTTTCATAGGGTCGTCCTGGAGCGTCATAACTGCTAGACGCCAGTCAGCGTCATCAGCGCCATGCCAGTGCAAATATACCCGCGCAGCAAAAGTCATTTGCCGGAGTTTTTTCGGAGTAATTGCCGCCAGCCCGCCACCCTGCTGGTTGTTTTTGCGGTATTTTACTTCGACAAAATACAACCGGTTATCTTTTTGCGCCACGATATCTATCTCACACTGAGACTTGCGCCAGTTACGGTCAACCACCTCGTAACCGCGCCGTGTCAAACACGCCGCAGCCACCTCCTCTGCCCGGTTGCCGACTGCTTTTGCCGTCTCTGCCATGAAAGGATCATCCTGACGAACCACGCCGGGAGAAACTCCTAACAACTCGGCGATTGGCTTGAAACTTTTGCGATGCAACGGTGTTACGCCATATGTTTCGAGTGCCGCTCGGTGTTTTACCGTGCCGTATCCAACATGCGCGCCAAACCCGTAGCCCGGGAACAACTCGTCTTGCTTTGCCATGAACACGTCACGAGCTACTTTAGCCACTATCGATGCCGCACTTACGCTCGGCACGAGCAGATCAGCTTGTTTCATCGTCGTGACATACGGACCCTTGCCGGTTTTTTTCAAAAAGTTAACTGTTCCATCGATGACAATTTCACTATATGGCGTGTTAATCTCCTCTAGCGCCCTGCGGCAGCCCAGCTCGCATGCTTTGCTCATCCCTACTTCGTCAAGTTCTTCGGCGCTGACCCAACCCAGTCCAAAAGCCAGGGCTTTCTCTCGAACTTCAACATCCAGCGCTTCACGCTTTTTCTTTGTCAGCTTTTTGCTGTCCGTCAGGCCAGCGATCTGAACGCCGCCAAGCACGACAGCACCAAACACCAACGGTCCCGCCCACGGTCCTCGACCAACTTCGTCTATACCAACTATCATGAATGTCGATTATAAGGATATATTGCTTATTTTGACAATTGTTTTTGCAACGTATGCACGACAAAAAATACTGCCGCTCCGAGCGTGTTAGCCAGCAAATCCCATGATGTATCAGAAATACCATGCGGCATGAAACCGCCTAGGTAAAAAACGATTTCAGCAAGTTCGTTGACAACTCCGAGGGACGAAACTAGCGCAAAGAGCGTCAGTCCTTCGAGCCACCACGATGATTTCCAACGGAAAGACTGTTTGACGTAAAGCCAGACAAACCCCGTAAATAATCCGCCGCCAATAAAGTGTGTTGTGAGACTTGTATCTCTTCCTTCTATGAGCGGCGACGGGAGCCACCACGAGATAACATATAAAAGCAATCCAGCAACAATCAGCCAGGTGTGTTTTTTGGGCTTTGCGCCGTAGCCCTCCAGTAGCCGCGGCAATACCGAGAGGCCAAGGACGACGACCAAAACAGACAGAGCGACAGGGATGATAACTTGCATAGGTACTATTATAACCTTGCTATATGAAAAACTCCCGATACGCGGGAGCTTTTCGATATTTTCTCGTCGAACTATTTGCTAGCTTCGTGCGCCGCTTCGACTTCAGCTTGTTTTTTCTCGAGCTCAGCCTGTTCCTTGGCTTCCTCAGCAGCTTTGGCCTCGGCTTCTTTGGCGGCCTCTTCTTTCATACGAGCTTCTTCGGCTTCGGCTTCACGGTCGCGGACATCGTTGACAGCTTCACGGTCAAATTGTGTTGCCGACAAACGAGCACTTTTACCTGAACGATTGCGCAAGTAGCTGAGGTAGTTACGGCGAACTTTCGAGCGTTTTGTGACTTCGATCTTTAACACGAGCGGGCTGTGAAGTAAGAAGCTTTTTTCAACACCAACACCAGAAGTAACTTTGCGGACAGTGATCCGACTGGTGACGCTTTGTTTGCGGTCGCAGCGAATCACCACACCTTCAAACACCTGGGTGCGCTCTTTGTTGCCTTCTTTGATCTTCTGGTGCACGCGAACGGTATCACCCGAACGCACATCCACGACTTTCTTTTTCATGGATAGCTTGTTAACTTTTTCTATAATAGCAAAACTCATACCTTGGTTTCCTTATTTATTGCTCTCGCGTCACATTTGGCTGGCCACGTAGTTGTATAGCCACGGCTCCACACCAGTACGCACAAGAAGCGTTACTTATACAATCAGCATTGATTCTACCACTAACTACCTCTAGAATCAATAGTTGTTACACAAAAATTGATCTAGATATCTTTTTCGATAAATGCTTTATGCGCATCTGTGTCTCTGTGTCTTCGACAGCGCTTTTGACCATTTCGTCTATGCGACGTTTTACGGATGTCCTAAAGTATCTGTCGCCAATAAGTCTTGGCACTTTTGGAAGCAACGCCACCAAAATTGCTCGAGAAGTATCATTTACTACTCTACTCTCAAACTCTTGCTGGGAGATAATCCTAGCCGATAACGCGTTTTTGCAGTTGAGCCGACTACCAATATTTTTAGAATACAAGGGCAACCCTTCTAGGTTATCTCTGATTTCTTTCATAGAAAGCTTTGCGGCCACGCCTGCGAGCACAGGCTCTACCCAACTATCTATCTGCTCAGTAATTTCAAGTACTTCGTTTGAGCGCTCATACCCCCGATCACTTTCACTAAGTAATTCTTTCGGGTCACTCAATGGGCCAGGTGTGGCCCAGTCAAATGCTGTATTGTCTCTGCCAAGGTAGTTATCTTCTGGAGGTTGCTCTGATATATCTACCGCCCGGCACACCCTGACACCTTTACCGCAGCGTTTTCCATTTACTAGCAGGTAACGCCTACCTATTTGCATAACCAAGTGTACCCCACCTCCTAGTTCCTCAGATACTTCATAAAGTGCTTTTGGAACATTAGACCCCACGCCATTCCAGTAGTTTGACATCAAGCAACCAGCGCGCCTAGACTTCTCGTAGTCTGATAGACCGTCAGTGCCGTGGTATATATGTTCAGCCAGCGCTTCCCTCGTCCAAACATGCCCTGGTTTTGTCCCAATTAAATAGCCTAGCATCATCGACGCATTTTTTGTTCTGCCGTTGAATACACGATGTACTTCTACGGCAATTGCCGATTCAACGATCAAATCGTCGGGAAACACATCTTCATGATCTGCGTTTCTTCAACTTCATGTTGCCAGTCAAAATACGTTTGAAATTCTGGTAGGTCAAATTGGCGACCGTTATCGGTTGTCGCAGTAGGAATATTCCAAGCTATAAAAAGATGTTCGTTGTCTTCAAGGCTAATTTCACGCTCGTTTTCCAATCTGCTTCTTTCGGCCATCAGTGATGCAATATCAACATTATGGTTGACTACTGGTATATCTTTAGCGGCTTCGTATCGCATAGCAATCATACCAAGTTGCGACAACCACTCCTTATCAAAGCGCGTGAGTTCAGCTATCTCTGTATCAATTTCTGCAATTCTACAATCCGTAGCCTCAGTAGGCACATTAGCTTCTGCTAGATCATCCTCATATTGATCATTCATTGCAGTAATATTATCTGCCTGTTCCTGTCTATAGAGCTCTATCA
>JBLMYZ010000009.1:0-3786 GCA_050258575.1 Acidobacteriota bacterium
CCAGGCGGCGGTTTGGAGCCTGGTGAATCGCTCATCGAAGGTGTCCGTCGTGAGATTGTCGAAGAAACCGGTGTCGAACCGGTAGTCGGCAAGCTTGTCTTTGTCCAGCAGTATTCGGAAATCTCCCAAACCAGCGACCACGCCGCCAGCGAATTCCTCGAATTTTTCTTTCATATCGAAAACCCAGACGACTTTTCGACGGTTGACCTCGACAACACGTCGCATGGTAACCTCGAAGTAGCTCGCTGCGAATTTATCGACACGCACACTGACACAATTCTCCCGAAATTTTTAAGAACGCTCAACATCACAAGCTATATTGACGGCAACAAGCCGGTATTTTTGCACGACGAGTTTGGCCAATAAGCCAAAACAACAAAACCCTCCCGACGAGCGAGAGGGTTTAGCGAAGCTGCTTCTGGTTATTTTCGAAGGCCTAGCTTGGCGATAATCGCTTGGTAGGCATCAAAGTCTTTGCTCTCGAGATATTTCAGCAATTTTTTACGTTTGCTGACCATCTGGATCAGGCCGCGACGCGCTTTGGCGTCGTGTTTGTTGGCCTTCAAGTGAGCCGTCACCTCTTTGATGCGAGCCGTCAAAACCGAGACCTGCACCTGAGGAGAGCCGACGTCGTTTTTTGAGGTCGCGCCGACTTTGATAGCTTTTAACTTGTCCTCTTTTGTTATCATAGTTACCTATGGTAGCATACTCGCCTCTGTTAGGCAAGGGCTTCGTCAACCAGCACGGCGTCTTTCACGTCATACGCTGCAATACGCGTCCGCCGCAACTCGGCGCAGTAGGCACCAGTACCAAGAGCCGAGCCAATATCTTCCGCAAGCGACCGGATATATGTCCCGCTCGAAACATGCGCCCTGACGCGCAGCTCTGGGTACAAATAACTCAGCAGTTCAAGGCTATAAATCGTCACGCGCCGTGGTGGTATTTTGACCTCCTGCCCTTTGCGCGCAAGCTCATAGGCACGTTTGCCGTTGATATTGATGGCACTAAATGCCGGCGGCGTTTGCTCGATCTCCCCTGTAAATCGCCGTAATGTGTCGTTAATCTGCTCTTCACTGGGGGTCTTTGGCCCGACTTTCGTCATGTTTTTCTGTTCGTCTCCCCGGCTTCCCTTTGCCATGCTCCACTCCTCGATCGCTCCCTCCGGATCGCCTGTCGAACTTACCTTTCCCAGCACAAATGTCGCTTCGTACGTCTTGTCGAGCTTCAAAAACTCGTTAGTATGTGCGCAGTCATCGCCTCGCAAGATGATAAGCAGACCGGTCGCAAACGGATCAAGCGTGCCGGTGTGCCCGACTTTCAGCTGCCGTTTAGTTGGTTTTTCGCCGCGCGCTGCGTACTGCGCCCGCAAGCGCCCGCGCAGCTTCGCCACGACATCAAAGCTCGTCCACCCAGCCGGTTTGTCGATAAGGAGCATATTCATGCGGTAGATTATAGCAGGAAAGCAGGTTGGTTAGCGTGTAAGTGCGTAAGTTAGTAAGTACGTAAGTGAATAAATATCAATAACTGTTTGCGATTTTCTCAGCTCTCATATCTCAGCTCTTAGATCTTGCGATCTCTCGATCTCTCCCTCTTGCGACCCCTCACCCTACTGTCCTGGCAACTGAAACTGGCTCGCGGTGTTGTTCGCTGGCGCAGCCTGCGGCTGCGTGGCTTGTTCAGGGAACCCTAGGTGCGGTACTGGTGGTGTTTGCGGCAGCTGGCTAGCAACTTCGCCAGGTAGCGGCGGCAAGGTCGAAAAGTCAGGCATTGGCAAGTTTGGCAACTTCGGTAGCGGCGGGTTCACTATGGTGCTGGGTTGCGATTGTGACGCAGCTGGCTGCGGTGCTGGAGCTGGTTGCGGCGCAGGAGTTGCGGCTGGTGTTTGATCAAAAATCGAGTTCACTGCTGCGAGCGCATCGGCAGCGGCTGATGACGCCGGTGCGGCTGGTGTGTCCTCCGACGGAACCTCGAGCGTTGGTGGCGTAAAGACTGGCGTTGAAGGTTCTGGCGAGGCGGTTGGTTCGAGCGGCGGCATTTCAAAAGACAAACCGGTGGCCGGAGAAGCCGCAAATGACGGATTTGGCTGCGCCGGTGCGGCAAACGGGTCAACAGTCGCTGGCTCTTGCGTCGCCGCGTCAAATGAGGCGTTTAGCGGTGCCGTGTTGAGCACAGGAGGCTCGGCTGTTTTGGCGCCTTCGTGCGGCAAAACAACTTTGTTTGCAAGAGATTCAGCAGTAGATGTTGGCTCAGCAGGTTTGACGGGCTCGGACACCTCGTCCTCTTTTGCGCTGTCTGGGGACGACGGTAGCGGAACATCGCGCCAGCCGCCAGATGATTTCGCTGGCGTTTCTGACGCAGTCATCACGTCAGTTTGCTGCTTCAGGTCGTCGAGTACGTCGGTGCTCGCAGTGGTCGTGTCAAGCGGCGGCAGCGTAAAAGCGTCGTCTGTCGGTGCTTTTGGCGGCTGGGTCGACGCCGCCGGAGCCGTGTCGGGTTTCGATGTTTTCGTTTTATCTATTTTGATAGTCGTCTCGTTGCCGCTCCCCTGTTCTCCTGAAACTTTCACGGCACCGGACGGCACGGACTGAGCCGGTGGCGCGGCGTCTGCGGACGCGAGGTTATCTGCAATCAGTTGCTGGTTCGCGCCAGCGGCCATGAGCTGCGCTGCCATCGTCATCACCTTCGGGTTGGTTTTGCCGTTACTAAAGCGGTCGGTTGCCGACACAAGACCAGTCAACAACGCTGAAGCGATTGGTTCGTCCAACAAACCAGACTGGAAAGCCTCGGACATGTTCATGATCATTTCCGACAGGCTTGACGCATCGTCCTCGCTCCAGTCTACCTCGCCGATCGACGGATGACCCGAGTGGTCGTTGATCGTCACGATCTGTGCATCGTGCAAAATCTTGCCGTGCGAGCTGATCGCCTGGTCGAGATCCTCACTTTTGGACACGCCAAGCGCGACGATCAGGTCGACGTTGAAATCTCCCTGCGAAAACTGAAGGTCTTTTTCGGTGATCGTCGTTTTGTACGGCGTGATATAGACGCGCACCATGTCGTCCTCGACTTTGTAACGCAGGCGGTCGGCTTTTTCTTTGTCGAGGGCAATGATAAAATCGCGCAGCCCGTCAACGTTGGTTTCGAACGTTTTGTCTGGTTCGAGAAACTCGATCGCCCGCGGGATCTTGCCGCCAAACACTGCTACAGCACTTTTGTCGAGTTTGTTCAAGATCATCGACAGCCCCAAGGCGGCCGACAGCTCGTCAACGTTCGGGTCACGGTTAATGGTCACGAGAATATTGGTCGCTTTTTTAATACGGTCGATAATTTGCTGCTTGGGTGGTTGTTCGATTTGCATGATCTTGACTTTTTATGTTGATTTTTAGACTATACTGGGTAGATATTACCACAAGCACCTTTGTTTTGTCAAGTTTCTCTCTCAGAAATAGAACAGGGGTAGACTCTTTACAAAACGATTATTTTCCGCTATATTGGCTGTCGATAACAATAATTAGCCTAACATATGGAGTTACCATGCCCATCATCAAATCCGCTATCAAGCGAATGAAACAAACCGCCAAGCGACGCGAACGCAACGTTGGCACAAAAAAAGCCGTCAAAGCTGCCGTGCGCGCTTTTACTGAGAAACCGTCGCAAGATACTCTCAGTAGCGCCCAGAGTGCTATTGACACCGCAGTGAAAAAGAACGTACTGCAAAAAGGTACTGCTGCGCGGCGCAAAAGCCAACTCGCGAAAACTGCGAAAGCAGCTGGCGTGAAAGCAGGC
>JBLMYZ010000010.1:0-23372 GCA_050258575.1 Acidobacteriota bacterium
GAGCGACTACATGTCTGGCTCAGAAGTTGTAGTTGACGGCGGTTTTTTGGTAGCCTAAAAACACTACCGCCCAGAAAGAGCGGTAGTGGCGCGTGTTGTAGACCGAGCTATTTTTTCTTGATGGCGATCTTTTTAGGCTGTTCGTGTGGTTTCATCGGCACGACAACTTTTAGCAAGCCCTGCTCGAGATCAGCCGAGATCTTGTCCACTTCAGCTCGTTCCGGCAGCTGAATACGGCGGTAAAAACTCGAGTTTGATTCGCGGATAACGTATTTTTTGTCCTTGTCCTCGTCTTTTTCGTGCCGTTCGGCCTGCACGACCAGGCAGTTATTTTCGATCTCGACGTTGACGTCGTCTTCGGAAAAGTTCGGCAGATGGGCCTCGACGACCAGGTCACCCTTTTTGTCGGTGTAGACGTCGGTTGCGGGCAGGGCGAGCGAACGGCTCGGCCCCATGAAATCATCGTCGAAAAACTGCCGCTGCAACGCGCTCAGCTCGGCGAACGGGTCAAAACGTACTAATTTTGTCATATCTTCCTCCTTTTTTCGGGTTATGCCCGATACTTCTAGTGTATAAAACTAGCACTCTCGTGTCAAGAGTGCTAGTTGTGGCGACTGGTGGGCTGAAATATGCAACTAGGTATTGACGGATACTCTCGGGGGGAGGTATACTTAAAAGCACTTTCGCTTTCTAACATAAACACTGCGAGTACTGTGTCAAAAGCCTAAGAGAGAACAAAAGAGACAACCACCATATTTCCACCACAACCTTTCACAAAAAGGCTAACTTCTAAAAGGGAAAAGGAAATGCAGCGACACACTACTCGCCGCCGAGTGTTTCGTATCGGTATATCACTCATCATCCTAGGGCTGAGCTTTGTTGGGCTTTGGTCTACGGTCCAACCAGCGAGAGCTCTCGGTCATGTCTATCTCGTCACCAACACCGGTGACAACAACGGCGTAAACCCAGCTCCAGGAGCCGGCACTGGCACACTCCGCCAGGCTATCGTCGACGCCAACGCCAACGCCACTTTGCTAAACGGTGAGCCGCACAATATACAGTTCAATATACCTGGCGACGGTGTGCAGACTATCGCCCTTTCGACCGTGCTACCGGATATCACAAGGCCAACTATTGTTGATGGACCTACGCAACCAGGAAGTGTATGCGGTACGCTTGTTCCGTTGAATGCGTCCGGTGCGATTACTCAATCGGGTCAGACGCCTCACACTCTCAATATAGAAATACAAGGCGGCAGTTTGAACTTCAACGTCTCCGCTGCCGGCTCTGGACTTCGAGGGCTTGCTTTGGCGCAGTCGGTAAATATGAGCGCGCCAAACTCGTTAGTCGAGTGTAACTACTTTGGTGCAAACAGCTCCGGAGTAAGCCAGGCGATCCTCCGACCGCTGACAGTGGGTGCAACGGCTGACAATACTGAGGTACGGAATAATCTTTTTGCCTCCGCAATTAACTGGTGGGTAGGAGTACGGGGGAAATCTGCTGACAATCTTTCTGGGGTGAATCTCCATAACAATCTCATAGGGACGAGTCCAGATGGCCGCTCTGCGAACACTACAGTTCTTGAAGCCCAAACCTCTGGTCTGTCAGCGGAGTATACGAGTGATTTAGCAGTGAAAGATAATATCTTCGCTAGTGTCCTAGCAACCGTTGTGCCATGGTGCGCTCGTATAACTACCTCACAGAATCCGACGGTGAGGGGCAATTATTTTGGCTGGGCCGTTGACGGTAGGGTCAGCCTTGGTGGTTGCCAAGGTTTTACGCTAGAGGGGGTAACCGGTGGAATGGTGGGCGGTTCGGACGCTACTGATAGAAATTATTTTTCGAATACTACTCTAAGTTTGATTGGGGGCTCGGGAATCGCGGCCAAGGGGAATTATTTTGGATTTGCTCCTGACGGAGAGACAATAGAGCAAAACCTTAGCACTGGAATTAGGATAGGGGGTGGTTCCTCTCACTTCATCGGCGGTTTGGGTGCAGACGATGGCAACGTCGTTGCCGCCAAAGCACCTGCAAAAGCGATTGATATTTCTTCAAACTCCAGCAACTTTACCGTGCAAGGAAATTATATTGGCCTGACACCAGATGGTCGTCTGCTTCCAAAGGCGGAGGCTGGAATCTCCTTGAATAATGCGGGTAGTGGTTTGATCGACAAGAATGTGGTTACCAATAGTACCGGTACAGGTATAGATATCAGTGGGCAGCAACATCCGTTAACCATCAAGCGTAACCTTGTGGGTCTTGCAGGTGACGGTGTAACTGCGGTTCCAAATGATAGTGATGGCATTAGAGTATCAGGAGGTAATGCAACCACTGGTTCAGTGATGATTGGCGGTAGCCAAGCAGGGGACGGGAACTATGTCGCTGCCAATAGCCGTTATGGGATCAGTACCTATTTTTCGACCGTTTCTATCACGGTGTACGGCAATAAAATCGGCGTTGCTAAAGACGGTAGCTTGAAAGGTAACAAGTGGGACGGTATTCGGTTTAACGACGGGTCGCCCGAGCACGGTAATCCAAGCGGGGTACAAAAGGTTGGTGGTATTAACCCAGGCGAAGGTAATGAGATTGCAGGTAACGGGAGATCTGGCGTGTTTCAGAGCTATGACGGCAACCCTAATACCTATGGGGTAGGTTTGACCGTGCGGGGGAATTCGATTCATGACAACGCATGGCCGGGTATTTTGCTTGGCCGTGACTCGACGGCTTTACTCGCGAATGACTATCAGGATCCTGACGAAGGGCCGAATCATCTGCAGAACTACCCGGTTGTCAACCAAACCATGCAAAGTTGCAGCGGTCAGACGAGTGAGCCAGTCTCACTTCTAAACTCCACTCCCAACACTCCCTTCACTATCGACTACTACGCCAACCCAAGCTGGGATTCGAGCAGTGGTGTACCTCGTCAGGGGGAACAGTGGGTAAGTAGTGAAACCGTCACCACCGACGCTAACGGCAACGCTATGTTGCGTATCCCAAGCGACATCGTGAACCCAAGCGCCACCGCTACCAACCCACAGGGTAGCACGAGCGAATTTGGCTCCGTCAACAACATAAAGTTTACCGACTGTCAGGATATGTTGCAGCGACAGGTTGCAACCACTTCTGAGCAAGATTTTGAACTAAGCGCAAACTGGACCGGCGAGAACATCCCTGTGACAGAGTATAGAAACTGGCCAACCTGGGACCCTGCAACCAACGCCGACAAAGATAATATCAAGAAAACCGGTATGACGGTCTCTATCACGGTCGGCGGACGACCATTTGTTCCGACTGAACCTCTATCTCAGTGGAGTACGGCATATGATGTGCAGGATTGGGGCTGGTCAGCCTATGGCCACACCGCCGCACCTCTCCCCGAGGGTGAGTATGATGTTATCCTGACAGTCACCGACCCCGTGTCTGGTTTCTCCATGACCAAAACCTACCCTAAAGCCGTCAAAGTCGTTTTGCCGCGTGTCAACTACACGACGACCTTTACTAACAACCAGACCCCGACTCTCACTGGTACGGCGAGCGGAGTGTGGCGTTACAATGGAGTTAACAGCGCCTATATCTTGCCAAAAGGCACCACACCCGCTCCCGATACAACCCTTTGGCCGGGTGACCAGGGGTTCTACAAGAAGCGTATCATTCGCTACGTAGCTGACATCAATGCCCAGGGGAACCGTCTCGACACGGGGAGCTTCAAGGTTATCACTAACAAAACAGAGTACAAAGCAGCCCTAGTAGTTCAGTACAGCCAGGAAGCGGCCGACGTGCAAGCCGACTTCGAGAAGAACTTTGCCCAGCGGTACCTAAGCCGCGCTAGCGGGGTTGATACTCCAAGCATAACGACCCTCGATGGACTCAAAGGTCTCTGTACCAACCAAGCTGTTATCGACCAGCTGAATATATACATTGGTTGGGGTTACTGGCAGTCAGACCCACTGACGTCAGCTTCCGACTGTCAGAACTTTTTCCAGACCCAGTATGACCAGATCAAACCTCGGTATGATCAGTACCTTACAGATAAGATAACTGCTCTCGACGATACCGATCCAACTTCTTACTACAATACCTACTACGACTTCTCATCGCTCCCCGAAGGTGAGTACGACGTCTACTTTATGGGTGCAGACTTATCCGGTCAGTCATTTACGAGGGACTTCCCGGGCGGTCTCGTCATCGACCTCACCGCTCCGACTGTTACCGTTACTGTTGACAGTGCCCAGACCAACATCTCGCCCCAGCTCAACGGTACTGTCTCTGAGCCATATGCAACCGTTAGGGTAACCATTCGTGCCGCCGACGGCACAACATACGGTCCGTATGTCGCCATCAACAACGGAGATGGCACCTGGACGCTGCCTGCTGGTACTATCCAACCTAGTCTCGTGCTTGGTGTATACACTGTCACTGCCGAAGCTACCGACCTAGCTGGGCAGAGTACTACCTATGCTACAAATCTCACTATAGTAACCACCCAGAGTGAAACAGGACGACTATCCCCGACCGGTGCGAATATGCTTGTAGCTAGTATTGTTGCGGGTGGCTTGGTGGTGAGTGGGACGGTAGGATTAAAAAAGTGGCGGATAACAGCGCGGAACTTGACATTCTAAACAACTTATGCTAATATTGAGTTATGCTCAAAATAAAACAAAAACGACATATTTCATTGCCACACCTGACACTACCAAAACCAATGCAGTTTGTTCCAGTTGTCGATGACGGCGACGAGCTGACAGAAGCAATCAACAGCGACCCGACAGTCCATGATGACCAGTGGCAGTTACAGGAACGGCCAGATACTTCTGAGCTTGAACAATACTGGGATGCTGTCGAGACTGACGTTAAAAATGATCCCAAGTGGTTCACGTTTTCTTCTGATGAAGACACGGCGTAGAGGTTGCAGTTTACAAGTGAAGTTGTCTCTGTTATAATCACAGCCTGAAGTATTAAACATAAGGAAACGCTATGAAAGCAGTCATTAAGGTTGGTGGCAAGCAATATATTGTCGCCGAAAAAGAGACCCTCCTGGTGGACCGCCTCCCGGATGGCACGAAAGAGCTCGAACTTGACGCGCTGCTCACGATCGATGGTGACAAAACTACTGTCGGTGCCCCAGTTGTGAAAGGGGTGAAAGTGAAGGCAACTGTGCTAGAGCCAGAGGTAAAAGGCGACAAAGTCCGCGTGATCCGTTACAAGTCAAAAAAACGCGTTCACACTGAAAACGGCCATCGCCAGCAATACAGCCGTATTGAAATCAAAAGTATCGCCTAGGTAAAACAGCGGTACAGATAGCCAGAGAGGCGCTTTTCGGCGCCTCCCACTACGTCTTGACAGAAACAACTCCGCGTCATACACTAAGGAGCACTGAGCTAGGGGCGGAGGGTAACGCTTGTAGCTGAATCGACATTTTACCCAAAAGACGCGCGTCATAAAGCGCGCTTATTGTTTGCAGAAAAGGAGTATATATGAAAAAGAAGTACCAGATCACTCAGGACGGAAAAAACGAACTGACAGCCGAGCTTGACGAGCTGAAACTGCGTCGCAGCGAGATCGCCGAGAAGATTGCCGCCGCCCGCGACTATGGCGACCTCAGCGAGAACGCTGAGTATGATGCGGCGCGCGAGGAGCAGGGGATCGTCGAAAGCCGGATCGTCGAGATCGAAGATATTTTGCAGAATTTTGAGATTATTACGCCAAAAAATGGCGACACTGTGCATATTGGCAGCACAGTTGAGCTGAAAAATGGCAAAAAAGTGACCTACACGGTCGTGGGGCCAGTCGAGGCGGATCCGCTTGAGGGTAAAATTAGCAACGAGTCGCCAATCGGTGCGGCACTGATGGGTAAAAAAGCTGGCGACAGAGTGACGATAAAAACGCCAAAAGGCGACACGACCTACACCGTCGAAGCTGTGCGCTAAGCCTGTTTCCTGAGTTCAAAAAGAGACCGCAGACACGCGGCCTCTTTTGGTATGTAGGCTGGCTACGAACGGCCAAAAATTTCTTTGAGGCTGAGCTTGCGGCTGTATTCGAGCGCGCCAGACTGGAAAATTCGCACGGCGATATGTACGACGACAGCGGCGCCGATGACGAGCACGGCGATGCTGACCAAGATCTCGAGCGGTGTGATTGTTCCCGCGGCGTTACGCAACAGGAGCGGTATAGGCGCAGTCAGCGGGAAGTAGCTCAGAATCTGTACAATAAGCTGGTCAGGCGAACTGATAAACAGCGGAGCTGCGTACAGCGGACCAAACAAGGCCATCATGACAAAGCCGATGGCGCTGCCGGCTTCTTTGGCTGTCGGGAAAGCTGCTCCGATAGCGACGAGCAGGCCGATAAACAACATGAAACTCGCGGCAAAGATGACCGCAGCTGAGGCTACGCGGACGGCATCGACCGGGATAGCGCTGAGGTCGAGCGAGGGCAGAGCCAGCTGGTCATGGAGAACGAGATAGCCGATGAGCGCGGGAACGATGAGCAGTAAGGCCTGGATGAGCGCTAGTACGATGAGGGCGAATATTTTTCCAACGATAACAGTGCGCGCTTCGACGGTTGTCAGCAACATCTCGATGACGCGGTTTTCTTTTTCGTCGGTTGTACTGGTGATGGCTTGGTTGCCGAACATGGCGATGAGGAAATAAAACAGCACCAAAAACAGTCCGGGCGCGATCATTTGCATGATCGGGTCGGTGGTTACGCCATCTTTATAGAAGGTGGTTTTAGTTGCGAACGATTTACTGACGACAAGACGGGTGTTTTCGCTGACAGTCGAGTTAACGGACTGCTCAAGCAAGAGGTTGGCAACCGCGCTGTAGCGTCCGTTGTTAAATATTCCAACGTCCCGGCTGTAGATTTCTGTGCCATTTTTCAGCTCGGGCGGATAGTAGAGAAATGCGTCTACTTGACCGTGTTTAACTTGGTTAATGGCGGCGGTTTTATCGGTTGTTTTTTGGAAACCAAGCGCGGTGATCATATCGCTGCTGACGAGCTGTGATTCGTCCATAACGACAGCGCTAAACGACTGTTTCTCCATGTTTTTCACCGCGTCTTCCGTGGCTTGGTTCGAGAAAAAGACGATGCCAAAAACAACGCCCATGAGGACCGGGAACAGAAGTGCCATGATCCAAAACGATTTCTTTTTGAGGGTGCGTATGACTTCGAACCCAAAAACTGTACCCAAGTTATGCATTGTCGCGTCCTCCATAAATCTCTATGAAAATATCGTCTAAACTCTTGCCATTGTAACGTTTACGGACCTCTTCTACCGTGCCGTATGCCGCTGCGTTGCCGTTTTTGAGGAGCAGGATACGGTCGCAGAGACGTTCAACTTCTTCCATCTGGTGGGTGATATAGATAACGGTAGCGCCTTTTTTCTGATGCTCTTCGATAATATTCATAAGTAGCCGGCGATTGACGGGGTCAAAACCCTTGGTTGGCTCGTCAAGTATTAGCAGCTCAGGGTCGTTCATGATGGTAATACCGAGCTGCACCTTTTGTTGCTGTCCGCCCGAGAGCTTATCGATTCGTATATTGGCTTTGTCGCTAAGTTCAACTTTGTTCAGATAGTCAAGCGACCATTCGCGGGCGTCATCTGGCAGCATACCCTTGAGTCGGCCAAAATACGTCATTACGTCCATGACGGTTTCTTTTCTGTAGAGACCGCGTTCCTCGGGAAGATACCCGAGCTGGAGGTCGCCTGAAACGTCAAACGGCTTACCGCCGATGAGCAGCGCGCCCTTTGTCGGCCGGTAGATGCCGAGTAGTGTCCGAATAATAGTTGTTTTTCCCGAGCCGTTCGATCCTAATAACCCGAATGTTTCACCGTGTTTGACCTCAAAACTAAGATCGTCGATAACTGTTTTTTTGCCGAACGCCATAGTGTAGTGTTCGACCGTGATGATGGATGTGCTCATGCCTCCAGTGTACCTTGTGAGGCATAATATTGTACATAGCATGGCGAAAAGACTAAGGCGTGAAACCTGTCTCTGTCGCTGTTGGCCGCCATAGTGGTATACTGGTTGCTATATGGCAACACTCAAAGATTATCGCGATGAACGACTTAGAAAATTGGCGGAAATTCGAGCTCTCGGCGTTGACCCGTATCCAGCAGACGCACGCCGCACCCACGACATCGAAACAATCCATGCCGAGTTTGGCGAGCTTGAAAATAAAGAGGTAACGGTGGTTGGGCGTGTTGTGTCTATCCGTAAATTCGGTAAGTTGGCGTTTGTCGTCATTAAAGACGACGGCGGTCAATCCTTGCAGTTGTTTATCCGAAAAGGCGACGCGAACGAGCAAGCTGACCGCTCGAGGAGTGAACTGGTTATGCCGGACGAGATTGGGCTGCTTGACACCGGGGATTTTGTCGAGGCAACCGGCGAGGTGATGAAAACGCAGACTGGCGAGGTGTCGGTCGGTCTCAAAACACTGCGGCTTTTGACAAAGGCACTGCGGCCAATGCCGGCTGAGCTGGTCGACAAAGAGGAGCGTATGCGTCGACGCTACGTTGACATGAACGTCAACCCACAGGTGCGGCAGCGGTTTATTCGCCGTAGTAAGTTCTGGCGAGCGACGCGCGATTATTTAAACCAGCATGGGTTTGTCGAAGTAAATACGCCCGTACTCGAACATACGACCGGCGGGGCAGACGCCAACCCGTTCAAGACACATATGGATGCGCTCGATAGCGACTTTTATCTGCGGATCAGCCACGAGTTGCCGCTAAAACGCCTTATTGGTGCCGGGTTTGAAAGAGTCTACGATATCGGCCCGCGCTTTCGCAACGAAAACTACAGCGACGAGCACCTTCCGGAACACGTTGCGATGGAGTGGTACTGGGCGTACGCCAACTGGCAAGATGGGATGGCGTTTATGGAAGACATGTACCGCTATGTGCTGCGAGAAACGTTTGGAACGCTGCAGTTTACGCTGGGCGAGTTTTCTGTTGATCTTGAGCAGCCGTGGGAACACTGGGACTACGCCGGTGTGATACGCGAGCATTATGGTGTCGACGTGTTTAACACAACGATCGAAGAAGTGAGTGTAACGCTGAAAAAAGAGGGGTTGGAAGTCGAAAAAACTGACAGTATACCGCGCGGGGTCGACAAACTTTGGAAAAAGATTCGGGCGACGGTAGCGGGGCCGGTGTGGCTTGTCAACACGCCTAAGTTTATCTCGCCGCTCGCTAAAAGCAGCCCGGACAACCCGCATACAGTGCAGCGGTTTCAGACAGTTATGCTAGGAAGCGAGATGGGGAACGGGTTCAGTGAGCTGAACGACCCGCAAGATCAGCTGGCGCGGTTTGTCGAGCAACAGCACATGCGCGACGCTGGCGACGATGAGGCAATGATGCTCGATATTGATTTTGTCGAAATGCTCGAGTACGGTATGCCGCCTGCCTGTGGTTGGGGGTGGAGCGAGCGTGTGTTTTGGCTGTTCGAAGGTGTTACCGCCCGCGAAGGTGTGCCGTTCCCGCAACTGCGTAGCGATATCGACGAGACAACACGGGAGTTATACCCAGATGTGCGGCTGTAGAAACGACTAATTTCCTGGCTGCATCGGAATATTTTTGCAAATATAAAATATTCGGTTATAATATATTTTGTCGTATTCACACGTTGGAAGGTGTAGAAATGGGAAGCTTTAGTCCGGTCGACGCTGCGAAGCTTGCGCGGCGTACCCGCGAGATTAACTCCGCCGAGAATACTCGGCAGTCGTGGAAAGACTTGACGGCTCTCGTCCAGTCGGAGGTCGCGTGGCAACGGCGTGCGGAACAACACCGGAGGGACGTTCAGCGGGATATTGCGCGTTTTCGGATTGCCGAGCAGGCGCAGCAGTTGCGTGAGCTCGCGGAAGAGATCGCGGCTATCGCGGTTGAAACCAACAGCGGTCAGGTGTGGCGTGATACTATCACCGCACTGGAGGGTCCGCACAAAGTGCTTCGTCGGCTCGCCGAACGTCGCGCGAAAGGCGCCAAACTCCCAAGCAACAAAGGCCGCGGCCCGCACGTGCCTGGCGCGTGAATCACCCCCGTCCTTCTAGGATTACCCCGTACCTCGCAGGCGTTACGCCTCGGTACTCGTCCTAAGAGGGCGGGGTAATCTTTGTGTGAGAATCGGATGCAACAGAGGTGGAAACACGGGTAAATATTGACAAACTACGACACAAAGTACGTATAGTTGACATAAGTACTTTAGTGTGATAATATATAGATATGGGTATTGCATCTCCCGAACAAACATTTGAAAGTTATGACCTGAACGCACGTCGGCTCGTTGCAAAGGGCGATACGGGTTTGTCAGAACCTATAAAATATCTCAAGAACTACTCGTATCCTTTCAGAGAGCGACGGACAAGGCCTGACCGACCTGTTCCGAGTGCTGAGCAAGGTGTCACGCTCGTGTCGTGTGATATGGTGGATGGCGCGAGGGCTGTCTCGGGATCTCTGGCAGGACTGAGCTACTAACAGTTGTCGGAATCGTTAGACTATAGCTTAACGATTGAACCTATTGAAGTAGCGGTGAGGGGGTTGGCTATTTTGGGAAAAGGTAAACTAACAGCTACTGTCAAAGGTGACAAGCTGGAAGAAGAAATGGAAAAACTACGTGACACTCTCGCTGCGTTTATACCTGACCGAACCGATCGTACAGCCTGGCTAAGACGATATAGAAATACGCTTCCGCACGTAACAATCGCGTCGCTTGATATGCGAGTGCCGCCGTCAGACGAGATGATGGATGGGATCGCAGGGAAGCTGCCAAAAACCGTCCAGCTTGCGTCGCCTACGTATGGGCCGGGCCAGCATATCCGTCACCGGTAATAACTAGTTTTGTTTTGCGGGAGAGATGGGTACAATAGGAGCATGAAACGCCTATGGCAGATAGCGGGGTGTATGGTGGCAGTGGCGTGTGCGCTGGTGATGCCAGCGAGTGCCGCGAGCGTCGATAGTTTTCCGATCGTGAACTATGACGTTGCGATGACCTTGTCGCGCGACGCAGAACAGCGTTCAACGCTGAGGACGGTGGAAACTATTACGGCCGATTTTCCCGCCAGCGACCAAAACCGCGGGCTTGAAAAAGTATTTGTGAAAACATACGACGGCCACAGTACGAGCTTGAATCTTGAGTCAGTAACAGATGAAAATGGCGTGCCGCTCGCCTACCATTGGAGCGATGACGCTTTGCGGATTGGCGCCGCTAACACATATGTTCATGGGCGCAAAACGTACGTGATAACGTATACGCAGCGCGACGTGACGCGCTACTACGCCGACACGGGGAAAGATGAGTTTTACTGGGACGTCATAGGCGCGGAGTGGCGGTCGGAAATTCGTCAGGCGAATATACAGCTCACGGTTGACGGAACGTTCAAGGATGCTCGGGCGCAAGCGTATTGCTACCAGGGCGCTCGAGGCAGCAACGACCAGTGTACGCTGGCGCTTACCGAGGACACGGCTGAGCGTGCGGTGTATACGACCCAAGTGAGCGATCTGGGTGCAGGCAAAGGGCTGACGGTATCGTTGGGGTTCGCTCCGGGAACGTTTGCCGTTTACCAGCCGTCACTCATGGAGAAGGTGCTAGGAGTATGGACGGTTGCTCAGGGAGTGCTGAGTGTGGTTGGTGTTGGTGTGACTTTTTGGCTGATCGCCACCTGGAGCAAGCTGACGTCGCGGCGCAAAGAGCTCGGGACGATTGTACCTGAGTATCTGCCGCCGAAAGACGCAAGCGTGACAGCGTCGGCCCGTCTCGGCGGCTACACGAGGTCGGTGATGACAGCGCAGCTGCTTGATCTGGCGGTACGGCACTACGTGAAAGTGTACGAAGTCAAAGAAAAAACACTGTTGTCACCAGCACAGTACGAGATAGAGATTGTACGTGACGTCGCAAGTTTACGCTGGGAAGAACGGGAGCTTTTGAGCGATATGTTTGGCAGCACGCCAACCGTCGGTCAACGGCTTGAGTTGAAAGAATTGCAAAATAGCTCGACCTACTTTAAGCGTACGATCAACAACGACAGCGATCTGGAGCATAAACTGCGTGGTGAGTACGGATTGAAAGAGGGCAACGACAAGCTTAAACATCTGCTTCGCACGTCGTCTAGTGTGCTGTTCGTGGCGTCGATCGTCTTGCTGTCACCGGTGCTGTTGGTAGTGACAGCGATCGCTTTTGGAATGTCGTTTACATCCTATCGTCTCACCGACCGCGGGCTGGCGCTCAAACGGTATCTTGAGGGGTTGAAAATGTATATTGGGGTGGCGGAGGAGGAGCGGCTTCGTCTGCTGCAAAGTCCGGAAGGCGCCGAGAAAGTTGAAAGCGTGACGGCTGGCGGCACTGACCCGAAGCAGCTCGTCAAACTTTACGAAAAAGTACTGCCGTACGCAGTAGTGTTTGGCCAGGAGCGCCAGTGGGCGAAGCAGCTCGGGGCGTACTATGAAAATGCTGGTCAGCAGCCAGACTGGTACAGCGGCCAGAGCGCTTTTAATGCCGCGATGTTTTCTTCGGCAGTGAGCGGGCTGTCGACGTCTGCGAGCTCAGCGTCGTCATACAGCTCGTCATCTGGAGGGTCGTCAGGAGGTGGTTCCGTCGGCGGCGGAGGTGGCGGCGGCGGAGGTGGCGGTTGGTAACGCCAAATGATATACTAGCGCTGAGGAGGTGCGGAGTATGGGAGAAGCATTTACATTTGACGGCGTGTTGTATGACACCGAGGGTGAGTTTTTAGACGCGTTGGCGCGTGAGTATGGCATCGGCAATACAGAGGCCGTTGTTGATGCGCTCGAAACATACGGTTACACATTGCAAGATATACATGTTCGACCCGGGAAGGAGGGGTAGTATGAAAAAAATATTTCAAGGTGTGCTCGTTGCGGCCGTGCTGGCGGTGAGTGGTTTTGCGGCTGCGCCAGTAATGGCACAGGCTGTGGTGGCGATGTCCGAAAAGACGTCGGCAGTGGCAGCCGATCAGACAGTAGACGGGTCGGCATTTTTAGCCGGCGACGCGGTGACTGTTGCCGGGACAGTGAAGGGTGACGTGTACTGTGCTGGTGGAACAGTGTTGATAAGCGGTGTTGTCGAAGGAGATGTGTTGTGTGCTGGTCAGAGTGTGACGATCGCTGGTACGGTGAAGGGCGACGTTCGCGCCGCAGCGATGACGCTCGTCATGCAAGGAACTGTTGAGAAAAATGCAACACTTTTTGGCCAGACAGTGTTACTTGAACAGACAAATGCGGTGAAAAATGACGTAACTGTGGGCGGATCTATTGTTCGTCTCGCAGGAACAGTTGGACGCGATGCGCGAGTTGGTGCGATGACACTTGATCTCGGTGGAACAGTTGTTCGTCACTTTGAAGGGGAAGTCGAAAACTTGCAAGCTACTTCTGCCGCACGAGTCGGTGGCAACATGACCTACTGGAGCTCGAAAGACGGTGTCGTGCCGCAAGGTGTGGTAGCTGGTGAGGTACATCGTTACCAACCAGCTGAGTATGAAGAAGAGCAAGCGCCGTCGGTGGCAACATTTGTGAGCAGTATGGTGACAGGGATCGCGTTCCTAATGATTTTGACGCTGTTTATTGTGCTTGTTGTGCCGCGAACGGTGCGGCGCCTGAGTGACTACTCGTGGAAGCGTATTTGGCTGCCGCTGCTTGTTGGGATGGCTAGTTTGTTCGTCGCTTTGCCGCTTATTGTTCTACTGCTGTTGTCGATCGTTGGACTGCCAGTCGCACTACTGTTGGTGGTTGTGATTGGACTCATGCTGCTGGTTGCTGGGCCTCTTAGTGCCTACTATATTGGTCGCTGGTTACTCGAGGGGCGTTCGACAAATATGATCGTGTCAGCGCTGCTAGGCTCTCTTGTGCTTGGTACGGTCGCTGCTATTCCGTTTGTCGGCGGTTTGGTCGTGTTCCTGGCTCTAGCTACTGGTATAGGTATGGTTGTTCTCAGCCTGCGTAGCGAGTTTACAGGAAAGCCGGTGTATGCGGATGTAGGGGGAGAGCGGAAGAGCGAAAAATCGGGAGAGCGAAAGATCGCAAGATCGAAAGAACGATAGATCGCAAGATCTGAGATTTAAGAGCTGAGAGAGTCGCAAAGAGCTATTGATATTTATTCACTTACGCACTTACTAACTTCCTACACCGCCAAAGGCGTATTCACAATCATGCGGGTGCCACCTTCGACTTTTGGTATCGCAGAGATACTGCCGCCAGTGTAGTCCATGATAAGTTTGTTGAGGAACAGGCTAAAGCCGAGACCTTCGTAGTTAAATTCGATCGCTGAGGTAGCGCGGGAAAACGGCTTGAAGAGCTGGTCGAGTTTTTCGTTGTCGATACCGATACCGTTGTCGGAAATAGCGATAGACAACGTTCGTCCTTCGGTGTCGTCGCTGATTGTGATCTGACCGCCTTCTTTGTTGAATTTGATCGCATTGTCGATGAGCGAACTGAGGACAAAGTTAAAGAGCAGGGGATTTTGGCGGATTGTTGAGTCGCTGGCGGCGTTCGTGACGGTGATATCTTTTTCTGACAACGCCGTCTGGTAACTGAAGATGACTTGGTTGATCGCCTCGCGCAGGCTAAACTCTTCGAGTGTGCGCTCGGTGCCAGTCTGGACTTGGCCAAGCAGGAGAAACTTCTCTAAGATGGCCGCAAAACGATCGTATCCGTCGGCAAAAAAGTGATATGATGGCAACTGAACGATTTTGTCGCGTTCAGTGTCGATAGCGTCTAGGCCTTCTTTGAGTACACCTGTCTGATTAGCGATAAGGTTGTTTCTGGTCTCGTCGACAGTTCTCTCATGCTCGATAAGCTGCTGGTGGCGAGCGCGCAGTTTTTTCTGCAAGTGATGGTTGCGCACGATGAGGTATAGCGCCGTGATAAAGGTGGTGACGATAAGGAGCTGAAATAGTGCATTGGACATGACGATAGTTTTGTTGCCAACTACTCCAAGGAAAAAGTTAGCTAACAACGTGAGAACGAGCGAGGCGAGGATAGGACCCCAAAAATACCCGGAGCGAAAAACGGACGGACTCTTTTCGGTATCTGGCGGAGTAGTGATGCTTTTGAGCTCGGTATTTTGCTCGATGTCATGCAATACGGCGGCGATTTTCTGGTCGAGCTGTTTGAGCGTTTCTACGAGATCGGCGATGCTTTCCTTGGCTATTTCTTTCATCGTGATCATCATGTCGAGCCCGTTGCGCATAACAGTCATAGGCGTGCGCAGATAATGCGAGGCCAGTGCCACAAAATTATCTTTTTGTTCGGCGATACTGCGCTCACGCTTTAAAATTGCTGCCAGCTGACGGACATAAATAGCTTCTCGGATAGCTTGGAGGATAGGGATGATGATCAACAGAATAACGAGTACAAACATATATACCGGGATTTGTTCAACAGTTTCTTGCGGCAAGCTGCGGAAAAACGTCACTGTTTCCTGGGGTAAGGCGTCGACGAGGGTTTGCGCAATCGGCTGCAAGACGTCAGGAACGTTACGCAATTTGTTAGCTCCCAGCTGATTGTCTGGGTTTGAACCGCCCCCAATACTGACCGATTGAGGTGTCGAGCATTGACCGTTATTATTTTTCATATCGGTTGGCGTGGCGGTTTGGACGCCTGGAATATTTAAACAGACATCGACTTCGTTCGGCGCGGGCAAACAGGTATTGTTAGAGGTGAGGAAGTGTCCTTCCGGTACAGCAGCTTGGACGCCGTCAAGGTTTTGGCAGACGTCGACAAGCGGTTCGGGCTCAGCCGGCTGCAAATAACAGTTGCCCTCCGTCGTGCGATAATATCCTGCCGGTAGTGTCTCCTGAGTACCGGTAATATTGAGGCATAAATCGACCGGCGGTTCCGGGGTGGGGTCGGTCGGTGGAGTGGTCGGCGTGTAGCAGTTGCCGTCGGTGTCGTGCTGCATGCCAGCAGGCAGTGTTGGCTGCTCGCCAGGAATATTTGGACAAACGTCAGCAACCAGCGGCTGGATAGTCTGCGCCAGCTGCGATTGTTGTGCCGACACCGACCAAGCGAGACCTGTAAATAACACAGCGCCCACGGCGCTGATGATGTACGCGAAAAGTTTAAAAATCGTGCGTTGTTTCATATTTGTGTTAACGTTTACTCTGTATTCAGTGTATAACGAAAGTACTTGTGTTTCAAGTCTGTTTTTCTCGGTTGGGGTAACGTATAATCAACGCTGATGATAGAACTACGAGGTGTGACCAAGCAGTACGGCAAAAAACAAAATACGTTTGTGGCGCTCGAAAATATCACGTTTTCGGTCGAGGAAGGCAAGACGGTGGCGATCGTTGGCAAAAGCGGCAGCGGTAAAAGTACGCTCATGCACGTCATGAGCGGGTTAGACAAAACAACGGCTGGGGGTGTGTTCGTCGGCGGACAAGACATCGTCCAGATGAAACGCCGCGCTGCTGACGAGTTTCGCAGCCGCGACATGAGCTTTATTTTTCAGAGCTTTTTTGTTCAGGGAAATGAAACTTGCTACAACAATGTGTCGCTACCGCTAGAGATCGCCAAAGTACCGCGCCGGCAGCGCCGCGCTCGTGTTGAACAAGCGCTTCAGGCGGTGGAGCTGCTGGACAAAAAGAACTCAAAAGCCAAGGACTTGTCCGGTGGTCAAAAACAACGGTTGGCTATTGCGCGAGCGATCGTCAACCAACCAAAACTACTCTTTGCCGACGAACCCACCGGCAACCTCGACAGCGTGACCGGGGCGGTGGTTGAAAAATTACTCTTCGACTACGCTCGGACCAACCGTGCAACGTTGGTTGTCGTGACGCACGACCAGGAGCTAGCGGACAAATGCGACGTACAGATTCATCTCAAAGACGGTAGTATTGAACAAATACACACTGTGTCGCCAGTGAAAAAACCTACGAGAAAGGTCATGGTATGAAACGGCTCGATATTGTTCGGCGTGCGGCGCGTAATCTTCGTCAGGCCAAGGGCCGCACGCTGTTGACGGCGCTAGCGATCGCGGTGGGGGCGTTTACGATCATGATGAGCCTCGCCGCCGGAGCAGGAACAAGAGAGTATACGAGAAATCTGATTGAGTCAAACGCCGATCCGCAGACGATGTTGGTGACGAAACGAAGTAATACTGGTGATGGTTCTCTTGTGATGACGCAGCGCGGCCTGCGGGAATACGGCCAAAACGTTGACGCGGCGACAGGGGTTGAGATGATCGATCAACATGATATCGATGTGCTCGAAAAAAGAAGCGACGTCGACTGGGTGATCCCGTACTACCAGATAAAAGTTAACTGGGCTACGTTTGAAGGGGTCGACAAAAAATACTCAATGGACGCTGCTCTCTACGACCCATATATCAAAGGAAGTGTGGCGGTTGGGACGCTGCCTGCAAGGGGAAAGGCGATCGAGCGAAACGAGATCGTCATGCCGGAAGATTTTGCAACGTTTTTACATAAGAGACCGGAAGAACTGGTAGGTAAAAAAGTTACTCTCAATGTGAGTAGCCAGGCGAAACAATTGTCTGAGAGTGAGATCAGGCAGCTGTTTATGACGGGCGGTTCGGCGGCGGTTGAAACTGCGATGAGAGGTGAGACAAAAGAGATCGTTTTGACGATTCGGGCGTTTACGAAGTCAAATACGTCGTCAAAAATGGTTTCAAGCACCGGTAGCGCAGCGCAGATCAACGAAGGACTGGCGCGTGAGATATCGGAGCTGACGACTAAGGGAACAGATCAGTATCAACGGTACTACACAGCGACGGTGCGTATAAAAGATGGCACAAAACCGAGCGATCTGAAAGATTCGTTTAAACAGTCTGGGTATACGGTTATGACGGTCGAGGACATGCAAACAATGTTGTTCCAGTTTGTCAACGTACTACAGTATATTGTGGCTGGTTTTGGCGTGCTAGCGCTGATCGCGAGCGTGTTTGGGATCGTAAATACGCAGTATATTTCAGTACTAGAGCGGACGAGTCAGATCGGTCTCATGAAAGCCCTCGGGATGCCGAACCGTGGTATCGGCAAACTGTTTCGCTACGAAGCGGCCTGGATTGGTTTTTTGGGCGGTATTATCGGGATCGGGCTGGCATGGCTGGCGGTGTATTTGCTTAACCCGTGGATCACGTCGACGCTCGGACTGGGCGAGGGAAATTATCTGCTGCGGTTTGAGTGGCTGTCGGCGCTCGTACTACTGCTTGGACTGATCGTGACTGCGATCACTGCTGGTTGGCTGCCGAGCCGCAAGGCCGCGAAACTCGATCCGATCGAGGCGCTGCGAACTGAGTAGCAGTTATGACTCTGCAAATACCACCTGATCGCCGATACTGAGACCGTAGGTACGAATATCACCACTGTTTAACTCTATAAAATATAACGCCGGCGTATCAGACGGGTTGGCATACGTTTCGGGGAAACTCTCTGGCGAGATATTTTCGAGCAAATAAACAATCCGGTCGTCTTTACCAACCCAGATAACATCGAGAGGGATATACATATCTTTCATCCATAGACTCATCACCCCTTCGTCGAGACCGCGAAATATCATACCGTGTCGTTTGGCGAGATAGCGCGTATTGCCGAGACCGCCCTGCCGGTCGAGGTCACTGCGGGTGACATATAACGTGAACGTGGTCTCGCCGATAGTTGCCGTGTGCGTTGGCAAGTTGATAGGCGGGGTGGTTGTCTGCGGCCGGGTGGCTAGATACCACCAAACGCTACCGGCAATCAACAAAATAACTCCCGCGCCAAAAACGAAACGTTTTACTGTCATATATCTATACTACCAGCTCCTAGCGGTTTACTCGCGCATTCGAAACGCCTATACTAGAGATATGCTAGATATCAAATTTATTCGAGAGAATGCCGAGCGCGTTGCAGACGCGGCGGCGAAAAAAGGGTATAAAAATGTCGATATTGCCGCACTGCTCGAGACAGATGAACGGCGGCGCGACTTGCAGCAACAAGTTGACGAACTACGGACAAAACGCAACGACAACGCCGCCAAAATGAAAGGCGGCAAGCCGGAGCAAGCGCTGATTGACGAAGGTAAACAGATCAAAATCGCCCTCGCCGAGCGCGAAGAATACCTGGCGAGTGTCAACAAAGAACATGCAGCGTTGCTCGCGGCAGTACCAAATATTATTTTCGACGACGTACCGCTTGGCGGCGAGGAAAACAGCGTCGAAGTCAAGCAGTGGGGCGAGCAAACCACCGGCGCGAAAGACCACCTCGACTTTGCGTTTGAACGCGGTTGGGTAGATTTTGAGCGCGGCGCGAAAGTCGCCGGTGCGAAGTTTTACTACCTAAAAGGTGACTTGGCGCTGCTCGAAAACGCTATCTACCAGTTTGCGCTCGACTACGTGACGAAAAAAGGCTTTACGTTTTTGACCGTGCCGCATATGGTCAACATGCGCACCGCTGAAGGTGCCGGTTTTACGCCAAAAGGTGAGGGCGGGAACGAATACGTCGTCGAGGGCGAGGACTTGACGCTTATCGGTACGGCCGAAGCGCCGCTGACCGGCTACCATGCGAACGAGATTTTAGACGAAAAAGATTTGCCGTTACTGTACGCGGGCTACAGCCCGTGCTACCGCAAAGAAGCCGGGACGTACGGAAAACACACCCGCGGATTGTTTCGAGTTCATCAGTTTAACAAGCTTGAAATGTATATTTTTTCACTACCCGAACAGAGCAAAGAGATGCACGAAAAGATCCTGGTTATCGAAGAGGAATTATGCCAAGCGCTTGGTATACCGTACCACGTTATCAACATCGCCGCGGGCGATCTCGGTGCGCCGGCAGCGAAGAAATACGACCTCGAATACTGGTCGCCAGTCGACGAAACCTACCGCGAGCTGACCAGCTGTTCAAACTGCACTGACTACCAGGCACGCGGTCTCAACATTCGCGTACGGCGCGCAAACGGCGACCTTGACACTGTACATACGCTGAACGGCACTGCTGTGTCGCTAGCGCGGACACTCGTGGCGGTGATCGAACACTACCAAAACGCCGACGGCACACTCCGGGTGCCAAGCGTTCTCCGATCCTATCTTGGAAACAGAGAGGTTTTGTAACAGATGCTAAAAGGATTACGCACTGTTACCGGTCTTGGGTATCGGCGAATAGCCAAACCGGTGCTGTTTGCACAGCACCCTGACAAAGTGCATGCGGCGATGATTCGCATGGCAAAAGGGGTACAGCGCGTGCCGCTGGTACGCGATGTGATGAAAGGCTGGGCGTATCGCAACGACAAAGTACTGGCGCAGGAGATCGCCGGAGTGTTTTTCCGCAATCCGGTCGGGCTTTCGGCTGGGTTGGACAAAAACGCCGACACGGTTGGTGTCATGCAACGAGTCGGCTTTGGCTGGATGACGGCCGGGTCGGTGACGGCGCTGGCGTGCGAGGGTAACCCAAAACCATGGTTTCATCGGCTGAAAAAAACCCGTTCGCTAGTGGTTCATGTTGGGTTGGCGAACCGCGGCGCTGAGGCAGTAGCGAGCCGGATTCGCCGCTATCCTGACGTGTTGTTCAAACAATTTCCACTCTCGGTGTCGGCAGCAAAAACTAACGCCAAAGAAGTGGTGAGCGACGAGGCAGGCGTCAAAGATTATACGACAACGCTGGCGCGCATGGAACAAGAACCGCATGTCGCCCTGCATGAGATCAACATCTCGTGTCCCAACACCTACGGCGGCGAGCCATTTACGACGCCAGGACGGCTCGAACTGTTGCTGGCGGCAGTCGACAAACTCGGGCTAAAAAAACCGGTGTTCGTCAAAATGCCGATCAGTCTCGAGTGGGGCAAGTTTCGCAAAATGTTGCAAGTAATACAACGACACCAGGTGAGGGGCGTGAGTATCGGTAACCTCAGAAAAGACCGCCGTGGTGCCGCGTTGCAGGACGAGCTGCCGGACAGTGTTCCGGGAAACTTGAGCGGCGTGCCGTGCCGCGACCTGTCAACAACGTTGATTCGCCGAACGTATAAACTATATGGCGACAAGCTGGTGATCGTCGGTATTGGCGGGATTTTTAGCGCTGAGGACGCCTACGAAAAAGTCAAAGCTGGCGCGTCGCTCGTAGCGCTCGTTTCGGGGGTGATTTTCGAAGGCCCGCAGCTGATCGGTGACATCAACCACGGTTTAGTCCAACTCCTCAAAGCCGACGGGTACGACAACATTGCCCAAGCAGTCGGCGCAGATGTCAAGTAGCGCTTTTGCTTGGTTCGTCGTATACTAAAAGTACTCGTAAAAAAGGAGGTTTCATGAACGCTATAGAGATTACCGGTGTTCGTTACGAACTCGATGAACCTACGAAAAAATACGTCACGAAGAAAATAGGCGGGTTGGCGCGGTTTTTGCCACGGCATGCGCGCAAAACGTTTAGTGCTGAAGTGGTACTACGCCAAGTAAACCGCTCGAACGGCAACAAGTACGAATGCGATGTTAAAGTTGTGATTCCGAACAAAGTGATTACCGCTACAGATTCGACGCTGAACATGATGGCCGCGGTCGATATCGTGGAGGCCAAACTGGCCGGCCAGCTGCGCAAACACAAAGATGTCACAAAACCGCAAAAGGGGTGGCGGGCTCGTTTGGCGCGCCGCCGGCACGAAGAAGCGGCTAGCGAGCTATGATGCTTGTGGTATAATGAGACAATAAGAAAGAGGGAAACGAACACGTGGCTCGACCAGTGATACTTGCGGTGACGAATCAGAAGGGTGGGGTTGGCAAAACAACCACCAGTATCAACGTGGCGTACACGCTTGCCAAAGATCAGAAAAAACGCGTGCTGCTGGTCGATTTTGACCCTCAGGGGAACGCCACGAGTGGTCTTGGGCTAAATAAAGACTCGTTGGAGCGCACGGTGCTGGACGTGATCATGGGGACGGCCTCGGTCGATGAAGCGACGGTCAAAACAGCGTACAAAAACCTGTTTTTAGTGCCGGCAACGCCGCAGCTAGCCAATGCCGAAGTCGAGCTCGCGAAGGCCGAGCAGCGGTTTACGCGTCTGCGCGACGCGTTACATGCTCTAGAGGACTACGATATTATCATCATCGATAGTCCGCCGAGCTTGAGTTTGCTGACGGTGAACGGTTTGATAGCTGCGCACGATGTGTTACTACCGGTCCAAGCGGAGTTTTATGCGCTCGAAGGCTTGGGGCAGTTGCTCGAGACGATTCAACTGGTGCGCAAGGGGATGAACCCGACGCTCGAACTACTCGGTGTCCTCGTGACGATGCTCGACAACCGCACGACGCTGTCGCAACAAGTGCACGAGGAAATCAAACGGCATTTTCCAGGCAAGGTGTTCGAGACGACGATTCCGCGTAACGTGCGCATCGCCGAGGCGCCGAGTCACGGTGAACCGGTTGGAGCGTATGACAAATGGTGTAAAGGCACGCGCGCCTACAAAACGCTAGGAACAGAGGTGCTGCGGCGTATTGACGAAAAACGGAGTGACGTTATATGAGTAAAAAAGGGTTAGGACGCGGGTTTGAGTCGCTCATACCAGTGGACGTGATCGACGAGACGTTCGATCCGACAGCGGCAAATGACGAAAATGTCTCGGAGCTGCGTTATATCAAGCTGGGCGATATCTCGTCGAATCCTGACCAGCCGCGGCATCATTTTGACGAAGCGGCTCTCGCCGAGTTGGCGCAGTCGATCACGGCGTTTGGGGTGTTGCAGCCTATTGTGGTTGCGCCGGCAAAACAGGGTTATGTTATCGTGGCGGGCGAACGCCGCTGGCGCGCAGCGCAGCTAGCGGGGTTGGCCAAGATTCCAGCGCTGGTGCGTTCCGCGTCAAACCAGCACAAACTGGAGTTGGCACTGATCGAAAACTTGCAGCGCGAAGACCTCAACCCTATGGAAACGGCGACGGCTTATCTGAAGCTTAAAACCCAGTTTAACCTGACACAGGACGAGATTGGCCAGCGTGTCGGCGGTAAGTCGCCGGCAGCCATCAGTAACGCGATTCGTTTGTTGCAACTGCCTGACTATGCCAAACACGCCATCGCGGACGGACGTATTAGCGAGGGCCACGGGCGGCAGCTTTTGTCGTTGGCGGACGATACCAAGGCGCAACAGGATCTGTTTGATCGTATCGTGCAAAACGAATGGAGTGTGCGCAAGGCTGAGCAGTACGTGATCGGGTATAAAAATGCCGCAAAAGAGGGTCGCAAGGTCCAGGCTGGCGCAACTCGCTCGACGCGTACCCAGACAACGTTCACCAAACAACTCGCCAAACAACTGGCTGTGCCTGTTGTGCAGAAAACAACGGCAAAAGGTGGGCAGATTATCATTAGCTATCGCTCGGACGACGAGCTGAAAGCGCTACAGGAGAAGCTGGGAAGAGTAGCGGAGGACAGGGCGGCGTAAGTGGGTGAGTATGTAAGT
>JBLMYZ010000011.1:0-42642 GCA_050258575.1 Acidobacteriota bacterium
ATTTCTGCAATTCTACAATCCGTAGCCTCAGTAGGCACATTAGCTTCTGCTAGATCATCCTCATATTGATCATTCATTGCAGTAATATTATCTGCCTGTTCCTGTCTATAGAGCTCTATCATTTCTTCGCGTAGGTCAGGCATCGTGATTTTTCCATCGTCCATAAGGTTATGAAACTTTGCGTTTGATTCAGCTATCGTTGCATTACCTGTTCTGTAGAACTCTGTTTTATCCATAATTATACCATTATACTCTATAGTTTACTTTTTGTCAACTGTATATTTGAAATAAACCTGCGATGCTGTCGCTTATAAAACCAGCTACTGTACGATATACTTATACTATGAATTACAATGTATTCGCCCTCCAGCTGCACAAAAAATATCAAGGCAAGATCACGACAAGACTGCGCGACGAGTCGGAACTCGACAAAACTAAACTGAGTGCCTACTACAGTCCAGGGGTTGGCGCGGTGTCGGAAGCTATTGCGAAAAATCCGTCGTCGCTCGGTACTTACACCTGGACAAACAACCTCGTTGCGGTTATTTCTGACGGATCGGCGATCCTTGGCCTCGGTAACCTCGGCCCAAAAGCCGCTATGCCAGTTATGGAAGGTAAAGCTCTGTTGTTTAAACATTTTGCCGGCATCGACAGCGTGCCGATTGTGCTCGACGTGCATACACCAGGCGAAATTGTTGCCGCTGTAAAAGCGATCGCGCCGAGTTTTGGCGCTATCAACCTCGAGGATATTGCCGCGCCGGTGTGTTTTGAGGTTGAAGAACGACTGAAACAAGATCTCGATATCCCAGTGTTTCACGACGACCAGCATGGAACGGCGGTTGTCACGCTCGCGGGGTTGCTCAACGCCATGAAAGTCGTTGGCAAAAAACTGCGCCATAGTAAAATCGTCACCATCGGCGCGGGAGCAGCGGGGACGGCTATCGTCAAACTCCTCCACCAATACGGTGTTGGCTCGATTATTGCGGTAGACAGTAAAGGTATCTTGTCAGATAAACGCGACGACCTCAACGACGAGAAAAAAGCTCTTCTACCTTACCTCACTACCTCGATTGCTGGAACGCTCGACGACGCAATCACGGGGGCGGATGTGTTTATCGGCGTCAGTCGGCCGGGTTTGCTCACTCCCGAATTAGTACAAAAAATGGCCATGAACCCTGTCGTGTTTGCGCTTGCCAACCCAGTGCCGGAAATCATGCCAGATGTCGCCAAAAAAGCCGGCGTCGCCGTGATAGCCACCGGGCGCAGCGACTTTCCCAACCAAGTCAACAACGCGCTGGCGTTCCCGGGAATCTTCCGCGGCGCTCTCGATCATAAAGTCAAAAAAATCACCGACGACCACAAAATCGCCGCAGCTAAAGCGCTCGCAGCACTTGTCGAAAAACCGGCACCAGAATATATCGTCCCATCACCGTTCGACGAACGTGTTGTGGCTGCAGTTTCTCGTGTGATCAAATAACGCGGTTGATTTCTTCGAGCGTTGTTTCACCGCGCAAACAGCGCAAAATCCCATCTTGCATCATCGTCACCATACCTTCCGACTTGGCAGCTTTTTCAATAGCTTGCACACTAACATCGACTGCGTCGCCGCGGATAAACTCGCCGATTTTTTCAGTGATGAGCATTTGTTCCATGATCATGATTCGTCCCTTATATCCGAGCGGGACTTCGTCGCTAAACCCTGGCTTCCAGAGCCGAATGTTCACAAGGTCGGGTTTTTCTATCTGCGGCGGCAACTCGCCGAGGTTGTCGATGATCCATTTTTTTGTGGTTTCATCTGGTTCGAATTCTATCTTGGTACTGTCGTCAAGTTTCCGCACCAGCCGCTGTGACGTTACCATGCGTACCGCACTTGAAAAAATCGGGTTTTGGCCGATCATGTCGATCATACGCGCGAAAGCTGCCGCTGACGAGCTAGCGTGAAAAGTTGTTAACACTAGGTGTCCGGTGATCGACGCCTGAATAGCTGTCTTGGCCGTGTCGACATCCCGAATCTCGCCGACCATGATCACATCTGGGTCGAGACGCATCACAGCGCGCAGATTTTCACCAAACGTTTTGCCGCGGTTGGTGTCGATCGGAATCTGCGAAATACCTTTGAGTGCAATCTCGACCGGGTCTTCGAGAGTGATAATTTTGCGCGTCGTATCGTTCAAGGCGTTGATGATACTGTAAAGTGTGGTTGATTTACCTGAACCAGTCGGACCAACCATCATCACCATGCCGTGCGGATGCGAAATAACCTCCTCAACGTGTTTTTTTCGTTCAGCGTCAAGCCCTAGGTTGTCAAGGTTCAGTAAGTCTTGGTCGAACGTAAATAGACGAACCACCACATCCATACCGTACACCGTCGGCACCGTCTCGATACGCATGTTTAACACCTCGCCCGGCTTACTCACCGACGGATGTTGCATGTGCCCTGTTTGTGCATCGACCGCCGCCGTGCTGACGTCAGCTCGTGAACCGATCGACGCCATGATAACGTGATATTTGTCGTGGCTGACATACGCCACCGGGTGTAGCGTACCGTCCAAACGCAGACGAATTCGCACGTTGTCGCGCTGGTTTTCGATGTGAATATCGCTCGCCCCAAGTTGGTCGGCTTGCTCGATAAGATAGTCCAGGATGTCCTCGCTACCGACCGTGTCGAGTGTTTTCGATACCGACTCGATCGTCTCGCTGTCGCCTTCGGTGGCAATGATAATATCGTCGTAAAGTGTCTTGCGCGGCGGATCATAACGGTCGATCAGTGTTCGGTAGCCTGACTCGCTGATCAGGTAGTACACGATAATCTTGCCGTTGTCGCGGTATATCTGTGACAAGTCGTTCATTTCGGACTGCGGCGTCACAGAGGTAACACCAAAAATATAGCTCGTTGAGTCGCCCCCAACTTGCAGAGGGATGATATGCGAAGCGCGCATTTCTTTCGGTTCAAGAACGTTCGGAATCAACTCGGCGGTTTCATCCACCCCTCTAGTGTCAAAATACCTGAGACCAACAATCCGCGCCCGCTGCTCGGTCGCCTGCTCTTCGCGTTCGCGTCGTTCTTGAACTTTGCTGTTTTCGTACATGCTTATGTTTTAGTATACATCATGTCGCAGCAGTCTGAAACTACCTGTAGCGTGTATACTAAACATATGAGTCGCCTCGTTGTTATTGCCCACAATATCCGCTCGAGCCACAATATCGGCTCGCTTTTTCGCAGCTGCGACGGATTTGGCGTCGACGAGCTTATCTTGTCTGGCTATACGCCATACCCAACTGTACAAAATGACCCTCGGCTACCGCATATTCATCAAAAAATCACCCGTGATATTCATAAAACCGCTCTTGGCGCTGAGCAAACCGTCGCTTTTCGCCGCACTGAAACTCCGCCGCTCGAGCAACTGAAGGCTGACGGATACCGCCTCGTCGCCCTCGAGCAATACAGCACTAGCACAGCGCTGGCGTCCTACCGCCAAAGCCGCGATATTGCCCTGCTACTCGGCGAAGAAGTTGCTGGTATCACATCCGATTTACTCACGGCCTGTGACGATATTGTCGAGATACCGATGAAAGGTCAGAAAGAATCATTTAACGTCAGTGTCGCCGCTGCGATTGCGCTTTACCATTTGGTATATATGCGATAAAATAACAACAAGCTCTATGCAACACACACACGTCCAAAAGTTCCACCTGATACGCCTGGTCCTGACCGGTTTGCTTGGGGTAGCTGTACTAGTGTCGCGCACCGAACTGTCCGCCGTGACGTTAGTAACGCCGTATCGAAGCAACGCCGTTCTAGCGTATGCGACCAACATGTCGGTCAGCGATTTGTTAGCCAGTGCCAACACATCGCGAGCTGCAAACGGCCTCGCTCCGTTATCTCTCAACAGTTTACTCAATTCTTCCGCCCAATCTAAAGCCCAGCATATGGTTACAAACAACTATTGGGCTCACGTCGCGCCCGACGGAACACAGCCATGGTATTTTTTCTCGCAAGCCGGGTACGCATATGTGGCAGCCGGCGAAAACCTCGCGTATGGTTTCAACACCGGCAGCGAGGTTAACACTGCCTGGATGAACAGCCCTAGTCACCGTGCGAATATTTTAGGTAACTACACCGAGGTGGGGTTTGGCATTGCAAGCAGCGCAACGTTCCAAGGCGGCGAAAACACTGTTGTTGTTGCACACTACGGTCTGCCGCCAGCCAGTGCCACGCCAAGCCCTGCGCCAGTTACCACCCCAACACCGCAGACCACAACACCAACGCCGACGCCAGCCGCTCCAACTCAGGAGCCCGCACCGACCACAACACCAACCTCGAACACCAGCACAACACCCACTGAGAGTCCCGCGCCAACCTCCGCAGAGTCAACGCCAACAAGTGCTGAAAAACCAACGTCAGACAAACAAACAAACGACCAGGCGGTGACTGTTCAGACAGCAAGCAGCACTAAAACCGTCAGCGCGCTTGAGGAAATCATGAGCGGCAAGATAACCACACCACTCGCGGTCAGTCTCGGACTTGCCACGTTCGCAACGACTGGTTTTGCGCTCACGCACCGCCGGTTTATGGCCAAGCTGCTCGAGCACGGTAAAAAAGTTGCAATCCATCACCCGCTTATCGACATAACCCTCATCGGCGCAGCGCTCGCAGCTATACTCACGATGAGCGTTGGGCGTTTACTGTAACACTATTTGCTCGCAACACAATCTCGGCCGTAGATCTGACTAATTTCTTCGACCAAGCCCTCGTTTGCGGTGACTCGAAACGGCAACCTGAGAGCTGACTTTTTATCCTCGCCAAGCACTAAAATAACTTCATTTGTTCCCGGAAATCCGTTGAGGCACTGTTTCAGCTGCCGCAACTGATCGTGGTTGTCGGGGTTTTTAACATGAACATAGAGTGTTTTGGGTATTTCATCGATCACAGTATATTGTTCAGTCGGCACACTGTCGCTCGCGGATTGCGCCGCTGGTTTTTTCATATCTTCGGCTTTTTTTGCCCGAGGTGTTTTCATGGCTTTGCCCGTTTTTTGGTATGAGTCAAGTTCTTCGTTAGTGACAAACACGACCTCGTCCGCAATCACTTTCGCCTCGCCGAGCGAGTTACCGTCGCGGTCGGTGCTAGAAATCTTGCCGTCCACCTTAACTACCATATCTTGCACAAGCTGTTCGCCGATCTCTTCGTACAACTTCGGAAAGATAATCGCTTCACCTTCTCCCGTCTTGTCCTCTATGCGCAAAAAGGCCATTTTGCTACCGTTTTTTGTCACAATAGTACGTATACTACTGAGCACGCCGCCAACCGTCACACGTTTTTTGTCATGACCAACTTCGAGCGAGTTAAGCGCAACTGTCTGTTCAGCAAAGTAATCATCGTATTTGTCGAGTGGATGCGCACTGAGATATAGCCCCAGCAACTCGCGTTCCCACAACAACTGCTCGCGCTCATGATGTTGTTCTGGGGCTGGTTCTAAAACGATGTCCGGAACTTTCACTGCGTCTGAAAGTCCACCAAAGAGATCGGCCTGGTTCGACGCAGCGTCTTTCTGTACACGCGAAGCATAAGCAACAATCGCGTCAAGGTTGAACAGCAAGTCGGAACGAGTACCAAACTGGTCGAACGCGCCGGCTTTGATAAGCGACTCCCATGCTTTGCGGTTAAATTTGCTCGTACTGACACGCTGTGCAAAGTTACTCACGCTCGTAAATACCCCGTCTTCGACGCGCGTACGCAGCACTTCTTCGACCGCCGCAACACCCACGCCTTTCACTGCCGACATACCGAAACGAATTTTGTTTTCACCTGGCACGATCGCAAATTCAACAAACGATTGGTTGATATCTGGCGGCATGACAGTGATACCGGCGTGGCGGCACTCGGCGATCTCAATCGCTAAACGATCAACATCGTCAGCGTCACTCGTCATGAGCGCTGCCATGAACGCGTCCGGATAATGCGCCTTGAGATATGCCGTCCAGTAGGCAACGAGCGCATAGCACGCAGCGTGGCTTTTGTTGAAACAGTAGTTCGCGAACTCAACTAGTTGATCCCAGAACAGCTCCGCCACCTCCCGCTTAGCTCCGCTGTGTGTGACTGCTCCTTCGACAAAGTCTGGTTTGATCTTTAACATCAAGTCCATTTTTTTCTTTCCCACTGCTTTTCGGAGCGTGTCGGCCTGGCCGCCCGTAAAACCGCACCACTCTTTGGAGATCTGCATAAACTGTTCCTGATACACCAAGATTCCATACGTATTTTCCAACGAATTTTTCATACCATCGTCGAGGTAGGTGATCTTTTCCTCGCCATGTTTGCGTTTAATAAAACTATCGATAAACTGCATTGGCCCAGGACGATAGAGCGCTACCATAGCGATAATATCGTCAAAAACGCTCGGTTTTAGTTCTTTGAGATACCGTTTCATACCCGCCGACTCTAGCTGGAACACGCCAGTCGTGTCGCCGCGCTGAAACAACTCGTAGGTTTTTTCGTCATCGAGCGGCAACGTCGACAGATCGATTTCTGTTTTATACACTTTTTTGATAATACGCATGGCGTTGTTGATAATCGTCAAGTTTGACAAACCCAAAAAGTCCATCTTGAGCAGTCCAAGGTCCTCGATTTGCGTCATCGAAAACTGCGAGGTAATCACATCGTCGCCTTTTTGCGCCCGTTCGAGCGGCACAAAGATGGTTAAGGGCTGCGGAGCAATCACGACACCGCAGGCATGCACGCCGTGCGAACGGATCGTCCCCTCCAGCCGAACAGCAAAATCGATTACTTTTTTTGACGTCGGGTTCGACTCGTATTCTTTTTTAAGATCGGGGTCATTTTCACGACTAACACTGAGTGGAATGTGGCGGCCCTGCACTGGCGCAGGGATCATTTTACTCAGCCGGTCGGCGTCACTATACGGCACTTGTAGCACGCGCGCCACGTCGCGCACCGCCTGGCGGGCAGCCATTTTACCAAACGTCAAAATATTGCTCACGTGGTCGTGACCGTATTTTTCCGCACAGTACTGGATCACTTCGTCGCGGCGCGTGTCCTGAATATCGACGTCGATGTCTGGCATAGAAATACGATCTGGGTTAAGAAACCTCTCAAACAGCAGCCCGTAGGCGAGGGGATCGAGGTCGGTGACGTTCAGGGCATAAGCGATAATCGACCCTGCTGCCGAACCACGGCCCGGACCAAAAACAATCCCTTGACTTTTTCCCCAGTTGATAAAATCTTGAACGATCAAAAAGTAGCCGTTGAACCCCATACTGTCGACTACTTCGAGTTCATAGTCGACCCGTTCAACAATCTCGTTACTCACTAGTTTTCGCACAGCCGCTTCTTCCAGTTCCTCGGCTTTGTCTTTTGGCACCGCTCCATACCGGCGCGCCACGCCGCTCCATACCAACTTGTGTAGATAGGATTTTTCGTCGTAGCCTTTTGGAGTAGGAAATACGGGAATCAAAATCTTACCAAACTCAAACTCCAGGTGGCAGCGATCGGCAATTTCTTTTGTCGTCCGGATCGATTCTGGATGTTCCTTTCCCCATCGGGCAATAACGTCCTGCGGGTCGGTGACGTTGAGGTGAAAATCAGTCAACGACATGCGCGACTCGTCAGACAAAAACGCCCCCGTGCCAACGCAGAGCAAAATCTCATGCGCTTCTTGGTCCTCGGGCAGCACATAGTGAGCGTCGCTCGTAATGATTGTTTTGATATCAAGTTCTTTGGCAAGTCGAAAAATATAGTCGTTCACTTTGCGTTGCAACGGCAGATCGTTATGATCTTGGATCTCAAGATAGTACCGGTCACCAAACACCGACTTGTACCAGTTCGCGACTTCTTTCGCTTTTTCGTAGTCGTCATGCTGCAACGGTTCGCTCACTTCACCACCTAGGCACGCGCTGGTTGCGATCAGCCCTTCGTTGTATTTTTCCAGCAAATCGTGGTCGATCCGCGGTTTATAATACATGCCATCCAGGTTAGCTGTTGTACTCAGCTGAATGAGATTTTTCCAGCCGGTTTCGTTCATAGCGAGTAGCACCAGGTGATACCTCGCTTTGTCTTTTGACGGGTCGCGGTCATGGATGGTGCGTGCCGCAACGTAGGTTTCAATACCAATAATCGGTTTAACGCCTTCGTCCTTGCAGGCTTTATAAAACTCAATCGCACCGGACAATGTGCCGTGGTCGGTCATCGCCACTGCCTGCATACCCGACGCTTTCACCCGTTGCACCAGCTCGTCAACTTTCGTTAAACCGTCAAGCAAACTGTGGTGCGTATGGTTATGCAGGTGGACAAAGTCCGACGGAACAATCTCGGTAGTTGTCTCTGTTTTCCCTCCGCTCATATATATCTATTATACGACAAAATCGCCCGTTATGGACGCCTTGAGGTGAAAAAACGTTGTGGTTACTGCACGGCTTTTTCTAAAAATTCTTTTATCATTGTGCCGATGTAGGGAAAATCCACAAACAGGTTGAGTATCCATAGCACAAGAGCGAGTAGTACTGTTCCACCCAGCGCCGACCCGAACCCAAAAGCGATACCGCGAAAAAAATTCATCCGATATATTTTGGTGCGGTGTTCATATGAGTCCTGGAACAGCTCTTCGAGCATATCACGGCGCGACGAGAGTTCTTTAGTTGAACTCTCGCCACCGCTTCCTTTAGCTTGTTTTCGCACCGCACTCATGCTGGGAAACTATTTTTTCTTACTGTCGATCGGTTGTTTGTTGAACTCGTCCTTGGCCGTTTCAAGCACACGACCCGCTCGAGCTTTCCAGTCGTCAACGACCGTACTTGCGTCTTTTTTCACTTCATCAGCTTTTTTAAGCGACTCATCTTTGAGCTTGTCAGCTTTTTTGCGAACATCATCGGCGGTTTTTTGTGCCTTATCTTTCATGTCATTCGCCTTGTTCTTCAAATCTTCACGAGTTTCCTTACCGCTTTTTGGTGCTGTAAGTAGCGCCGTGATCGCTCCGACAGCTGAGCCGATAAGAACGCCGAGTGCAAAACCTTTTTTAGCCATATATGTATCCTCCTTACTTAGTTTTATCGTTCTTTAATCTTGTGATCGTGTTCTTTACAACATCGAACATAACCGCAGGATTCGTAAATTTGGCGACATTGCCCGTTATCACACCAACTTTCGACACGGCGTCGTTCGCCTTGACCGACAGTTGCTTGATCTGCTGGGTAACTTTTATCATCATCACTACAAGAACGATTCCGAGCAACAGAAACAGTGCGAGAAATGCTGAAAGTATGATGACCAGTATTTGCATTGCGTCCATGATAGTGTCCTTTCTGATCTATGTATCTATAGTATCACTTCACGAACCGCTCGGATGTGATATTTTTCACGGAATTACTTTGCTGATGTGTCGAACGCCTGTATGGCTGCTCGTACATCGTCGGCGTACTGTTCGTGGTCAAGCACGTAGTGAAGATGAGCCAGGAAATAGTTTTTTGGGTCACCGGTCGTCATCCATTGACCGTCGGTTGTCACGACATAGATGTCGCCTTTGGCAGCCATTTTAGTGATCGCGTCTACCGTCCACAACTCGTCGTCGAGCCCGGTGTTATGCGGTTTGAGATAATCAAACACTTCTGGTGTCAGCAGGTATCTTCCGTAAGACGCCAGCGTCGACGGTTCCTGGCCTGCTGTCGGTTTTTCGACAATATTGTCGAGTCTGTCGCCGTTTTTGAGCGAGATAACGCCGTATTTGTGCAGCTCATCTTTGGCTGTTTGCTGTCCAACGATCACGCCTTTGGCGTCCGGATGTTTTTCGTAAACACTCATCATAGTCTTGACGTCTGAGCTGCCAAACACTACGTCATCGCTGTACATCACAATAAACGCCTCGTCATCAGCAATATAGTCCCGCGCACTGACGATCGGCGAGCCATTGCCATATGGTAGCGCTGGATCTTGAACAATCACGCGAATTTTCGGAAAATCCAGAACGTGGCGCACCGCGTCGTACCGCTCGTCTTTGCCCTGCGCGACGAGCTGTTTGCGAATATGATTGACTGCGTTGTTAAAATAGTCTTCGTAGATCGGTTTTCCTTCAGGCGTGGCCACGATAATAATCTCTTTTATACCTGCGTCAACACACTCTTCGACGGCTAGTTGGATAATTGGCCGGTTACCAAGCGGCAACATGGCTTTAGGGATCGTTTTTGCAATCGGCAAATACCGACTGGCGTACCCTGCATCGGTGATAATTGCTTTTGTTGGCGTTCTCATAAACCCATCCTTTCTCTGAGCAGCTTTTGCGCTAACGCCGGGTTAGCTTTGCCGCTTGACTTTTTCATAATTTGTCCAACCAAAAACCCAACTACACGCTCGTTTCCCGCCTGAATATCAGCCATCGCCTTGGCGTTCGCTGGGTCAGCAAGTACTTCGTCCACGATCGCGCCAATCGCGCTCTCGTCACTGACCTGCAGCAGATTTTTTGCCTCAGCTATGGCACGCGGTGACTCCGTCGAAACAAGCAACTCCATAAAGACGTCTTTTGCCGCAGTCGAACTAAGTTCGTTGTCCCCGGTCATGGCTGACAGTTCGGTTAGTCGCAAAACGTCAAGCCGCGATGTGTCGAGTGAACTGTCGGCAGCTCGCAGGACGCTAGACAGCCAGTGAGCAACTCTTGTAGCTGCTGCGACGCCAGCATTTTCACGTACTGCAAGCACTAGATCGGCGCTGGTTCGCGCGTTCAATAGCGCACTAACCACCGACGCGTCCAGTTTCATTTCGTAAAATACCCGCCGGTACTCGTCTGGCAACTTCGGCAGCTCGCACCGCACCGCCTCGACGTCGTCCTCGGTTAGACGGATCGGCGGTAAGTCGGCGTCGGGAAAATAACGATAATCGTGGGCGTCCTCTTTGCTCCGCTGACTAAATGTTTGTTGCTTGTCCTCGTTCCAGCCGCGGGTTTCCTGGACAACGCGTTCGCCTTTTTCTAGTAGTTTCGTTTGCCGCGACACCTCAAACTCCACTGCACGCTCAACAGCTTTAAACGAGTTCAAGTTTTTGGTTTCTGTCCGCGTACCGAGCGGCTCGCCTTCTGCAGCGACTGAAACGTTGACATCAAAACGCATATTACCGTAGTACAAGTCGCCGTTCGTCACACCAGCGTAGGTCATGAGCAAATATAGTTCCTGCGCATACGCTTTGGCCTCTGCTGCCGAGTGCATATCTGGTTCGGAAACAATCTCGATGAGCGGCGTGCCTGCACGGTTCAGGTCGACGAGACTATAGTCAGCACCCGTCGGGTGAGTGAGTTTTCCAGCGTCTTCTTCGATATGTGCGTGATGAACCCGCACGGGTTTTTGCGTCCCATCGTCGAGGTGTATCGTCACAACTCCCGCGCCAATAGTCGGCCGCGCTAGCTGAGTAATCTGGTACCCTTTCGGTAGATCTGGATAAAAATAATGCTTACGCTCAAAGTAGCTGTAGGGTTGTATACTACTGCCAAGCGCCAGACCAGCGCGGATCGCTAGTGTGACAGCATGTTTGTTGAGAACGGGCAATGTCCCTGGCAACCCAAAACAAATAGGACTTACTTTTGTGTTCGGCGCTGCCTCGCGCGCGTCGTTGTCAGCACCGCTAAACAACTTTGTTCGCGTGTTGAGCTGAACGTGGCATTCTATACCAATAGTTGGAGTGTATGTTTTGGCCATGCTAGAGCGCTCCCACATCTTTTAAGGCCTGTTTGAAGCTTTTTAGAGCACGTCGCGTAAGTTGTTGGCTAAGTTTGACAGTATCTTCGTGGGCTATTTTGTTTCGCAGTTTGTGCGCCGCCCAAACTGCCTCGCGTTTAGTAAATACCCGGCTGGCTGCGGTCATACGTTCGCCCATAGTGTTCCCTTGGTAACGCAACTGTTTTAGCGCCTTGTCGAGCAGCTTGTCGGCATTCAAAATCGCCAACTGCTGCGAGCCGCTGTCGTCAGTCACTGCATTTTCGATCTGTAGCCAGTCATTTTGAAACTGCTCGCGGTCGATACCTTTCGGGGCTTTTCGCGTGATCACGATCACGACAATCAGCAGCACTCCAACGATCAAAATTCCAAGCAAAAACAATATGGTTGTCATATCACCCTCAAGCACGTTGTACCCCCTCCCATACTTCTGCGGCGGTTAGCACAACACCGTCCCGACCGGCCGGTCCAGTGAACTGTACCCCAACGGGTAGTCCGTCGCTCGTAACACCCGTCGGCACGCTCACCGCGGGCAATCCTGCTAAACTGGCCGGTACGGTCAATATGTCCGCCATATACATCTCGAGCGGATCGGCTGTGTTCGCGCCAAGTTTAAAAGCTGGTGCCGGCGCAGTTGGCGACAACAATACGTCAACGTCTTTGAAGGCTTTTTTGTAGTCGTCAATAATCACCGTTCGTACCGTCTGCGCTTTTTGGTAGTATGCGTCGTAGTAACCGCTCGACAACACATAGTTGCCTATGAGAATCCGGCGTTTGTTTTCATCCATAAATCCGGCGCTGCGGCTGTTCGCATAGACACTCATGAGGTCGTCGCCGTCTTCGTGCGAGCCAAATTTGATACCGTCGTACCTGCCGAGATTTGATGTCAGCTCAGCCGGTACTACCACATAGTACACCGCCAGTGCGTATTTGGACGACGGTACGCTCACAGTTTCAACGGTATGTCCAGCTTGGCGCAAGCGATCGATCGTGTGCTGTACGCTCTTGCGAACTGACTCGTCGATCCCGTCGCCAAGCCCTTCTTGAATCACGCCGATTTTTAATGGTGTTTTAGGCGTTGCGAGCGGCGCGATCTCGACCGTTGTACTGTCACGGTCATCAACACCCCGTATACAATCAAACACGAGCCGGGCGTCAGCTGCTGTCGTTGCGATTGGCCCAACTACGTCGGTACTGCTCGCCATTGCCACGACACCATAACGGCTGACCGATCCATAAGTTGGTTTCAGCCCAACCACACCGTTGTAGCTCGCAGGCTGGCGTATTGACCCGCCAGTGTCCGTACCGAGCGCAAACGGGACGATTCCGGCTGCCACCGCCGCCGCAGATCCGCCCGAGCTACCGCCGGCAACTCTCGAGGCGTCGTGTGCATTTACTGTAGCGCCAAAATATGAATTTTCTGTGCTGCCGCCGTGTGCGAACGAGTCAAGATTTGTCTTCCCGATACATACCGCACCTTCGGCTTCTAGTTTTTCGATCACCGTTGCCTGATATGGCGCTTCAAAGTTTTCAAGCATTTTTGAGCTCGCAGTCGTTCGGCTGCCAAATGTCAAAATATTGTCTTTAACCAAAAACGGTACGCCTGCTAACCGGCCAATATCTTCACCCTGCTCCAGGCGAGTGTCAAGCTCAACCGCCCTATGCAAGGCTCGTTCGTGGGTGATTTCAAGAATCGCGTGGGTCGTATCGGCGCGGGCTCGTTCGATCGCTTCGCTAACAACCTGTTTGACGCTCGCGCCGCTTGCGTAGCGCAGCATAACATCTTTTATGGTCATGCGAGCACTCGCTTTACTTTTATTTGCCCGTCCTGTTGGTCAGGGGCATTTTTTAACAACGCGTCGCGGTCTAAGTAGTAGTCGATCACTTTGTCGTCGCGCCACACGTTGTCGAGCCCAGTGACTTGATACGTCGGTTCGACGCCGTTTGTGTCGACTTCTGACAATTGCCCGACAAACCTGAGAATATCTTCGAGTTGCGTTCGCAGTGCTTCAGCTTCTTCGTCGCTCACGTGGAGCGCCGACAAAGCCGCCAGTTTTTTCACATCATCAAGAGAGATCGTTGTGGCCATATACCAACTAGTATACCACTACACGCACACTACTGGCGTTGTTTTAGCTCGGCAATAGTATCTCGCAGCTCAGCCGCTTGTTCAAACTCAAGGTTGGCGCTATGCAGTTCCATCTGAGCAGTCAAGTCGCGAATCAGACTCGGGTACTCGTCTTTTGGAATCTTTTTGATATCGAGTTTCGGCGCCGTTTCTTTCTTTGGAATAATCGCTCTGAGTCCCTCGTCAACCGCCTTGGCGACGCTCGTCGGTACGATACCGTGCTCAGAGTTATACGCCTCTTGGATACGACGACGGCGATCTGTTTCGTCAATCGCCGCCCGCATACTCGCAGTCACTGTGTCAGCGTACATCAGCACTGTCCCGTCAACGTGGCGTGCCGCCCGGCCGATCGTCTGCACGAGCGCGCTAGTTGACCGCAAAAACCCTTCTTTGTCTGCGTCCATGATCGCCACGAGTGACACCTCAGGCAAGTCGAGCCCTTCGCGCAACAGATTAATACCAACCAACACATCGTACACACCCATCCGCAAATCTTTCAAAATATCACTGCGTTCCAACGTGTCAACGTCGCTGTGGATATAAGCAGTTTTGATGTCCAGCTCCTGGAGATATGTCGACAAATCCTCGGCCATACGTTTGGTCAAAGTCGTCACGAGCACGCGCTGGCTTTTGTCGATGCGCTCGCGAATCTCGGCAATCAAATCATCGATCTGTCCGTCAATCGGCCGAACGTCTATCGCCGGATCAGTCAGGCCAGTCGGGCGAATAATCTGCTCCGTCGGTTTCGGCGACCGCGACAATTCGTACTCGGCTGGCGTTGCCGAAACATAGACAACTTGGTTGATATGTTTTGCAAACTCCTCAAACCGCAACGGCCGGTTGTCAAGCGCACTCGGCAGCCGAAACCCATAGTCAACCAACACTTCTTTGCGCGCCCGGTCGCCGTTGTACATGCCGCGCACCTGCGGAATCGTCATATGGCTCTCGTCGATAAACAGCAGAAAATCATCGGGAAAATAGTCTAACAACGTCATCGGTTGTTCGCCCGGTTCTCGGTTGGTCAAATACCGGCTATAGTTTTCGATACCTTTCACAAACCCGGTTTCTTCGAGCATTTCCAGGTCAAATTTGGTGCGTTGCTGCAACCGCTGCGCCTCCAGTAGTTTTCCGTGTTGGCGAAAATATTCCAGCCGCCCGTCGAGCTCTTCACGAATCTGCCCGAGCGCACCTTTGAGTTTTTCCTCTGGGGTCACAAAGTGGCTGCCTGGAAAGATCATACACTCCGCCGGCTCGGACAAAACTTCGCCCGTCAACGTATCGATCCGTGACAGACGTTCGATCTCGTCGCCAAAAAACTCAACGCGCACCGCCGACTCACCCGCCGCCGGCACAATATCGACCACATCGCCGCGCACCCGAAAATTACCCCGGCTGAGGTCAATATCGTTTCGATGATACTGAATATCGGTAAGATGCCGCAGCAGTTTATCGCGCTGTCGGCGCTCACCTTTTTTGAGATGAATCGACATCGCCGAGTAATCGTCTGGTGAGCCGATACCATAAATACAACTAACGCTCGCCACAATAATAGTATCGCGCCGAGTCAGCAACGCGTCAGTCGCGGCGTGGCGCAGCCGGTCGATTTCTTCGTTGATCGCGCTGTCTTTTTCGATATACGTGTCGCTCGAAGCGATATAAGCCTCCGGCTGATAATAGTCAAAATAACTCACAAAATAATGCACTTCGTTGTCTGGGAAAAACGCCTTAAACTCGGAAAACAACTGAGCGGCGAGGGTTTTGTTGTGTGCGAGCACTAGCGTCGGCGCGTGCCGCTGAGCAACGATATTTGCCATCGTAAACGTTTTCCCCGAACCTGTCACGCCGAGCAACGTTTGTTCTTTTTCGCCGTGTTGCAGCCGTGCCGCCAGCTCAGCAATCGCCGCCGGCTGGTCGCCGGTCGGTTGGTAGTCACTGTGTAGCTCAAACCTCGTCATGTATCCAGTATAAAACAGCTCGGGACAAATCAACTAACGGTTGTCGCGAAACCGCAACGTCAGAGCCATTTTTTCGACTAGCTCGTGTTTGTCCTCGGCGTCACGCTGAATAAAATAGTTCACGATCGTCCGGTTTTCACCGTGGTTAAACACGTAGACGTAGTTTTTCTCGCCGCCCTCGGCCTCGCCGCCAGCCAGTGCTTCGGATTTTTTATATTCTTTCACGTAACGCAAACATTGCACGCCGTCAGCATAAAACGGCTTGTCAGGGGTTAGTGCTTCGAGTTCAAAACTAAAGTCAACTTTTGGTTTAGTGGTCACTGTTAGAAGCTGCCTGGTCCCGCCGCCTAGTTTGTCAACGTACGCGACCGCCACGTCTTTGCCCGGTTCTTCGCGAAGCTTCGTAAATGTCAGTGCGTCAGCTCGCGTGTCGGACACAATCTCTGAACCAGCCGGAATACGCACCGAAAACGCACCGTTGCCCGACGTCACGATCTTACCGTCGTATGGTGGAGTTTGTAGCGAGCTATACGTAGCCGTTGCGTCGGTTGCTTGGTCAAGGTTAGCACTAGCCGACAACACCGCCCACAGTATCGCCGCACTCGCTAGTACTACTACTGCGGCAAAGATCGCCCACTCTTTGACGTAACGTTTTTTGGGCGGCGGAGGCGCTTCTGGCGTGACCGCTTTCGTGATTGCCGCCTGCAATGTTTCATCCACACCAGCCGGCGTTGCTTTGAGCTCATCCCAGTGAGTCTCTGGTGGCTGCGCCGTCGCTGGCGGAGCCGGCGGTTGCGAGGTCGGCGGCGGTGTAGCTACTGTCACTGGCACAGTCGGTGACTGCCCCGGAGCGCTGTACGATGCGGCAGTCGGCGCGGGTGGCAACGGCTGCGGCGGGACCGGCGACGTTGGCTGAGGTGGTAACGGTGTTGTTTCGTTTTGCATAGTATCTCTTCTAAGTATGGCAGGTTGCGCTAGCATAAGCAAGTCGTGCTACAATATTTTCATGCCAACACACAAACGACCAACCCGGCGCCGAGCCGCTTGGACTCCGTCGCGCAGCATGGGACTGCGCCGGTTCCATGCCAAACGACGTCTCCTTGCCAGCGACGATGAGTTCAAACAAGCGCTCACTGTCCTCGATCGTTATCCAAAACGCGTCACTTTTTTTGGCTCAGCACGAGATATTCCTGCCAACCAGCGGTACCGTGAAGCGGCCTACGAACTCTCCTACAAGCTCGCCAAAGATAACTATGCTATCGTGTCTGGCGGCGGCGGCGGAATCATGCAAGCCAGCAACCGCGGTGCTTTTGAAGCCGGCGGCGTATCGGTTGGTTTCAATATCGGCCTGCCGCACGAACAACACCTCAACCCCTACACAACACACAGCTTTACCTTTCACTATTTTTTCACACGCAAAGTCACTATGACATTTTACTCGCACGCCTATATCTACTTTCCTGGCGGGTTTGGCACGCTCGACGAGTTCACCGAAGTCCTGACGCTTATTCAAACCAAAAAAATGCCCGGCCTCAGGATTGTCCTGTTCGGCAGCGCCTACTGGAAACCGCTCGACGAATTTTTCCGCCAACACCTTCTGGCGCACGGTTATGTGTCTAAAGGCGACGAAAAACTGTACGTTATTACTGACGATGTTGACGAAGCGGTTCGGCTCGTCAATACCGGGTTTGAGCCGTCAGTTTAGCCAGCACCGATTTGCAGCAACACTTGCCGGCGCAAAGTTTGTTCGTCCATATAGCGCGCAAACAGCTCGTTCCACAAACTGTCTCGCAAATGATACGACAGCGCTTTATCGGACGAGCGCTCATGAACGTAGTTGAGCACCGCGTCAACTACATTAAACGACACCGTTACACCGTCCTGAACCGTTCCGACATATTCTAGGCCATCCCAAAACGCCACAGCCGGGTCTATTGCCATGAGCAAATGTTCCGCCTGGCGCCATTCGACATCTTTGGCTTGCAGGTGCGGTAGGTGCATCGTCGTATCGGTCTCGGTTGCTTGTCCAACGTAGCGCTGCACTACCCGCCAGTGCAGCTCAGCACCGGCGATCGTTAGCCGCTGCTCCATGTCGCGCGCAATTGTGTCATATACCACCACTCCAAACCGCGAGTCGTCTTGGCGTAACCGCAGGTGAGCGCTGTATAAACGAATTTCGTTGAGATAGTGAAGCAGCAGCGCTAGCGTTATTATGGTATATCCTTTGACTACTTCGCGGCGCGGCGTCACCGCTATGACACCAAATTCTTTGTTATGCGTTACCGCTCGCCAGTCGCTCATAGACAACCAGTCGTAACGTTTCGCGTCAAGCGCCAGACAAACGATATCTCGGTCGGTAAAATCTCCTGGCTTGAGCTGTTCCAGTTGCTTGTTGTAGGCGTGCAGCCATGCCTTCGACTCGCTGAGCCGCACGACCGCCATGATCTCTTCCAGTGGCAGACGCCCATAAAGTTCCTCGACGGTCGCAGCGTCGACATGTTTCATGAGACGAAGCGGCGGCGCCGCCGCAAGTAATCGCCGCTGTGCCTCCTCGATCAAAAGCCAGCTGTGTTTGGGTGTATTAAGCGCAGCAACCGCCGACAAAATACGCGGCGTCATATCAAACGCATCGTCCGGGTTTCGACCGCCAATACTGCTCGCTAACCGCCTGTTGTCATGCGACACTCGTACCATCAGCGCCCGAAACAACTCGCGCTGCGAGCCACCATCTGGCGACAACCCAAGCGACACTGTTGCTTCGCGGGCCTTGGCCTGAACTTCTTGCTGTAAGCGAATATCATGACCGTGTTCACCGCTCGCCGATTCAAGCCGGTGAATCATACGCGAAAAAACGTCCGGTTGTGCGCCAAGAATATCGTTGAGATGTTTCATGCGAGCGGCCGCTCCTGGATCGGCATGTCATGCAGTACCACGCCGCGCTGCAAAATCCCCGCCTTCGCGCCCGGCTGCAAGACCACACTTGAACTGTTTGCGCTCGCAAACACCAGCGACTCCCGTAAACTCTTGCCGACAATCCACTGACTCAAAAACCCAGAAGCAAACGCGTCTCCTGCACCGGTTCGCTCAACCGGTTTTGCCTGGTCATATAACCCTGAGCTAACAATAGTTATACCGTCTGAAGCAACCGCTCCCTCGCGTCCGTCGGTCACGACAACAACCGGACAAAAATGCAAAGCGTGACGAACAAGCTCCTCGGTCGTGGACCCCTCGACGAGCTGTTGCATTTCTTCTTTATTCATACATAGTACCTCCACATGCGCGAGCAAAGCCTTTAGCCGCTGGCTGTCGCTTAGCTCTGTTCCCGACGGGTTCAACATAACTTTCGCACCGTGTTTTTCAGCCCAGGCAACGACTTTTTCCAGCACATCGAGCGAACCCACTGACGACGGGTACACCCAGTCAACTGGTTCTTGCAAACGCAACATGCGCTCAATATCAGCCGCTTGCGGTGACACGCCTTTGAAGTTCAAAATCGTTCGCTCGCCATTTTCCACCGCCACCAGCACTGCCGAATACCCGACCTTAAACCGCTCGTCCTGCACAACTCCAGATGTATCAACACCCTCGTCGTCAAGCACGCGCAAGCATGCTTCCGACATGGCGTCTGTGCCGAGCGCCCAGAGGTATTTGGTCGCAATATCCTGGCGAGCTAGCGTCACCGCGACATTCGTCGCGTTACCGCCCGTGCTCACAGACAGCTCAGACACGTCGAGTTTTGCTCCGAGCGGCAGGTGTGTATAGCACACACTTCCCTCGCAGTGCGGGTCAAATTCATCGTCACGCAAAAACACATCCTGCGTCGCTTTACCAACACATAGCACGCTCGGTCCGCGGCTCATCGCACAGCCTTTCCTGCGCTACCAAAGGCGTCGATTTTTTCTTCTACCACCGCTTGCACAGCTTGTTTCACCTTATCCATCAGCTTCACGACAGCAAACTCGTCTGGGTTTTCTTGCAGCGCCGCCTCAAGAGCAGTTCGGTAGGCATAACGCATGTCGCTGTTGATGTTAATCTTACTTACTCCAATCCGCGCCGCTTCTTCAAAATAATGCAGTGGTGTTCCTGACCCCCCGTGAAGACTGATCTGGCAGTCAATCGCCTCGCGAATACTGCGCAGCAAGTCAAGGTCAAGTTGTTTTGGCACTGGGTATTTGCCGTGCAGGTTTCCCACCGCGGCCGCAAACGTATCCACGCCAGTCGCTTCAACAAAAGCTCGCGCACCCTCGGGCGTGCTAAACGTCTGCTTGATCGCTTCGTAGTCGATCGTTTCTTCGTGCACGTTCGAACTACCCGCAAAATAATGCGGCTCCGACTCAACTAGCGCCCCCGTAAACGCCGCATATTCTACCACCTGCCGCGTCTGTTTAATAATCTCCTCTTCGCTCGCGTCGTGTTGCGCTTGCGACACATCAATGTGCACAAACTCGTACCCGGCGTCGATCGCTCGTTTGCAGTCCTCGACCGTCGGAGCATGGTCAAGGTTGAGATACATTTCTATACCATACTCGTCACGGTAGTTGTCAACCATGTCGCGGACATTGTCCAGCCCGAGCGCCTTGACTTCGCCGTCGCTCACCTCGACCAGCACTGGCGCATTTTTTGCCTGCGCTGCCCGGGCGATTGCCACCAGCGTTTCCTGGTTGTCGATATTGAACGCCCCGACCGCAAACCCTTGCTGCCGGCTACGTTGCATCAGGTGTCGTGCCCGCGTACAATTGTCCCGAATCTGCCGAATCCCTAGTGACATAGTAAACCTCTTTCCGTTTATGTTTATTGTATCACGCCGCCCACGCCTTCACGCTGGCAGCGATACTTTCGACATCGAGCCGATGATGTTTCCATAACTGCTCCGTCGAACCGCTCTCGCCAAAACAGTCACGAACACCAAGTCGTTTCACCGGCACCGGCAGCGCCTCAGCCAACAGCTCAGCGACCGCCGAACCAAACCCGGCAGCAATCTGACCCTCTTCAACCGTCACCACTCGGCCGGTTTTTTTAGCGCTTTTGACGATAGTTGGCGCGTCCAGAGGCTTGATCGTTGGCACATGCACCACCTCAACCGCAACACCTTGACTCGCAACAATATCGGCCGCCACCAGACATTGGTAGGTCATCGTGCCAGTGGCGAGCAGCGTTACGTCCGTTCCTGGCCGCAGTACATACGCTTTGCCGATTTCAAACGGCGTAACATACGTCGTAAATACTGGTGTTGACTCACGCGCCAGGCGAATATATGACGGCGTGTTCAGCTCGGCCAGCGCCTGCGTGGCTTTTTCCGCCTCGATACTGTCGGCCGGCGCCACAACGGTCATGTGCGGAAGAATGCGCATCAGTGCAATATCTTCTAGCATTTGGTGCGTCGCCCCATCTGGACCAACGCTGAGTCCGGCGTGCGACCCGACAACCACCACGGGCTGTTCGTTCAGACAAATCGTAGTACGGATCTGCTCCCAGTTCCGACCAGGACTAAACGCCGCATAGCTCGCCGCAAATGGTTTCTTGCCCGTCGCCGCTAGCCCAGCCGCCACCGTCACAAGGTTCTGCTCGGTGACACCGACATTTATAAAACGGTGAGCGAACGCTTCTTTGAACTCGGTCATACACACTGACTCAGTCAGATCACCTACCAACGCTACTACCGCGTCATCGGCTTGACCGGCTTTTTTCAGACCCTTGCCGAACCCAGCGCGCATAGTCTCCCGAACAATCGTCGCTTTTCCGATATCGCGGCTTAAATACATCGGCTGAAAACGGTGTGTCACCGCGGGTTTGTTTCGGGGTTTACGCAGCGGCATCGATCCTCCCGGCTAGCGTCCGCAGTTTTATCAGGGCTTGTTTTGCCTGTTCGGTTGTGGGCGGCCGCCCGTGCCATTTGTAGTCGTATTCCATAAAATCCACCCCCCGACCTGGCACGGTGTGCGCCAAAATAACACTCGGTTTGCTCGTCACCGCGCGCGCCATCATGTAGGCGTCAACGATACTTTCAACATTGTTGCCGTCGATCTCCTGCACGTGCCAGCCAAAACTTTCCCATTTGGCACGCAGGTCTTCGAGCGGCATGACGTCCTCAGTTGCGCCGTCAATCTGGATATTGTTACGGTCGACAAGCGCTACCAGCCGATGTAGTTTGTATTTGCTCGCGAACATCGCCGCTTCCCAGTTATTTCCCTCGTTGAGCTCGCCATCACCGAGCACGACGTAGATCCACTGCTTAGGATCGCCGTCAAGATACTGCAGGCTATATGCCATACCAGCACCCTGGCTCAATCCGCAGCCAAGCGGTCCACTTGTCGTTTCGACCCCTGGCAGCTTAGTACGCTCGGGATGCCCCTGTAGCCGCGCGCCAAACTGACGCAGTGTCGTTAGCTCCTCGACCGGGAAGTACCCGCTGCGAGCCAGCGCTGCGTAGAGCACCGGCGCAATATGTCCGTTACTCACCACAACACGGTCGCGTTCTCGCCAGTTTGGTCGCTGCGGATCGTGTTTTATAACGGAAAAATACAACGCCGCAAACACATCAGCCAGTCCAAGCGGCCCGGCACTATGACCAGACCCCGCTGCCACCAGTGCACGAATCACATCTTGACGCAGTGTATTTGCCATGCGTTCTATCTGTCCGAGAGACATCGTTCCACCCATATACGGTCTATTTTACCACAAAACACTTATGCAAAAACTTGACTTTTTGCAGCTAATTTGCTATAATGGTATTTTAGGCTATGATCTTAGTGACGGCCAGCGAGATATTGCAACCGCTCATACTCAGCGGCTGGATCCTCGGCACGGCGCAGCGCCGCCCCAACAACGATAACATCTACTCCAGCGTCACGAATTCGCTCGACATTGCTGCTGTTTGCGCCGCCGTCCCAACCTAGTTCAACCCCTGGTTTGATAGCTCGAACCGCAGTCGCCTGACCCTCGAGCGAGCCAAGTTCACCGTGGCCATCGCCCCCCAACTCGCCGCCAAACAGCATTACGTGGTCGACTTGTTCAACCAAATCTCGGTGATCATAGACATCGGTCGTGCGCAAAAACGCCATGCCATTTTTAATATCTGCTTCTTTGACCCGGCGAAGTACGTTCATGAGGTCGCCTGACGCTTCCGCATGAACGATGATCAGGTTTGGCCTCAGCGCTATCAGTGCGTCAATCACAGTCTCCGGATACCGATACATCAAATGAACATCCGCCGCCACTCCCTCCGGCCACCAAATAGCATCTGGTGAGATATTGTGGTGCGGAGCAAAGTCGCCGTCCATGAGGTCTATCTGGACACGCGTGGCATACGTGCCGACTTTTTCCATGATCTCGCGAAACTCGTGCGGGTCGTCGGTCGTCGCCATGACGGCAGGACAAATACTACTCATGTTATTTTCCTCGCTTGAACAGTAGCCCGACAAGCAAACGAATAGTCAAGATCGCTAAAACAATCGCCGGGCTGATTATTCGCAGTGTCATACCGTAGCTGTCGCTGACATAGAAAAAACTCGGGATCACAAAGAAGCTCGCCACCACCAGATCAGCGCCCAGTAAAATCCAACGATCGGCACGCGGGCGTAGCGGCAGACCGCGCGCTGTCATGACATAGCCGGTATCAAGCACGAGCAAGAGCGCGAAACTATAGAGTAGCACTAGTACTTCGTGGTTAACGAACGAACTGCTGTCGATCGCTGTAATATTGAGAAAAAACGCCACCATCACCAGTATGCCTACTAGCAACAGCCGTGCCATCGACCCCCAGTACGAGAGCGATCCAAGTAGCCCGTGGAGTGTCAGCTCGCGGTATTTTTTGCGTAACGTTTGTTTTTTGGCCATAAAACTCCCTTTCTTTAACTTAGTTCATCAAGTTGTTTGTTGCGGCGGACGTAGCGCGCAGCGCCGGCAAACGGCGTTGTTAACCACGTATCAACAATATCTTGCCACACAAGATCGTCGTCGAGCACCCGGCCGGGCAGACAGAGAACGTTGCTGTCGTTGTCGTTGCGGACGGTTTTGGCGTCGCGAACATCGGCAACAACCGCCGCTCGTATGCCGTTGAACCGGTTGGCAGCCATGGCCATACCTTGACCGCTGCCGCAGATCAGCACCGCCCGAGCCCCGTCCTCGCCAAGTACTTTGATACTTGCGCTGGCCGCAAACTCTGGAAAATCATCGTTGGGGTCAAGCTCGGTGTCGCCGACATCTTCCACGTCGTGGCCGCGCTTCGACAGGTACGCAAAGACTTTTTCTTTCAGGTGGTAGCCGTTATGGTCTGAGCCAAGAAATACCTTCATGGCGTGTTATTCTCCGAGAGATCTAGCGATATCGACCGACAGCTCAACCAGACGGTTGCTGTAGCCCCATTCGTTGTCATACCATGCAACAACTTTTACGAGATTGCCCGCGGTGACCGCAACGAGCGGTAGGTCAACGATAGCTGAGTGCGAGTTGCCGCGGAAGTCGCTCGACACGAGCTCTCCCTCGCTGACGTCGAGAATACCCTGGTAAAACGGCTGTTGGGCAGCTTCGCGGAACGCGTTTTGGACTTCTTCGACAGTCACCTCGCGTTTTGCGACAAAGGTGATGTCGCTCAGGCTAACAACAGGGGTTGGTACGCGCACCGACAACCCGCCGAAACGATCGGTTAAGCTCGGTAGAACGAGGGTCGTAGCGATCGACGCGCCTGTGGTTGTCGGGACGATGTTTTCAGCTGCCGCACGAGCCTCGCGCAGATCTTTGGCTGGCGCATCCTGTAACCGCTGGCTCGCGGTGTAGCTGTGAACGGTTGTCATCATGGCCTTGTCGACACCAAAAGTATCCTCGAGAACTTTCATAACCGGAGCAATACAGTTTGTGGTGCATGACGCGTTGCTGATTACCTCAGATGTCCCCTGTTCAACTTTGTCATCGTTGACACCGAGAACGATCGTGTCCGCTCCCTCACCCTTGGCTGGAGCCGAGATCACCACTTTTTTTGCACCAGCCGGGTCAATATGCGCCCGCGCTTTGGCTGGGTCGACGAAAAAGCCGGTTGATTCTATGACAACATCAACTCCGAGATCACCCCAGGGCAGCTGTGATGGGTCTTTTTCGGCAAAGGTCGTGATACGCTGGCCGTCGACGATAATCGCCTGGTCGTCATAGCTCACGTTGTACGCATATTCTCCGTAGTTCGAATCGTATTTGAGCAAATGAGCCAACGTTTTGTTGTCAGTGAGGTCGTTGATGGCGACAACCTGGACGTCCTGGCGTTCAAAAGCGACCTTAAAAGCGTTGCGTCCGATCCTTCCGAACCCGTTGATGGCTATTTTTTTCATATTCCCTCCCTGTTACGTTAGCATAAACATCTTACTTTGCATTATACCACCAAAGCACCGCGGTATAATAGTATTTGTGAAAAAACGCGACCTTTTACGTGCAGCCGAACCGCTCTACGACGATGTGCAGCTTGCTGAACTCGCCGCAGCGATTGATTTTGCAACCGAAAAACACGCCGGTCAAAAACGGCGTAGCGGCGAGGCATATATTACCCACCCGTTGTCTGTAGCGCTGACGCTTGTTGAGTGGGGGATGGATATTGACAGCGTCCTGGCTGGTGTTTTGCACGACACAATCGAAGATACCGGCGTGTCGGCGAGCGATATTGAGTCGTTTTTTGGCCGCGACGTCGCGTTTTTGGTCGACGGCGTGAGCAAAATTGGCAAAGCTCGTTCCGGTATGCGCGATATTTCCAGTTACTTACCGAGTACGAAAGACAATTTGACAAAACTACTGATCGCAGTTGGCGAGGATGTGCGCGTGGTGATTATCAAGCTGGCCGACCGGTTACATAACATGCAAACACTGCGCTATATGCCAGCCGACAAACAGCAGAAAATATCGCGTGAAACTATCGAGATTTTTGCCCCGCTGGCCGACCGGCTAAACATGGGCCGCGTCCGCGTACAACTAGAGGAGCTGGCGTTTTCTTACCTCGATCCAGCAACCTACAACTCGCTCAAACAAGAGCTAAAAAACCGTATCGGGAAAAGCGAAAGACGACTGAAAAAAGTGCGGCGTACCGTCGACGAGGCGCTGCGGCGCGAGCGTATTGCGCACCACATGGACGGTCGCAACAAAAGCGTCTACAGCCTGTACAAAAAACTGCAAAAGGTTGACAGTATTGACGACATTTATGACCTGATCGCGCTGCGGATTATCGTTGATGACATCGACTCGTGTTATTTGGTGCTCAACGTGCTGCATACGCTGTACGAACCTATGGTTAACCGCATCAAAGATTATATTGCGCGGCCAAAACGAAACGGTTACCAAAGTCTGCACACCACGGTGGTAACACCCGACGGGCAACATGTTGAGTTTCAGATTCGCACTGAACAAATGCATGACTATGCCGAGCGTGGGTTGGCGGCGCATTTTCACTACAACGAACAAAAAATGACCGACGCTTACCGCAAAGGTCAGATCGCGGAAATGCCTGCTGACCTTGCCTGGATGATCGATCTTCACGAAGCCGCCTCGGAGCTCGCCAAAGGCAACGCCATCGATCTCGATTTGCTAAAAATCGACCTGTTTGGCGACCGGATCTTCGTTTTCACACCGCGCGGAGATATTTACGATCTGCCGGTCGGGTCGTATCCGCTCGACTTTGCTTACCGTGTGCATGGCGACATCGGTGCGTCGGCTGCCGGGTTTTTAGTCAACGGCAAGATGGAAGCGTTTGACTACAAACTACAGGACGGCGACCGCGTCGAAGTGATCGTTAAAAAGACCGCCAAACCAAAACGCCAGTGGCTCGACACGGCCGCAACGTCGCACGCCCGCAACAAAATCCGCGCTCAGCTCAACCGAGCTGCACGAGAGGACAGTGCGCTACGTAGTACTTAGCGAGTCGACCAGCGTTCAATCGATTTTTTGATGATTGTTTTGGCTTCCTCGACGTCGCCAAAATGGTCGACTTTGGTTGAGCCGGGTTTTTTAAGGGCTTTGTAGTTGTTAAAATGAAACTCGATCTGTTTTATGAGTTGTGCCGGCAGGTCTTCGATCGTCTGGTAGGCATTGCCGTTATGGCGGTCGTCAACCGGCACGGCGATGATTTTGTCGTCAACTTCACCGTCGTCAGAAAACACCATCACTCCGATCGCTCGCGCTTCAACCACCACACCGGTCCATAGCGGCTCGTCGGTCACGAGCAACACATCGAGTTCGTCGCCGTCCTCGTCAAGCGTTTGTGGTATGAACCCGTAGTTCGTTGGTTTGGCAAAGATTTTTGGTTCGACTCGGTCTAGTTTGAAAAAGGCCTTGTCACGGTCCCACTCGATCTTGTGCGACGAACCTTCCGGAATCTCGACAACCATGTTAAATGTCCCGTCGTCAACGTTGCCAGGTGAAACAACTTTGTTAAAATCAGCCATGTTTTCCTCCTTGTCCTCTACTATTTCGGGTTTATTGTACCATTTTCAGCTATAATATGGCTATGTTTCATCGGCCAAAACTACTGCTTCCCGAGGCCTACCTTCGTGACGCGGTAAAAACTATCCGGCGGGCTCACACGTCGGTGTATTTGCTGACGATGATTATCTACGACGACCCCTCTACCGAGGAGTTGTTTTGCGCCATCTGCGACGCCGCACGGCGTGGTGTTCACGTCCAAGTAGTCGGCGACACCTTTAGTTACATGGAACGCGCGATCGATTATCGGCCCGGTGTCGGTGTTAAAGCTCATTTTAGGCCACTGACGCGCCTCAAACGACGTATCATCGCGAGCGGCGGATCGTTTCACTGGCTTGGCAACCACGCAACAACCGTCCTCACGAGCCGCACGCATAGCAAATGGCTCGTCGTTGACGACATCGTCTACAGTTTCGGCGGCACAAACCTCTACCCAGCTAGTTTCTCCAACATTGACTACATGATAAAGATCAAAGATGTTGGGCTCGCTACACATCTTATCGCCGAGCAAAAACGTATTTTGTCAGCCGACCGCCAGGGCCATGCCTACCGCAGCCACAAGTTTGGCGACGACAACAATCTCGTGCTGGTTGACGGAGGCTTCGTTGGCGATTCTATCATCTATCGTCATGCCAGTCGTTTGGCAGAAAAAGCTCGCGAGATCACCTACGTGTCGCAGTATTGTCCAACCGGGCGGCTAGCGCGTATTTTGCGCGCCAAACCAACTCTGTTTTACTACAACCCAGCGTCATCAGCTCGCGGTTTTAATGCTCTTGCGATCAAAATCGGCGCTGCGCTGAGTGGTATCCACACGCTGTATACACGCGACGCTTATCTACACGCCAAGTGTATGATTTTTACTATGCCCGACGGCGAAAAAGTCGCCCTCACTGGTTCGCACAACTTCCCGCACGGCGGCGTCTGGATGGGCACGCGCGAAATTGCGCTAGAAACCCGCGACCAGCGTATCGTCAAACAACTCGAGACGTTCGTCGCTCGGCATGTTGCCTAACGGTATGCTACTTGTTACAATCAAGCCACTATGCTCATTATTGCGCAACATTCAGCATCTGCCCGTTCATCCTGCTGCTCAGCGAGCGCACTGAAACACGCTGTCGAGCAGTCGGCCCACATGGCGAGTATCAATATTCGAGCCACCAAAGACAACCGTCTCGTCGTCACCCCCTACGTTCACCTCGACAACGACCGCCGCAAACCCAAAATTCGTTCCCTGACGCTCAAAGAAATCCGCCGCTACAGCGCGGGATCACCACACCCCATGCAGACAATCGACGAAGCTCTCGCAACCTTGCTCGGAACAGTGTTTGTCGAAATTCGTTTTCAGGAACGTTCAGCGATCGCGCCGCTCCTCACGGCACTCGCTCCTTATACCGCGCGAAAAAACGGCTGGAAAAACTTTTTACTGAGCGCCGACAATCCGTTTATTTTGCTACAGCTACGACGAGTTGCGCCGCACGCCCAGCTTGGGCTACGCCACCGGCGCTATCCGTTGACGTTTTTGACGTGGCAGCCTGTACTACAGTTAAGCGCCGTTGGTTTACATCGTTTGCACACCACGAGTGTCGCGGTCGAGGCAGCACACACTCTTGACCTATTTGTTTACGCCTACACCGTTAACCGCACCGCAGCTCTGAAAAAACTAGCTGAGCTCGATGTCGATGCGGTCGCTTCGGATACGCCGGAGAAATTACGCCTTTGACTGCTCGGGTGCTGTTCTTGCGTGCTCTTCAAGATACTCGCGCAGTTTGAGCGCTGCTGTTGCACCCTCGCCGACGGCGCTTGCTATCTGGGCTGTTGCTCCGCTGCGCACGTCGCCGCTTGCAAATACCCCTGGGACAGATGTCATAAGATTGCTATCGGTTACGATCATACCAACGTCATCGAGTTCGATACCAGAACCTGTTAAAAACCCTGTGTTTGGCAACAACCCGATGAAAACAAACACGCCGTCAACAGCCAGTTCGCTCGACGTTCCGCCGCTCGTTATAGTTACCTTGTCAACATTTTTGCCGTCACTGGCGATCACTTCTGTCGGTGTGGTTTCTAGGTGAACGGTGATCTTCCCCTCCTGAACTGCCTTTTCCAGCTCACGCTGCAAAACTTCTGACGCCCGAAGCTGCGACCGGACCAACAGGTCAATATGCGCCGCAAACCGCGTCAAAAAGAGTGCTTCCTGAACCGCTGAGTTGCCGCCGCCAACAACCGCAATCCGTTTGTCGCGGTAAAACGCTCCGTCGCACGTCGCACAGTAGTGCACGCCGCGGCCGTAAAATTCAGCCTCACCAGGAATGCCAAGTTTTTTGTAGTCGCTGCCAGTCGCAATCAACACCGCGTTTGCGAGTATGTCGCCGTCAGCGGTCGCAATCACGTGGTGACCGTTTTCCTGACGCAGTCCGGTGACTTCGCCGTATCGTATGTCGGCACCAAACCGCTCAGCCTGTGCTTGCAGCTCGGTCGCGAGGTCGAGACCGGAAATACCTTTAGAAAACCCAGGATAGTTGTCTACCCAGTCGGTGATTGCCGCCAAACCACCGACAACGCCTTTTTCAACCAATACCGTGTCGATATCTTCGCGCGTAGTGTACACCGCCGCGCACAGCGCGCTCGGTCCAGCACCGATCATCACGACGTCGTGAATAGTTGTATCGTTCATGATTTCTTCTCTACTCCCTACCCTTTACGATGCTATTGCCGCGGCGAGTGCGCCCGGATTCCAGCCGACGCTGGCCACTGTCTCATTGCCATTGTCGTCGGCAACCATAACAACCGGCACAGTGCGTGCACCGCTTTTGGCAACGACCTCGGCTTCTATTTCTGGATTATCGTCGAGATTAACCACGTCATATTGTTTTTGCTTGATATCTAGATATCGTTTCACGTTCGCGCAGTAGGCGCATTGTGTTCGCGTATAAATAGTAATCTTTTTCGACATACCCTTCCCCTTTTTTCGTCTGTTTTATGCTTATACCCATTATATAGCGTTTGCAAACATAAGCAATACGCTAAATGTTGTGTTTTCGTCCTTTTTCTACTTAACTTCTACAACCTGCACGATAAACGTTAGCGGCCCCGCAGGATAGCCGTAACTTGCCGCGTCGGCACCATAGGCTTTATCTGTCGGGATAACCAGCTTCCGTACAGTTCCCTCTTTGGCTCCGACCAATCCCTCTGTCCAACCCGGAATTACCTTGTCAAGACTAAACCCCCTCGGTTCAGTCGTTCCGGCGCTGTTTGTGCTGTCAAAAATCTTCCCGTCCGCTGTCCACCCGGTGTAGTTAGCTTTGATTGTTGCGTTTTTAGTGACTTCTTTTCCTGTACCCGCTACAAGATCTTCAGTAACAAGCGAGGTAACACTCGCAGCATCAAAGGCCTCGTTGGTATACCCGTCGAGCGGCCGCAAACTGGCGGTATACTTTTGCCGCTGTTTTTCGGCGTCCTGCTGCGCTTTTAGCGCTTGTTCGTACTGCGACTGTTGGTTGTTATTTGCCAAAATCACGACAAAATACGTCCCTACTGCACCGATCGCCATGACGATTGCAATAACCCAGATAGCTATTCTCTGGCTTTTTGGTGTTGCCATAAACCCCCTTCGTTTGTTTGCATACCTCGAGAGAACATCAAACAATTCTTTTGCATTGTCCTCCCTCGTCGCGTTTTATTATACTAATGTTTCACCGCCGTGCGCAAGGCTTTGGCTGTTGTGATATGCGCAATCAACGAGTTACTCGCTCGTTTCGATCTCGTACTCTTTCAGACGTTCCTTTGTTTGTTTTGTCGTCGACAGCTGTAGCTTCAGTAACTCAGCATAAATACCCTTAGTTTTCGCCAGTTGCGCTGGAGTTCCGATCTCATCCACCATACCACCTTTCAGCGTGATGATCTTGTCAACGTGCGCAATCGTACTTAAACGGTGGGCAATAATCAGCGTCGTGCGGCCTTTCATTAGCCAGTCGAGCGCTTCCTGAACCAGCGCTTCTGCCTTGCTGTCGAGCGAGCTGGTCGCTTCGTCGAGAATCAAAATCGGCGCATCTTTTAAAATAGCCCGCGCAATCGCCAGACGCTGCTGCTGCCCGCCCGACAGTTTCAGTCCGCGCTCACCAATCTCGGTGTCAAACCCATCCTCGAACTTCATGATAAACTCATAAGCATTGGCTGCCTTAGCCGCCGCGATAATATCTTTTTCCGCAGCGTGCGGCTTGGCATAAGCGATGTTTTCACGAATCGTTCCCGAGAACAACGACGGCGACTGAAAAACAGTTGCAACTGCCTCGCGCAGACTTTTCTGCCGCACGTCGCGCACCGACACACCGTCAATCCGTATATCGCCGCTCGCCACATCGTACAACCGCAACAGCAAGTTCGTGATCGTCGTTTTGCCTTCGCCGCTCTCGCCCACCAGAGCGGTCTTCTCATTTTCAGCGAGAGTAAACGACACGTGCGACAGCACCGGTGTCTTGGCACTATAAGCAAAACTCACGTCGTCAAACACCACCTCGCCTTTCGTGACATTCAGTGCTGGAGCACCAGGTTTGTCGTGAACGCTCGGCGCTTCGTTCATCACCGCAACATAGTCTTTACTGCCGGCAATCGCTTTTTGCGACTGGTCGACGATCATACTCATGTTAAATATCGGGAACCGCAGTATGTTGACAAGCTGAATCAACAACACCATGTCACCAATCGTAAACTGGCCTTGCGCTGTTCGCACAAACAAATACGCAAAAATCGCAAAAAATATCGCGTTGAGAACGAGCCGCCGCCCGATATCCATCGTATGCCAGTGTTTAGACTGTTTTTGCGTCACAGTCACCGTGTTGAAAAAATGCCGCTCGAGGTGGGCGTATTCCCAGCGTTCCTGGATAAAACTTTTCACCACTTTTATCTGGGCAATCACCTCGGCAAACCGTCCGCTCGCAATATCGTACTGAAGATTTTTTTCAGACTGAAACAGCTGCCACTTTTTGCTGTTGAACGCAGTTAGGCCCAAAAAAGTTGGGTACAAAACCAGTAGCAAAGCGGCAATTTCCCAGCTATAGAAAAATATAATCACCAGCCCGACGATCATCGTCAAAAACATCTGGAAAAAGTTGTTCGAAAACATGTTAGCGAACTGTGTGACTTCGTAGATTGTACGGTTCAGCCGGTTGATAATTGTGCCAGTCAGTTCCTTGTCGTAGTAACGCTGCGGCATAGCGAGCAGGTGCAAATAATACCGCTCGCTCAACTGTTTGCGCAGTTTCGCACTCATAACATCGCCCAAATACCCGCCAAAGTTAGTAAACAGCGTATTTAGCACATCAACCACAAACAACCAAAACGCTAGCCACACAGCGGTGTCGATATCTGTCGAACGACCCTGTAGCGCCTGCACTACTAGGTCGGCGGCGCGGCTAACAATAAACGGCGACAGCAGCGCCGTAGCACTCATAAGCACCGCAAAAACTGTTATACCGACATAGTACGGCCACAGATTTCTCCCATACCGAAAAACCTGAATAAACTGCTGCATATACATTCTATAATACCGCGAAATTGTGAATAAAGTAACACAACACTAGACCACTGTCGGTTATACTAGCGGATATGGCAGATTGGAGTAAACTCGACCCTCTTGGACAAGTCGACGACCGCCGCGGCCGCGGTGTTGCGCTCGGTGGCGGCACGGCGCTGGTTGGTGTAGTTCTTTATCTTGCACTCAGCGCGTTTGGTATCAATCTCGACCCGGCCATGATTACCTCAACGCTCGACACGCTACAATCAACCACCCAGCAAAACGAGAGCGGCGAGTACGCTGGACAAGACGACTACCAACTATTTGCCGAGCGAGTACTCGGCTCAACAAATGCTTATTGGTCACAAGATTTTCAACAAAACGGACAATCTTTTACCGAACCAACTCTAGTGTTGTTTCGCGGTGCTACCCAGACTAGCTGCGGTCTTGGTACGTCTGACGTCGGGCCGTTCTACTGCCCGTCGGACCACTCAATATACCTCGACGAAACATTTTTCGCCAGACTCGAACAACTCGGCGGCAGTTCAAGCCAGTCAGCTCAGGCGTACGTGATCGCCCATGAGGCCGGACATCACGCCCAACAGCTGCTCGGCACTATGCAGAGTGTTCAAAACGAAGCTGGATATTCTCAGACTGGCACTGACAGTATGTCGGTGCGACTAGAACTGCAAGCCGACTGCTACGCCGGGTTGTGGGCGCATTCGCTCAACAACAAACAGTTCTTTAACGCTGACGACATCCGCGATATTATCGCTACCACAGGGGCAGTAGGGGACGACCGTATTCAGTCTCGCACTACCGGTCAGGTCACGCCGGAAACTTGGACACACGGCAGCAGCGAACGACGACTCCAGGCCTTCCAAACTGGATATACGTCAGGAAAGCGCAGCGCCTGTTCGCTTTGAGCGCCTGCGACATGGTAGCATTAATACATGAGCACAACGCCAAAACAACCAAGTCTGACAACCGTTGACCCGTGGCTGACATCGATCGCGCCAGTACTTGCCGAACGCATGCGGTATGTTGATGCCAAAATAAAACACACCCTCGGCCAGCACTCCGTCGATACGTTTGCGCTCGGACATTTATACTACGGGCTGCACGTTGTAAAACAGCAGTGGGTACTGCGCGAATGGGCTCCCAACGCCACCAAAATATTTCTGGTATGCGAGGCAAATGACTGGCAAGACGCCGCCGCATACGAGCTCGAGCGCCGCGGTGTTGGCGACTGGGAAATCACTTTGCCAAAACAAGCCCTCAAACACGGTATACACTACAAACTCCACATCTACTGGCGAACTGGCGACGGATACCGGATACCCTCATATGCTACATATGTTGTACAAAACACTACAACAAAAGTATTTGACGCTGTTGTGTGGGCGCCAAAAGACTTCACTTGGTCGGATTCGGCATTTCAGCCTTCGGCGCAGCCGCTGCTCGTCTACGAAGCGCATGTTGGCATGAGCAGTGAGAAGCCAGAGGTAGCACAGTATAGTTACTTTACGAAACACGTACTACCGCGGATCAAACAAGCCGGGTACACCACCGTGCAGCTCATGGCAATCCAAGAGCACCCATACTACGGTAGTTTTGGCTACCACGTATCGAACTTTTTTGCCGCTAGTTCGCGTTTTGGAACGCCAGACGAACTCAAAAAACTCGTCAACACGGCGCATTCGCTCGGACTCGCTGTCGTGCTAGACGTCGTTCACTCACACTCAGTCAAAAACGAAGAAGAAGGCTTGTCGCGATTTGCCGGCGACCGCGCACAGTATTTTCACGCAGGTGAACGAGGCAACCACGCAGCCTGGGATTCTCGAACGTTTGACTATGGCAAAAACCACGTGTTGCATTTTTTACTGTCAAACTTGCGTTTTTGGCTCGACGAATACCACTTTGACGGCTTTCGTTTTGACGGCGTGACGAGTATGCTCTACCACCACCATGGGCTGGAAAAATCTTTTCACGACTACGCCGACTACGCCGGCGAAGATGTCGACAAGGACGCACTCGTGTATCTCAAACTTGCAAACCAGCTCGTCCACCGTGCACGGCCGGGGGCCATAACTATTGCCGAAGAAATGAGCGGCTACCCTGGCCTCGCCGGTTCGAGCGAATTTCTAGAAGGTATCGGTTTCGATTATCGGTTGAGCATGGGCGTTCCAGACCTCTGGATCAAAACTCTCAAAGAACAAACCGACGAAACATGGGACCTAGGTCATCTCTACCACGAGCTAACAACAAAACGCGCCGAGGAACGTACGATCACCTACGCCGAGAGTCATGACCAAGCGCTGGTCGGCGATAAGACCCTCATTTTTCGACTCATCGACGACCATATGTACACGCACATGCAACGTGACGACAATGACCTTCAAACAGAACGAGGCGTCGCGCTTCACAAAATGATTCGACTGCTCACTGCCTCGCTGCATAACGGCGGCTACCTCACGTTTATGGGCAACGAATTTGGCCACCCTGAGTGGATCGATTTTCCGCGCGAAGGCAACGACTGGTCGTACTCCTACGCTCGCCGCCAATGGTCGCTCGTTGACAATAAAAAGCTCAAATACTCTCTACTTGCAAATTTCGACAAAGCACTCGTCGCACTCGTAAAACAGCTCGACGGCGCAAGCGATTTCGTCACTGTCGACAACGAGCGAGGACTGCTCAGTTTCCACCGTACCGAGTTTGTTTTTGTATACAACTTTTCACCGACACAGTCATACACCGATCATCTTATCCCCGCTCCTGCTGGTTCCTACACAACAGTCCTCGACAGCGACAACACCGAGTTCGGCGGTCAAGGTCGCGTCGACAACAGCCAAAAACACCTCACGAAAACGACAAAACAGGGAGATCGCCTGTCGCTGTATCTCCCCGCTCGTACCGCAATCGTGCTACGTCAACTAGACTAGACTACTTGACACCAATCGTGTTACGCAGTTCGTCAAGCGTTGCCTTGAGAGCTGCGTCGTAAGCAGACTCGTCTTTCACGCTACCGTCAGGACTGATTTCTTTCATGAACGTCAGGCCGGTAAATGTCTCGCCAAGACGGAGTTTGAGCGTACCGTTCACGGCAAGGAAATTCTCGTGCGAATACTTTGCGCTATACCATCCGTATCCAACAAAGGCTGCTGGTTTGCTCTGCCATTCTTTATAGAGCGTATCGAGCGCGTTTTTCATGATCGCACTCATCGCGTGGTTGTATTCGGGCGTCACAAACACCACACCGTCAGCTTGGGTGATAGCATCGGAAAAGCGCTGGACACGTTCGTCGGTGATCTGGTAGTCGTCTGATGACGGTGACGTTTCACCGTTAAAAAACGGCAGGTCTAGTTCAACCAAGTCAACAACATGCACGTCGTCGCCTACTGCTTTAAGGCGCCGTGCAACCTCACTAACAACATGTTTGTTAACGCTATTTGGTCGAGCACTTCCGGTTATAACTGCTATACGATTCATCGTTTCCTCCTTGTTAGTTGTTTATAGTCGATACCCGCTTGTTGAAGAACGTGCGTATTGACCAAATAATATTTCTGCGTACTATGTTTTTGCTCGCTCAACACACCGGCGGCAACCAGTTTCGCCAAATGATGGCTTACTGTTGGCTGCGACATGTCTATTGTCGAGGGACAAGCACTGACGATCTCACAACTCGGCGTCAACCGTTTCTTATCCGCCACTCGCCGGACAATCTCAAGCCGTGTCTCGTCGCCAAGCGCTTTGTATACAGCGACGATGTCGTGAGTAGTGAGTAATGTCTGACTAAAGCGTGTCATATCTCTATTATATCGATATATTTCTATATTTCAATATATATTTTTCAACATTATTTCTTGCTATACTATTACGAGAAGCTTTTAGGCGTATGAAAATCTACATATCACATCACCACAGCACTCCGACGGTTATTTTACTCCACGGGTACCTTGCTGACCATCACTACTGGGATCCCCTGCTCCCATCGCTCACTTCTGACGCAACTGTCGTGACGGCCGACTTGCTTGGTTTTGGCGCTTCAGACAAACCCAAAGCTCCCAGTGCCTATAGTTTTCGTCACCAAGCCGAGGTGCTGCATCAACGACTCCACGAAGCAAATATTCTCCCGCCCTACATTGTTGCAGGCCACTCTATGGGTGCGCTCATTGCTGCCACATTTGCCGCAAACTACGCCGCAGAAGTGTCGCACGCCGTACTAGTGAACCCGCCAGTCTTCCCGAGCAAACAGCATGCTCAGCAGGAACTTGCTGAAACGGGTTTTCTCTACAACACCCTTCTGTATCGCTCGGCTGGACGTGTGCTGTGGCTGTTGGTCATAACCTGCCTACCACTTCTTCGTTTGCGTAATCAAGAACTACGTTCTATGAGCGCTCGCCACTCTGACGCCGCACGGCGCGGAGGCTTACGCGCCATCGAAACAACCGACATACGTCCGGTACTAGCACGTCTCACGGTGCCAACGGATATCATAATGGCTTTCAACGATCGACCGACCTACCGTCAAGCGCTTGACGACCTCGCTCTACCGAAAACCGTCACAGTTCATAACGTCACAACCGGCCATCACACACCACTTGAACAACCAGCTGTAGTTACAGAGTTGCTGCGCGCAGCAATTTACGGATAGGCAGCAAAACAAGCGCAGCCAAGGCTGACACGCCGACAGCAAGCGCGAGGTCAAGTAACGACAGCGTCTGAAACTTGAACAACGCCGTCACGGCCGGAACGAAATATACCACGCCGAGCGCCAGTAGAACGATCGTTACAACAACAAGCATTGGGCTTTTACCGTGGCTGCGAGCTGCATCGCGTACTGCTTGCCTGCCTGACAAAACAACTATCAACGCGATATTCATGAGTGCAATCAACAAAAACGTTAGTGCACGCGTCTTGTCCTCAGGCCACCCCGCGTGCATTGTCGCGACGTGCGTCGCTAGTGTGACCGCAGACATGACGAGACCTTCAACCAAGCTCGCGATCACTAGGTGTCGACTAAACAGCGGATCATTCAGGCGGCGCGGCGGTTGTTTCATAGTCCCTGCTTCTTCACGCTCACCTTCAAATATCAACGTGCAACTTGGGTCAATAATAAACTCTAAAAATACAATATGGATCGGCAGCAACACGAGCGGCCAACCAAACAATACCGGCAGCAACGACATGACGATAATCGGCACGTGCACGGTCAAAATATATGACATAGCTTTTCGCAGATTGGCAAAAATACGCCGTCCGAGACGCACGCCTTGTACGATTGAAGCAAAATTGTCGTCAAGCAGCACGATCGACGACGCCTCGCGCGCCACGTCAGTCCCGCGATTGCCCATGGCGATCCCGATATGGGCACTTTTCAGCGCTGGTGCATCGTTCACACCGTCACCTGTCATGGCAACAACTTCGCCCTGGCGTTTGAGCGACTCAACAATCGTTAGTTTATGCGCTGGCACAACCCGGCTAAATATCGACACTCGTCGTATAGCCTCGTCTTGCTGTTCCGGTGTCATCGCCTCAAACTCGGCGCCTGTGATCACCTCGCCGTTGTCAAGTCCAACCTCGCCGCCAATACGCCGCGCCGTTTCCGGATAATCACCTGTTATCATGATAACTCGAATCCCCGCCTCGCGGCACAACTCCACCGCAGGAGCCGCCTCGGGGCGTATAGGATCAGCAAGCGCGACCAAACCAAGGAACGTATACGAAAAATCTTCGCGCGACGCTGGGATCTCATCTTTAGCCACACCCTCGGCAATCCCAAGCACCCGAAGCCCTTCACCGGCAAATTCTGTCACTTGTTTATGGATCCGCTCTACCTCCACTTCTGACAGGCGACATAGCCGCGCAACCTCTTCTGGAGCACCCTTTAGGGCAACAGTCACTGGTGTTTTGTCAGCTCGGCCCCAGACGTGAACCACCGACAACGACTCGGCTTCGAGCGGGTATTCTTCGATAATCTTTAGCCCATTGTAGATACCGTCTGTTGAACCAAGCAGCTCATTTGCTTTGTCAATAAAAGCTTCCTCCATGGGGTCAAACGGTTTCATTTGGCTGGCCAGCACCCCAAAAGAAATGATATGGTCATAGGCTTTGTCGCTCTGAGCGAGCAGTGCGCCATCAGCATCGGCGACATGTATGACGGTCATGCGATTTTGCGTCAGCGTTCCGGTTTTGTCGGTACATAACACGCTCGCACTCCCGAGTGTTTCGATCGTTGAGCTTTTACGCGCCAATACTTTTTTCTTCGCCAAGCGCCATGAGCCAAGTGCCATAAACACCGTCAGTACAACCGGAAACTCCTCTGGTAGTATTGCGATCGACAACGTCAAACCGGCCAAAAAACCGCTCAACAAATTGCCGCGCATCAGCCAAAACGCAAGCGCGAGCAGCAGCGCTGCGCCGACCGCAAACAGCGCAACAATCTTGACTATACGATCGACTTCTTTTTTGAGAAGCGTTTTTTCTGGTTTGATTTTGTTGAGCGAGTCGCCGATTTTGCCAACTTCTGTGGCGATACCCGTCGAAGTCACTTCAAACAAACCGTGGCCTTTCACTACCATAGTGCTCGAATACACCGTCCGTGCAGTGTCTTTGTCGGCGTCTTTTTCAACCGCAAGCGACTCACCGGTTAGCAACGACTCGTCAACCGACAAACTCTCTGCCTGGATCAACTGACCGTCAGCCGGCACGCGGCCACCTTCGGCCACTTGCGCAATATCACCCGGCACGAGCTCACGGCTAAGAATCGTCATGTGCTGACCGTTTCGTATCACGTTGCACATTGGACTCGACAGGCTACGCAAAGCATCGAGGGCCTTTTCGGTTTTTAACTCTTGAGCCAGTCCGATCGCGATCACGCCAACTACCGACGCTAGCAGCACAAGCGACTCTGTACGGTCACCCAACAAAAAATACACCCCGACCACCGCTAGCAGCAAAAATATCATTGGCTCAGTGAGTGTCGTCAGGATAATCTTAAAGATACCGCGTTTTTCACGGTCAGGCAGTTCGTTGTAACCAAATTGTTGGCGCTTTTGTTTAATCTGCTCGTCCGTCAGACCAGACATATCTGTTTGTTGCATATATCTTTATTGTAGCACAAGCGCTGTGTTTTATGGCTGGCTCACGATTGAACGCGGATTGACAGCGCTACCGTTGACGTTGATCTGAAAATGCAAGTGATTTCCAGTTGATACGCCAGTTGATCCCATTTTACCAACTTCTTCACCCGCTTGAACAACCTGCCCCACGCTCACCGTGGCTCGTGACAGATGACAATACAGCGACTGCATATTACCACCATGGTCGACGATTACCGTTCGACCGCAACCACCATAACTACTCGACACCTCGCTGACCGTTCCGCTCTGGAACGCCATGACCGGCGTGCCCTTACTATTTGCAATATCGATACCTTTATGCCTGCCAATACCCCACGAAGAACGAATCGACTCGTACGCACCAAACTCCGACGTAATCGTACCGCTCGTCGGCCAGACACGAGGCGTGTCGGTGGTGTTGTTTGCCGGAAGAGTCACCAGCAGTGCCTCAGCTGGGGCTATTTCGCTCGTCGTGTCACGCCGCGTTGCCAGATCGCTCGCTCCAAGTACCTGCGGCGTTCCGGCATTTGGACCAGACAGCAACGAACCAATCACAAGCGCCGCAAAAATCAGCGTCACGACGCTGCGTTCAGATGCGTAGGAAACTTTTCGCATTGTTCTCATAACAAACACCTCAGGCCCTCTGCCCTACAGTGTTTATATTATATCAGAATACGAAAGAAAACTCAACAACTACGCAGGTCATTGTCCTAGTTTTCTTGCTCTTGTTGACGACGGCTTGTTGCGTTAGCAATTACTAGACCGACAGCCACACCCAAAACACCGGCCGCCACCCACCAATACCAAGCAATACCACTCGCGGTTATCGCAACTGTTGGATCGTCAATATGTCCGGAAACAACCGACGCGCCCTCAACCGCCTGCGTCCCAGCGCCGAGATATTGCCCATCGGTCGCTTTTGGCGCTCCTTCTATATACGCACCTTGTTGTTGGCTTACTTCATGACCCGACGTGACCGTCACCGCTGATGCAACAACACCAGGCACAGCAACCAATCCGGCGACGGCAGCTGCGGCGACAAGATAATGATATAGTTTTTTCATACCCCTCCTCGAACGTGATTATGTGGTTAGTATACTGTATTTTTCGTCAAAACAAAAGCGTTTTTATGCCTACACGCGCTGCGCACCGCAAGCCTTCGCCGCAGCAGTCGCCGCTCGTTCAAGTAGTGCTGTAACATCTTTGTCGGTTAATGTTTTGTCATAATGAGCAACCTCGAGCCGAAGCGTCACCGTTTTGTGCGCTGCATCATTTGGCGCTTGATATACGTCAAGCGGTGACAGTTTTGCGTCAACATGTTTTTCTTTGCGTACAACATCTAGTACCGCGCTATACACAGTTTCATACGCTACGTCAGCCGCTACTTTGAGCGATATATCCTGCGTCACTGTCGGAAACTTCGACAGCGGAGCGTAACTATGCCCAGCCTGTTCAGACAACTGCACTAGCCCTTGAATATCTAATGTCGCCGCAGCCGTATACTCTGGTAACTTAAACGCCTTTCGTACTGACGGCTTGAGTTCGCCGATCATCCCGACAAAACCAAGCTCACACGCTTCGTCTTGCTGTTTGTATGCAGTTACAATAGCCGACCGCTCACGCGCAAACGGTACCGTCAGCGGATAGTCCAGATCGAGCGCGTCGTTCACGGCTGCAAATTTCACGGTAAATCCAAGATCTAACGCTAGTTGCTGCACGAGTCGACGCATGTAAAAATACGGTGCACCCTGGCGCGGTTTTTTGGCCGCATACACAACGTCGACAAATTCCATTTCCTTCGGTAGCCCGTTATCGTCATCTGCGTGGTATTTTTTGTTGTGGCCTTTGCCGATCTCAAACAGCGCAAATTCGTCATGGCCAGCTTTTATGTTGGGGTGAATTTTATCGAGCAGACTAGGCGTAACGCTCAGGCGGTAGTATTGCAGGTCTGGACTGAGGGCATTGCTGAGCTGAAACGCCTGCGCGACATCTTGCCCAGCGCGCTCCATGACATTTTTGTGCACAAAACTATACGTTAGCACTTCGTTCGCGCCGGCTTTGCTGAGGCTTTCGCGGATTTTATGCGCCACTTCGCGCTTGGCGTTTTTGGCCGCCGGTTTTAGGCTACGCGTTGGTAGTTCTAGTGGCAATTTATCAAAACCATACAGCCGTCCGACTTCTTCTACTACATCTTCGGGCTGTTCAATATCCGTACGCCAAAACGGTACATGCACATTCAGGTTATCGCCCATATCGGTCTTGATTTCCACGTTACCAAGCAGCGTCGCAATTTCATTGCTTATCAATTTAGAACCCAAGCGAGCATTTATGAATTCACTGTTGATCTGTACGTCAGTTGGGTTTTGATTGGCAGCCGATTCGTCAAATACTTTGCTCGCCTGTGCGCCACCAGCAACGTCAAACATACTCAGCATTGCCACGCTCAGCACACGGTCGTTTTGCAATGGGCTTTGGCCTTTATTAAACCGCGTCACAGCGTCGGTAAATAGCCCGTGGCGCATGCTGGTTTTGCGGATGGCATACATGTCAAAGGTAGCGCATTCCAGCACAATGTTTTTTGTGCCAGCACTTACTTCACTATTGCCGCCACCCATTATGCCGCCCATGCCAATCGGCTTTTCGCCGTCTACAATCACAATGTCGTCTGCGCTTACTTCGTATGTTTTGCCGTTCAGCAGTGGCAGTTTTTCGCCGTCGCGGCCCATGCGCACACCCAATGTATGGCCCGCTAGTTTGTCGTAATCGTAT
>JBLMYZ010000012.1:0-19495 GCA_050258575.1 Acidobacteriota bacterium
AACCGCCTGATAGTATCGGTCGTAGTACAACTGGTAGTATTGCTGCCATGCCGTGTGATACTGACGCCACTGTTCGTTGACGGCAGCGTTGTCCTGGTGCGCGGCGGCGTCTTCGGCGTCAGAGTGAGTCATTTCGTACGGGCTATCGTCGTCAGTTGACTGCTCGGCTAGCTGCGCGGTAGGTGCGGCAGCAGTAGCGTGTTCGTTGGGTTGCGGCGTGCCGTAGAGTGCGTCGAGTTGTTGACGTGCCAGATCAGCAGCAGCTTGGCGGCTGGCATCATTTGACGACCCTCCCTGTTGGGGTGTTTGTCCTGCTGACTGGTCAGAATTTGGTTGCATACTGCTTTCTATTGTACAATAGCACGTAGCTTCGTAGCAAAGCGGTTGCATGCAAGCGACCAAATAAGTAAAACTAACCCAGTTAAATGATACAGATTAGGCTCCTGACGGAGTCATTTTATGGTTTGACTCCAATTCTGACTCCTTTGCGAACGGATACGGGCGTAAATCAGCGTACAATTATCGTTAATCTTTCCAATTCCACCATTTGAGCTTTTCTGGGTCGTGGTCGGTGTTTTCAGCATAATAAACTGCACAACGGAAAACATATAAAACACAGCGATCAATATGACAGCCCGTGTGCGCCATGAGTTGTTAATACATCGTTTCTGGGTCTTTGTTCTGTAAATCGCTGACTGAGTAAATACCTAATTTGTACAAGTCCATGGCGAGGCTTTTCCCTACGCCAGGTATAACCTGAAGAGATGTAATGCTTTCTAGAATAGGCTTCGTGCTCATTATGTAAAGTATAGCAAAACAAAAACTGAGCATAATGCTCAGTTTCGATACTAGCTATTGGTACCGCGGGCCGGACTTGAACCGGCACGGGCATAATGCCCAAGAGATTTTGAGTCTCTCATGTCTACCATTCCATCACCGCGGCATGGCAAAAAGTATAGCTTATAGCCAGCCGTTTATGCAAGCGTCGCCTCTATGAAACTAGTTGCAACGGCTTCGAGCGGCGTAGTTGGCGACCACAGGAGGTAACAGGCGGCGCGGGTGGCAGTGACGCCGCGCCAGATTGCCATGGGCTCGGCGAACTCCTGCGTCACGACTTCTCCGTTGTGTGCTACGATGAGTTGGTTCTGGTGAAACGTGACGACGCTCGCCGGATACGTGATGGTAAATTTGTGTAGCGCCTCAACTAGCTGCATGAGCTGCATTGAAAAGCTGAGGATTTTCGGGTAGTAAACAGATTGAAACAATTTTTGCAGCTGGGCGAAACTCATAACCAGGGTGGTGCGCTCGCGCTGTACTAGCCGTTCGGCGACCGGACGAAAGAGCTCGACTGCGTCACGGGTGACGACTAAATGACCAGTGTAGGTGTCCAGTAACCGTTCGAGCGCCATGGCGGTTTCGCTGTTTCGCCCCATGTCGCCGACTAGCAAACAGACGTCTGCCCAGTTAGCAGCCGCGATGATTTCGGGTATGGCGTCACGGCTAAACCCGCCCGAGGTGTTGCTAGGGATAAACACCGCCTCAGTGATACTGCTTGGCACAGCTTGTTGCAACGCGTCTGGCAGCACGGCGCGAACCTGCCCCGCTCCTAGCTCGGCAGCGACTCGGTAGCCGTCGTTCACAGCCGCAAAGCCGAGTTTGTTGCCGCCAACGATAGCCAGTTTCCCGGCGTGCGAGCGCTGCTCGGGCCGACTCCATTCGACGTCAGGGAACAACGGTTTAGTAGATAATTGTTTCTGCCAGTACGATGTCATCGCCCTTTTTCTCCAGCTTGTACGCGATATTTTTTCGTTCGATTACGACGGTCCAACCGTCCTTTTTAGCTCGTTCAAATAGCTCAGGGTCAGGGTTGAACGCGATTGGCGTTTCAACCAGTTCGAGCATTTTTACGTCCCAGCGGCTATCGCCCACGCCTACGCTTCCAGCAAGCGAGTGGACTGGGTAGTCACTGAGAAATTGTCGTAAAATAACGTCTTTTTGGTTGTAAACGACATCGACATCACCGGAAAATTTGCCATTTTCTACGAGGTACTTTTCGCCGTAACAGACATCAAAACCATACTTTTTGGTAAAGATCTCCGCGATTTCGTGTTGCGAACCGGTGATGGCGACTAACGTATACCCTTCCTTTTTTAGCTTTTTCAGCAACTGAAGCGTGTATGCATACACTTTGTGTCCTTCGTTATCGACAACCGCCTGACAGGCTGAAAGATATTGTTCATACTTGAGATCCTTGAGGTTGTCTAAAAACGCATGCACGACTGGTTCGGAAAAATCCTGCCAACTTGTTTCCCGGCCTTTCCATTGACGATATTTTTTGTCTATTTCGTTGGCGACTTCTTCTGGAAATGCGCCGCGGTTGCGTAACTCGAAAACGACCGAGTAGAACAGCTGCCAGCGAAACAGCGTCCCGTCAATATCAAATACGGCAAAACGCTGAGGGGATACAATCTGTTTTTGTGATGTCATAACTCTAGTATATCAGTAAGCGTGTTGTTCACTAGTCGTTCTCTTGATAGTAACGCGGTGCGCCGGTGATAACATGGTATTTGTCGTCGAGAAGCTGTAGCGTGCGGATCGCAAAAGCCGCGATGTCGCGTTGTTCTGGCGTGAGCGGTGGCCGCGGTATGTCCTCAAGAGATTGCAAGGCATCGAAGCGTGCTTCGCCAATAGCAACAAGTTGTTGCTCCGGAGACCTCACGAACTGCTCGATACGCCGCAATACGTCAGAAGGTATTTCCACTGCCGCCCCTGTTCATTAGTTGTTTGATTGACGTGAGCAGTTGACCAGCACGCGCCACAGCAGCTTCGTTGAGTCGCGGAGGTTGAGCGAGTGCCTCATGCAGGCGCTGAGCGTTGGCAGTGAGGTCGCCGTAGTCTTTTTCAAACCAAACCATGCGTTCTGCGTGGTCCAGACACCACTCGAGCGATAACCGCGCCTCGGCGAGCCGTTTTTGCAGCTCCTCGGGGGTAAAACCTATGGCCATCAGGGCATTTTTCCAGCCGTCGACTTCCGGAACAATCGCCACGGTTCGGAGTTGACCAAAACCAATGCTTTCGAGTTTTTCGATGACACTTGACAGCATAGGTGCGAGGTTGATTTTGTCGAGGTCGTAGCTGTCGGGTTTTGTGCCGTAGAGATCGCCTTTTGTGGGGTGAACCGTGTACTGGACGTAGTTTCCTTTTTCGATATCTTCAAGTTCATGGTCCAAGTCGGTCACGAAATGCATGGATTCTGGAGTCTCGTGAGGGCGCATGACGCGCGAGGTGTAGGATACGACTGAGTAGTATTTGTCAGGATATAGGCGTATCAGTTCGTTTATGAGGGCGCTTTTGCCTGCCTGAGTGATACCAACGACAGCTACGAGATCAATCTTCTCGACAAATACCTGTATTTCTGGGTTAGCATGGTAGTCAGGCTGGTTTCGTTTAGCTTTTTCGAGTCGTTGGTTATTATGCATGGGCTATTTCGTCAAGTTTTTATAAATCAACTGAAAAGCAGTTACACTCTCGTGCTCAGCGGAATGTCCCGCTTGTACCATAGTTAGGCTGCTATCATTTACTAATTGAGAAAGCTCGAAGGCAGTAGTGGGTGGGCAGACAAAATCATATCGTCCCTGAACGATATATAGTGGCATAGTGAGTTTGGTAGCATTTTTAAAAATATATCGATCGGGCATGAAGCAATGCTTTGCCATGTAACGCATCTCGATGAACATGCCGGTTGGGTCAAAATCTTTTGCAGGCGTTGGGACATGACGGTCGTTCAAGGAGATTAGCCCCGCTTCCATGTCGCCAAAAATCTGGATCGACTCGGTCGCCGCTATTGGATCCTTGCCGAAAGCTCGCTCAAAATGGTAATCGCTTGGATGTTCGGCGTATTTTTTAGGTACGGTCGAGGCATACCATTGCCATAGATCCGGGAAATGCGTGCGCCAACCGCCATCGTTCATATAGGCGTCTTCAGCACGGCTCGATGTCCAGACTCCTCCGACAACTACCGCTTTCACTCTGTTTGGATTATTTATAGCGTAATAGAGAGACAGCGTACTACCCCAGCTATTGCCGGTAATAACAAATTTTTTAATACCGAGTTTGTCGGCTATAGTCGTGATGTCGCTAGCTAGATCTTGTGTGGTGTTGTGGTGCCATCTGCCTTTTGGCATGCTCTGTCCGCTGCCGCGCTGGTCGTGAAAGATGACGCGCTGGGTTTTTGGGTTAAACGGTTGCTTGTGCTTGTCTTTACAACTGCCCCCTGGGCCGCCGTGCATGAAGAAAAAGACAGTTTTAGCGTCTTTGTTACCCCAGTCGTGAACCCATAGTTCGTGCCCATGACTAACCGGAAGCATAAATATTTGGTTGGTGTATTGGTCGGGCGTCATAGCTCGATACTCACTGGGCAGTGGTCTGAACCCATGACGTCGGCATGAATTTGCTGGTTTTTGACGCGCGCGGCGATGTCGCGGCTGGCCAGCCAGTAGTCGATACGCCAACCGACGTTGCGGGCACGAGCATTCGCCCAGTGTGTCCACCAGGTGTAAGCGCCGGTTTTTTCGGGGTAAGCGGCGCGGTAGGTGTCGACAAAACCGGCGTCGAGATAGTCAGCAAAGCGTTCGCGCTCTTCGTTCGTAAAGCCATGTTTGCCAATATTTGCTTTCGGGTTTGCCAGGTCAATCTCGGCATGCGCCACGTTCATGTCGCCGCAGTACAGCACTGGCTTAGCCGACTCAAGCTGCTTTAAATACGCCAACATCGCCCTGTCCCACGTGTCGTAGCGCAGAGACAAACGGCTGAGATCGCCTTTGCTGTTCGGCGTGTAGCAGGTCACGACCCAAAAATCATCAAATTCGGCCGCGATCACCCTGCCCTCGTCGTTCGGATTGCCATAATTGTCGCCAGTCACGGTATACTTTTCGACAATATCTGCCGGGAGCCCGTCGACATACTGGAGTGCCGGGGTTTTACTAAAAATCGCCGTACCACTGTAGCCTTTTTTGACGGCGCTGAAAAAATGTTCCTCGTACTGCGGCAGATCAAGCTCAACCTGTCCGCGCTCGGCTTTGGTCTCTTGCAAGCACAAAATGTCCGGATCATGCTCGGCGATAAACTGCTGCAAAGAGCCTTTGTTCAACACCGCCCGAATCCCGTTGACGTTCCAACTGTATAACTTCATGTAGTCCATTATAGCAGCGTGTTATAGTAGATATCGATGAATAACTACCGCTTTGATCGGCCACTCGAAAAACCAAAATACATCACCGTTCAAGGCCAGGCGCGCGGAGGTAAAGGTAGTTTAGTGCGCTCGCTCGTTGCGAAACTGGAAAAAGAATTCCGCGTGTTAGCCATAGACCAAGGGATGAAGTTCCGTGTATTCGCATATCTTGCGTTGCAAGACCACATAGACTATGAAGATTTGAGTGAGATTCGCCGTTTCGTCATGGACGAAGGCAACCATCAGCGTGTTTTGATAGCTCTGCAAGAAGCGGCGAAACTCTCGAAACCGGAAGTTGATGATATGTATTACAGGCATGAAATCAGCAATGTCGCGGGCATGTTTGGTAAAGTTTCCGAGACGCACGAGGTAGTAGTTGGAATTCTTCTTGACGAGGTTCGGGCTGCGCAGGCTGAGTATGACATCGTTGTTGTCGATGGTCGCGCGATGTATGAATATGGCAAGCAGCTCGCAAAAGAAGGTGTCATTGACTATGTTCTAGCGGTTGACGTGTTGTGCGAGCCGCTGACGGCGGCGCGGCGCGTCACCGGTATTTTCGAACCGGTCGAAAAGTTGTCGCAAAACGAGCTAATCCAGCTAATTTACACCACCCAGGATATTTCGCGGCGCAATAGCTCCGATGCCCGTCGCAAACGCGACCCCTCAGTATACTTGCATGAAGCGTTTGAATTCGATGTACTGCACGTGCCAGGACATGACAGCGAGTTTGCTCGTATGGTTGACAAGGTTGCGGAGGTTGGCGTGCTATCGCTGGACAACTCGTTTACGCGCAGTGTCGAACAGTTTACCGAACCGGCAGTGCGGTTGATATATGAGGTGGTGGCAAACCGCAAAAACCGTACGCAGACTACGTGAGACTGCTACTGACTACTGCTTTTTTCGTTCCCTTTCCATGTCGCGTTGCTTGATCGCGTCGCGCTTGTCCCAGCGTTTCTTGCCCTTAGCGAGCGCAATGACGAGTTTGATGTACCGGCCTTGCGTGAGCAGTTTCGTCGGGACAATCGTCATACCTTGTTTTTTCGCCACCTCAAAACGCTCGATTTCTTTGCGATGAGCAAGGAGCTGCCGATCACGGTCATCGACAGATTTTACACCGCCGCCTTTTTGGTTATGAACCACGCTAAATGAGGCGTTATGGAGTGTCAGGCGGCCCTGTTTGGCCGACACATAAGCACCTCGTAGTTGCACGTGACCCAGGCGCGCCGCTCGTGTTTCCTGTCCAGTGAGACTGAGTCCGACGACGAGTTCCTCGCCCAACGTGTACTCAAACCGCGCGCGGCGGTTGACGATTGGACTTGGTGTACGAGCGGACTTTTTCATGAGGTACAGTATACCAAACTCGGGGTGAACTTGACAAAACATATGCTTTGTAGTAAAATATGAAGATAGGACTGCCCTCGTCGGGTAGTTTTTTTACGTGTGAACGGCTAAAATAGACCGTGATATGCTTTTGCTTACGACCGATGCCGACGCGCTTAACGAGGTAATCCCAGGGGTGACTGACGCGTTTGACGCGCTGCGGGCAACTAACAACGACGGTATCTACACGAGCAACGGCGCGTACTACAACCACACGGTGTTTGGGCGGGATGCGGCGTTGTCCGGGCGGTTTGTGTGCGACTTTGACCACGATTTGGCGCGGGACATTATCATCCGTCTGGCGCGGCTGCAAGGCTACAAATACCGCCAACGTAATCAGGAGGAGCCAGGGCGAATTCATCACGAGTGGCGAGATTTTCGCACGTGGAAAGGCCGCCCGATGGAACGGCTGTCGGTGGCGTTTGCCGGGTTGCTGTGGGGTGCGCATGACCACCGGCTACTGACGTACTACGCTAGCGACTCGACTGCCGAATACATACGGCTGGTAGAAAAATACGCCCGCCGCGTTGATCGTTCGCTGCTTGAGGCGACGTATGTCGCAAAAAATGGCCGCACCCTGACCGTGCTTGACAGTTTAGTTGACGCGGCAAATTGGCTAGTGGGCAAGGTTGACGACCATGGCCGTTTTATGACGACGCGCAGTCATTTTTCCCTGCCTTACCAAACCCTCCAGGACTCGGTCACGGCCTATGCGTGGTCAGACGGCCGCCCCGTCAATTTTCACCGGCCTCACTCGTTCCTGAACACGCAAGCTGCCGGCGCGGACGCGTTGGAGCAACTGTCGAAGTTGCTCGCTGGCCAGCATCCGAGCGCTCGACGCTACCAAGATACGGCGCATGCGATGCGGCGGGCGCTTCTCAACGACTATTGGGATATGAGGCAGCAAACGTTTACGAGTGTGCTGTCGGAGCGCCGCGGGGTGTTGCAGCAGCTCGACGTGCCGAATATCTCGGCCGGATGGACGCTCAACGCTTCGTGGTGGAGCGAGGTACCGCACAACGACCGCGTACAACGTATTGCCGCGATCGTCAACCGCCTGTTCTCCGACGAGTTTCTCACCGAGGCGGGGCTGCGTATGCGTTCAAAATATATCCGAGAGCCGCTGGGTGATCTGGTGGATTATCATGGGGCGCAAACTGTTTGGCCGATCACGACGTTTTTGGTAGCTGAAGGCCTGCGCCAGCATAACATGTTTCGTTTGGCTGATCAGCTGGAGTGGCGAGTTATTAACGGTATCAACGCCATTGGAAAGTTTGCTGAGTTTATGGTGGTCGACAAAAAAGGCCAGCTACTACACCCGACGAACGATCCGACGTTGCCGCGGTTGTCGGCACAAATGATTCCTGAGCGCGATATCGCATTTACGATCGTGCCGCTTATCACAATGGCACAGCGCGTCGACGAACGGCGCACCGAGGTACTCGAGGACTGGCAACACGACCTGGAACGCGCTATACTGAGCCGCATACCCCTCGTGAGTTTGTTGTCGCCCGAAGAAGCACGGCGCGAGTTGCAGCCGCCGCGGATATATCTGACGCGTGCTGGCGCAACGTTTCGTTCTGTCGTTCATATCATGAGAAAAGGAGTCTAGGTGAAAGTTGTACAGGTCTCGGAAAGCGAGTTTTCGGTTCAAGGACACGGCGTGCACACGGCGTTTGTTGAGACGACCAACGCGCTGCGTCGCCAGCCCGATATCGAGGTGGTCGTCAACTCGCGCGAGCCGGCGGATATTCGTCATATTCACACTGTTGGCATGTACGCGTGGCGGCAGCTGTTGTTTGGTAAGGGCAAAAAAATCATCTCGGGACATATAGTTCCGGACTCGCTCGTGGGGTCGCTACGGCTCGCGAAGGGCTGGAAAGGTATGGCGAGTTGGTATTTGAAGTATTTTTACAACCGTGCGGACGCGGTGATCGCCGTATCTGACGCCACGCGCGACGAGTTGCAGCGTATCGGCGTCAAACGACCGATCCATATTATGTACAACATGGTCGACACTCGCCGCTACCAGCCGCACCCAAGCGACAAAGAGGCCGCGCGGCGCGAGCTTGGTCTCGACACTAACGCTTTTGTGGTGGTGAGTAACGGCCAGGTGCAGCCTCGTAAACGTGTCGATATGTTTGTTGCGATGGCGAAACTGCTACCCGACGTGACGTTTGTTTGGGTGGGCGGGATTCCGTTCAAAGCGGCGGCCGCGAACTATGAAAAAATGCGCCGCACGATGAAACGCGCGCCGCAAAATGTGATTTTTACTGACGTTGTACCGCTCGAAAAAGTGAAAACGTATTTGCATGCTGCGGACGTGTTCGTCATGCCGAGCGACCAGGAAACTTTCGGCCTGGCCATCGTAGAAGCGGCTGCGGCCGGGCTGCCGGTGGTGCTGCGCGACCTACACGACTACGACGCGACGTTCCGCCGTTTTGCCTATATCGCCGACGACGTGCAGGCTTTCGACGAAGCGATCGAAAAACTCCGAAGTGACAAGTTGGTCTATGCTAGCTATGCCGACAAAGCGCGCGAACTGGCAGCGACGTACGACAGTGACACTATTGCCCGTGAACTAGTCTCGCTGTATCGCCGCGTGCTTGGTGTAGCGTCGTAAAACCTCCGCCGCTAATCAGAACGCAATGTGTCGCGTACAGTTTCCCAGATACTCGGGTCGCCGTTGACCAGGCGCCAGTACCACCATTCCCCGCCCCAAACGTAGATGTCGCGCTCGCCGATCATGCGCGCAAACAACACGTTCATTTTGATCTGCTCGGGACTCATCGATTTGTTTTGTTCGTCGACGGAGAGTTGCGCAGTGTCAACGGGTCCCCACGGCTCAAGTTGGAGCTCGTGAATAAAGATATGACGCCCCGTATACAGCTCAATAATCGCGGCGCGCAGCCGATGGTACCACACCGGCGTCGGATACGTGATGTAGTTCTGTTTGAGAGGTGGGATTTTTTCATTCCAGATGGTGCGGTAGACCGAAAAACCGAACTGGTCAGGGACTGGCGGGTTAACCGGAAACCCGTGCTGGTCGCTCAGGCTCATCCAGATGGGTTTGCTTGACCAGGACCGAACCAGGGCGAACTCTTCGTTGAGACGTTCGACGTCAGGTTTGTCGCACGTACCAAACCAGTTGTTAACAGCTTCATTTTCGAGCTGCCAGCTGATGACGGTTGGGTTGTTTTCGTAGCGTTTCACGACAGTCTCTATGTAGGCGTAGAGCGCTTGTTTCCAGGCATTGCCTGCGAGGTCGTCTGCCCACGTCGGCTGATGGCACTCGGGCCAGCGCGGTTGGCGCAGGCCGAGCCCGAGACTGACTGTGCCGCCGCGTTTAGCAATCTCGTTGATCTGCCAGTCGAGCTCGGTGAAGTCCAGTTGCCCGCGTACTTTTTCCGACTCGTCCCAGTAGCTCATGAGGCGATAGTTGCGAATACCCAAGTCGTCGAGCAGTGCGGTGAGGTTGGCTTTTGGATCGACGCCTAGTTCGCGGGCGCGTTTCGCGGAAAAACTGACGCCGTAGACTGGGTGTTGGACGGGTGGGAAGATCAGCGGGTTCCAGAAATCAGCGGTCAGTGTCATGAACAGCACCCCGAGCACAATACTGACGACGAGACGAGTGACTTTTTGCTCTACCACGTGGCGCAGCGGCGCTGGTATGCGCTCAATCCACCGTAACCAGGTGCGGCGGCGAGTGCGGCGTTTTGGTGTTTGTTTTTTCATAAGCGTTGTCTGTCAGTATACGAGACTGCACTAAAAAATGCTATACTAGGCAACAACGATGCGTATTGGTTTGTTTTCCGACACCTACCGTCCGACGATTAACGGTATCACGTATGTTGTCGAGACGTTGAAGCACCAGCTCGAGGCGGCAGGCCACGAGGTGTTTGTGTTTTGCCCGGCGCGGACACTGCGGCCGAGTCGCCACCCGGAGCTGATTTATGAGGATGATCATATTGTCCGGCTGCCGAGTTTTCCGAGCGGGTTTTTTGATGATTTTGACTTCACGGTCTTTTTTCCACCCAAAACGCTGCGTGATATTCGCGACATGGAGCTCGACATTATCCATATTTTTACGCCGTCACAGGTCGGGCTGCTGGGGATCCAAGCGGCGCTGCGCCACGATATCCCGCTGGTTGTGCAGCACTGTACAGACCTATACGAGTTTTCCGAAAACTACCCGAGTGTTTTCCCGGGCGTGATGGCGCTGGTTGGGATAGTTTTCCCGATGACGGTTAAACTGCGCGGCAAAGATGTGCGTGAGATTATCAAACTATACCGGCCGCGGCGGCGAATCACCAAATGGAACCGCGATATTATCTCGAAAGCGATCACGCTGTTGTATAGCCGAGCCGATGCTGCGATAGCGCTGAGTCGCAAGAGCAAGAAACAGCTCGAAAGTTGGCAGACGAAACACTATACCTACGACATTACGCTACTGCCAAACGGTGTCGACGCGCTGCCGAAACCGTCTGCGAAAAACATCGAGGCGTTTCGCGATACGTGGGGGTTGGCGAAAAAAGACGAAGTGTTTGGGTTTGTCGGGCGGCTTGCCGAGGAAAAAAACCTCCCCGTGCTTATAAAGGCGTTTGACAAAATTGCTAAGGCGCGGCCACATGCAAAGCTGCTGTTTGTGGGCGATTTTGAATATCGAAAAACGCTAGAAGAGATGGCGGCGCGGTCGCGTTTCGCAGAGAGGATTGTATTTACCGGCGCGATACAGCGTGAAAAACTGGGCGTTGCCTACGCGGCGCTCGACGTGTTTGTGTTTCCGTCACTCAAAGATACTCAGGGGTGGGTGTTGCACGAGGCGGCGCATGCCGGGTTGCCGATCGTACTGATTGACCGCGAGCTGTCGGAGGTGATGATTGACGGCGAGAGCGGGTATTTTGCCAAAAACAATGCGACCGATGTGGCGCGAAAAGTTGTTGAGTTGTTGCGCAGTCCGACGAAGCGTGAAAAGTTTGGTACACGTAGCCGCGAGCTAGCGCGTGTGTACACTGAACGCCGGCAGACACGCCAGCTTTTGAAGCTGTACGAGCAAATAATCGTTGCCCATACACCCCGAGAAAAACGCAAGCTCTTTCGTTTTCGCGACGACGACTAAGTGCTATACTACATGTATGAAAGACGAGAATACCAAGTTGCTACTAGAAGCTTTTGAGACACTCAGTACTGAGCTCAGGGATAAGATCGACGGTGTCCATGCTGGGTTAAAGGATGAGATTAACAATGTCCGAACCGAGCTTAAAGACGAAATTCAGGGCGTCAGCACGGAGCTCAAAGGCGAGATCCAAGGTGTCCGCACGGAATTGAAAGAGGAAATCAACGTCCAGGCTCTGAAGTCGTTTAAGCATATCGAGGAAGTTCGGGCTGATCTAAAACAAGATATTTCCCAGGTACATGGCCGGATTGATGATGTGTACGGTATTCTCGACAAACACTATAGCCTCCTAGAGACTGACGAAATGGAGCGGCTCGCGTTGTCAAAACAAGTTGACCGTCATGATGAATGGATCCAGCGCGCAAGTAAAAAGCTAAACGTTCGCTACTCGACCTCTCAATAATCAATCCCGTTGTTGGCGACAAATCCGTCGTCGTAGTGGTGGCGGAGTTTGGTCATGTTTGTAGCGATGTCGACACGGTCAAGGAGCTTTTCAGGAAAATGACGCCCCGTCAGACACAGGCTGGTCGCGGGGTGCTTTTTGGCGATGAGGGTTTCAAGCTGCTTTTGTGTGAGAAGCCCGTCGTGAACGGCGTTGTTGATCTCATCGCAGATAACCAGGTTGTAGTCGCCACTCGTTGCGCACGCATAGGCGAAATCATAGGTCTCGGCGGCGTGAGCACGGTGCTCTTCTTCGCTGGCTTTTGAGCTGAGTTCGCCGGCGTTGTAGAACCCCGCCCCGCCCTTTTTGAACGTCAACTGCCCGTCGTAGAGCGGCAAAATTTTCTGGATAAATTTGTGCTCGTTGACCTCCCACGCCTTGATAAACTGCACGTAGGCAACTTTCCACTCAGCGCCAAGCGCCCGCGCCATTAGCCCTAGGCTGGCGCTAGTTTTCCCTTTCCCTTCGCCGGTGTAGACCACTACCACACTGTCTTTTTGCTGCATATCCTTGATACTCATATCGTCTAGTATACTACATGCGATACCCGGTCGCTGTCTCTGTTATACTAGAGGTCGTGATAGTCGATATATCAATCACCGAAAAAAGTTTTGGACCGAAACAACTATACAAAGATGTGTCGTTTTCTATTGCTGATAGCGAAAAGATTGGGCTGATTGGTCGTAATGGCACAGGCAAGTCGACACTGCTCGGGATTTTAGCTGGTCACGATCACGACTACACGGGCGATCTCGTGTGGCGGCGCGGGGTGTCGGTGGTGAGCTCGCGCCAGGAGCACCATGGGCATACAAAGCAGACTGTGCTCGAATATATTTTGAGCGACCTGCCCGAATACGCCGAGCTCGCGCATATTATCGAAACGTACCCGGCGCACATGAGTGACGACGTCAAGAAGATTTCTCAGTACACCGAGGCGCTGCAACGGTTTTCCGACTTGGGGTACTATGACAACGAAGGGCTGATCGTCGAGGACCTAAAACGGGTGCAAATAACCGAGGCGATGGCGCACGACCGACTGGGTGCGCTGAGCGGCGGTCAAAAACGTCTGGTTGAAGTCGTGAAGATCACGCACGCCCACGCTCATCTTGCGCTGCTCGATGAGCCGACGAATCATATGGACTATGTGGCGAAAGCAAAGTTTATTGACTGGATGAAGTCGGCCGACAGCGCCATGCTTATCGTCTCGCACGACCGTGACGTTTTACAACAGGTCGATAAAATTGTTGAGATAAAAGACCAACACGCAGTGGTGTATGACGGCAACTACGATACATACCTGTCGCTCAACGCAACGCGTACGACGAGCGGTATGCATGAGTACGAAGTCGTGCAACGGCAGATCGCTAATCTCAACAAGCGGATCGCCTATGCGCGGAGTATGAAGTCAAAGTGGACAGGCACCGCCGACAAACGCAACCCGTTCGTTGTTATGGAAAACAAGGCGAAAAAAGAACGCGAGGTGCTGGAGAGTGTCGAAAAACCAAGTTTTTGGATCGACAAACTGTCGGTTGAAGGGCTTGGGCTCGATGCCGGCGAGCGCTATCAAAAATACAAAGCCAAAAATATCCGGATTTATGGGACGAAAACCGTTGACGGACATACGAGGCAACTCGTCGAAGTGCGCGACCTAAGTTTGGGGTATGACGAACCGCTGTTTGCTGGGGTGGGCTTCGAACTGCGCGAGGGCGAGCGGGTTGAACTGCGCGGACGAAATGGCACTGGCAAAACAACGCTGATTCGGACGTTGCTGCAAGCGGCTGACTACGGGGTGGCGACGGCTCGTTGTTTCGCCGGGTATATAGAAGTTGACAGCAAAGTTTCGGTCGGCGTGTACGAGCAAGAAGTGAGTAGCGACCTGTTTACGCTGACGCTTGGCGAAGCGATTGAGCGGATATATCATGAACGGCGACTGGCGTTTTCAGAGACAATGCTGCGGCAGCTGTTGGCGGATTATCTTTTTGAACCAAGTGAAGGCGGTATAAAAGTCTCGCAACTGAGCGGCGGTCAAAAAGCTCGCTTGCAGCTGATAGCTATGCTAGTCGGCAAACCGAACCTTCTCGTTCTCGACGAGCCAACCAACCACCTTGACTTGCCGAGTATCGAAGAACTCGAAAACGCCCTCGTGCAGTACAAGGGCGCTATCCTTTATGTCAGCCACGACAGCTATTTTCAAGCAGCTGTCGGTGGGCGAGCCGTTAGTTTATAGGGATGTTAAACAGCGTGCCGTTGCCGCCCATAGCGGTTGGCATTTTGCCGTCCCATTTTTCGATCGCCAGTTTTTTGAGGTAGTTGTCGCTTAGAGTTTCGGCCTGTGCTGCTTGCGCCTGTGCGTCAGTCTGCGCGGCCTCGAGGTTGAACTTGGCGCGCTCGGCGTTTTGCTGGGCAACCTGTTTTTCCTCGATCGCGCGGCTAAAACTGTCGGAGAACTTAAAGTTGGTGATACTGACGTCGTCAACAGCGATGCCGTATTTGCCGAGACGAGTGCCGAGCTGGTCGTAGACATCTTTTTTCAGCGTGGCGCGGTCAGTGACAAGCTCGCTGGCGTTGTATTTGGCGCTGGCGCTTTTGAAAATCTCGCTGAGTGCTGGTGAAATGATCTTATCTTTGTAGGTAGCACCGATAGTCTGGTGAATCTTGCTGACGTCGCCGCGGTTCAAGTGGTAGTTGAGGACGACCTCGGCGCTAACGTCTTGCAGGTCTTTCGTGGCTGCTTGAGTGGCCGCGACCTCTTTTTGCACTTTGATGTCGTACACTGTGACGTTGTTGACGCCAAACGGCCACACAACCGCTAACCCTTCGCCCAGCTCGCGGCCAGTAACACGACCAAACGTCGTAACGACACCGACTTTACCGGTGTCGATAGTGCGTACCCCGCTCACTAACCCAATCACGACAAGCGCGATGATAACTACCCAGCGCCATTTACTATTTTTCATTGCGTAATCCCCCTTATGGAAACAGTATAGCAAAAAGAGATTGGGAGAACGAGAGAACGAGAGATCGAAAGATCGAAAGAGTGGGAGATCGGGAGAACGAAAGACCTGAGATCTGAGATCTAAGACCTGAGAGCTAAGACCTAAGAAAATCGCAAGGGGCAGGGAAAGATTGAAGATGGCTACTGGTGCTTACTTACCAACTTACTAATTTACGCACTAACTAACCTACACAATAATCCCAACCTGCAAGAAACTGCTCACAACGGTGATGACGATGACGAGGGCGTAGCCGATTTTGCGGTCGATCTGGAGGTTGTCGCGGCTAACGAGCAACAGGCCGACGATCAGTCCGACGGGAAATGCGCTGAGAACAACTGGTCCGAGATGGAGCGGCGCGGCCAGACGCAGCCAAAACGACCCGACGATAAGATAGACGACGAGCTTTAAAATATAACTACTGTCAGACTCGGTCTGGACGGCGTTTTGTTTGCGCTTTGAGGGGCGTTTTGCGGCTGATTTTTTGGTGTTTGCCATAACGATACTCTACAGTATACCACAAGCGTCGTGCGTCACGATACGCTACCTGTAGTGTACGAAGCAGAAATATACGCTACCTGTAGCGTATATCATCTTTGACGCGAGTCAGGTGCCAGGACCGGCAGACCGCGCAGTAGTAGGTCGTCAGCTGCAGCTCGGGCTGGAGGATCTCCTTTTCCGCAATCACTAGCTCAGCGTCCTGACGATTGTTGTAACAATATTTACCACCACAAGTCCGGGGCGGGTTGAACGAACGCGGTGTTGGTTTTCGAACTCGTGACATATAGTTCTATAATACCCCTTGAGTTCGCACGCGTCGAACGATATACTATTGACAGATATGGGAGATAAAACTCACAAGCCACCTGTTGTTCCTAGCGGCGTCGAAACCGACAATGTTGTTGCAGTAGTGCAAACCATCGGCGACACGACCTGGCGAATGTTTGTTCCGACGGTCGGTTTTACCCTACTGGGTGTCTGGCTAGATGGTCTCTGGAACACAAAACCATGGCTGATGATCGCCGGTATAGCTGTTGGCGTGCTTGGATCGGTTCTGCTGGTTCGCGAACAGCTGCGGCGAGTGAAACGAGGGGGCAAATGACACCTGTATTTTTTGCTGCAACTGGCCCGCATATATCTGTTAAAGCGCAGGAAGTCGCGAATGTTTTTGGTGTCAGCGTCACCAACTCGCACCTACTCGGGCTACTCGGGCTACTGGTGCTCGTTTGGATTTTTTGGCGCACCAAACAAGCAGTTGACGGGGTGAAAAAACACAATTTTCTGACGCGACTCATGACATGGGCTTTTGAAGGTTTATATAGAACCGTCCTGCAAGTTATACCTGACGCAACATGGGCAAAACGAGTTGCGCCGCTGACGATTACGATTTTTTTCTTTGTTGTATCTCAGTACTACCTTGGCTTGCTGCCTTTCGTTGGTCCGATAACGATAGACTCGCACGGTACTCCCCTGTTTCGTGGCGGCGTGGCCGATCTCAATATGACGTTTGCACTCGCGATTATCACGATCGTTGGGGCTCAAGTATACGCCATAAAATACTTAGGCGTAAAAGGCAACCTGGGGCGCTATTTGTTTAATCCGCTCAAAGATCCAATCATGGCGTTCGTGGGGATACTAGAGATGATAGCTGAGGTGTCGCGACTGCTAGGGCTGAGTTTTCGTCTGTTCGGCAACGTACTCGCCGGCGAGGTGTTGCTGATCATGATCGCTTACCTCACGCAGTACGTCTCGCCGCTCGCGCTCCAGCCGTTTTATCTGTTTGAGCTGTTTATCGGCGGTATTCAGGCATATATTTTCTTCATGCTCTCTACAGTCTTTATCTCCCTCGGCATGGAGCATCACGGCGGTGATGAAAATGAAACGCACCCTGACACCCTGCATCCCAAATCTGCAACAGCGCACGCTGCCAGTAAAGGATGATCGACAAAAGATAAGTAAACTTAAGTAAAAAGGAGATAATATATGGAATCAATCGCATTTTCACTGGCCTACGCTTTGCCTGCGGCTTTTGCAGCGCTAGGTGCGGGGTTAGTTGGCATGGCAGCTATGAACGCTGCTGGACGCAACCCAGAAAAAATCAACGACCTGCGCACGCTTATGATTTTGGGTATTTCGTTTATCGATGCCCTTGCGATCATAGGTTTTATCGTTGCGATCGTCGGTAAGGTGATGTAGAAGACGGGAGGTTCTTCTAGGTGAACTATTTGACACAATTTGCAAACAACGAAACGGCTGAAAAAGCGGACTTGTTTTCGTCGATCGGTATTGACTGGAAACTACTCGTCCTGCAAACCATCGCGTTTCTGATATTGCTGTGGTTTCTGAAAAAGTTTGTCTACCCGTCGCTCGTAGCGATGCTCGACAAACGCGAGAAAATGATAGAAGAAAGTGTCCGAGCGGCGCGTGATGCCGAGAAAAACGCGGCTGCTGCCGAAGAAAAAACGACTGCACTCATGAAAAAAGCCCGAAAAGAGGCTGACGAGTTGCTGGCGAGCGCGAAAACCGAAGCGACAAGTGTAGTAGAAACGGCCGAGAAAAAGGCGCGAACTCGCACTGAACAGATGACAGCAGACGCGCAGGCGGAGATCGCCCGTAATATTGCGGCGGCGAAAAAAGAGCTGCGGTCTGAAACGCTTGAGTTAGTGGCTGAAGCAACGGAAAAAGTGGTTGGTAAAACCGTGACGAGCGCCGTTGATAAAAAAGTTGTTGCCGACGCCGTCAAAGAGGTGAAAACTACATGACTACCCTGTCTCGTCGACATCTCGCGCAGTACGCGGCGGAAAAATTAGCTCAAGGCGACCGATCGGTTGTTGAGCAGCTGGCGGCGTATTTGGTTGCTTCGCGGCGTACAAAGGAGGCTGAGTTGCTCGTTCGAGACATCGAACGCTGGCTAGAATCAAACGGCGTGGTGGTGGCGCGGGTCACTAGCGCGCACGAACTCGACAACGATACGAGGCAGGCTATCCAGCAGTTGCTTGACAACCGTTACGACGCGTCCTCGGTGTCGCTCGAAGCGACCGTTGACCCGACGCTGCTGGGCGGCGTGTTGGTTGAAACAGCTGGCGAGGCGTATGACGGGACATTGCGGCGAAGTATCACGAAGCTCAAGAGTTTGAAAGCGTAGGAGGAAGCATGAAAGATATACAAGTGACAGAATTATCAAAAGAACTACATGCGGCGATCGCTGGGCTGAAAAGTGATGCCGGGTTTGAAAAAGTCGGCGTCGTGACGCGTGTCGGCGACGGCGTGGCGTGGGTACACGGACTGGACGGCTGCGGATTTAACGAAGTGGTGGTGATCGAAACTGCGGACGGCGACGTTGAGGCGTTCGCACTCAACCTCATGGAAGATGAAATCGGCGCCGTGCTACTCGGCAGCGACGAAAAAGTCGCCGCTGGGCAAAAAGTCCGCATGAAAGGCGAAGTTTTGTCCGTGCCAGTCGGCGAAGAACTGCTCGGCCGAGTGGTAAACCCGCTCGGACAGCCGCTCGACGGTGGTCCGGATATTAAAACAAAGCACCGCGGACTCGTTGAGCGTCCCGCGGTTGGGGTGATGGGCCGCAAACACGTCCATGAACCGCTCATGACGGGTATCATGGCGATCGACAGTATGTTCCCTATCGGCCGTGGTCAACGCGAACTTATCATCGGCGACCGACAGACTGGTAAAACGGCGATTGCCCTCGACACGATGATCAACCAGGCCAAGCAAAAAACCGGCGTCGTCAACGTTTACGTTGCCGTCGGGCAGAAGCTGTCAAAAGTTGCTCGCCTCATTGAAACGCTGAAGCGCGAAGGTGTTATGGAGCAAACTATCGTTGTCGCCACCAGCCCGTCCGACCCAGCTTCCCTGCTCTACCTAGCGCCGTACGCCGGTACAGCCATGGGCGAGTACTTCCGCGACAACAGCAAACACGCCCTGATGATCTACGATGACCTGACGAAACACGCCGTGGCGTACCGCCAGATGTCGCTTCTACTTCGTCGTCCACCGGGACGCGAGGCGTTCCCTGGCGATGTGTTTTACCTACACTCACGCCTGCTCGAACGTTCGGCCAAATTATCCGACGACCTCGGTGGTGGCAGCCTCACTGCCCTGCCGATCATCGAAACGCAGGCCGGCGACATCTCTGCCTACATCCCGACGAACGTTATTTCTATCACCGACGGTCAGATTTTTATGGAAACGGACCTGTTTTACCAAGGTATCCGTCCGGCTATCTCAGCTGGTTTGTCGGTCTCGCGCGTGGGTGG
>JBLMYZ010000013.1:0-15736 GCA_050258575.1 Acidobacteriota bacterium
TGTCCGGCAACGCTCGGATGTCCCGCTACGCTTTGCTGTCCGGTGACGAGCATTTGGAGTCGGGTAGCTATTACACCCGCCAACAAGTTGAGCTTGCTTTGAGCCGACAGTAGTCCCAACATCACTTCAGTATGAGCGCATCATACGAATCGAGTGACCGTCACTCGTCCCCTCGTCATCATTTCGGCGAGGGGTTATTTCTTTTTGTCTTCTTGCCGGAAGCTGAACATGATCGGCGTGCCGGTGAAGTCGAACGTGTCGCGCATGTTTCGTTCCAGGTAGCGTTTGTAGCTCCAGTGCAGAAGCTTCAGGTTGCCGCCAAAGATAACGAACCACGGCGGACTTTGGTCGGTTTGGACCATGTAACGGAGTTTTGGAAAAGTGTTTTTGAGTCCGGCTGGCGGGTGTTTGGCGACGCAGGTTTGCAGGACTTTGTTGAGCTCGGCGGTTTTAAGACGCTGTTCGCGGCGTTTTTTGATATCACTGGCGATCTCGAACAGTTTTGTGACATTTTGCCCGGTGACGGCGCTGGTGAAAACGAGCGGCGCCCAAGGGACGAACGCAAACTCGTGGGCAATACGTGGCGCCAGGCTGTCGCGCGTGTAGGCGTCGCGGTCCTCGGCGACGTCCCATTTGCTAACGACGAGCACGAGCCCCTTCCCGGCTTCTTTTATAAGCCCGGCCAGTTTTTGGTCCAGCTGTGTGTTGAGTTCGTTGACATCCATAAGTAGCAAGCAGACATCGGCCTCGTCGATAGCGGCGAGCGTGCGCAGAACGCTAAACTTCTCAATCCCCTGCTCTTGCTTGCCGCTACGGCGGATACCGGCGGTGTCGAGGAGTTCGACGTCCTGGCCTTTGTAGCGAACGGTGACGCGGTTGACGTCGCGGGTGGTACCGGCAACGTTAGCAACGACGGCTTGCTGTTTGCCAGCGAGGGTGTTAAACAGGTAGCTTTTGCCAACGTTCGGGCGGCCGATGAGGGCGATACGGAGAGCTGAGACCTGAGAGCTAAGATCTGAGAGAGGGGGCTCAGGAAGGCTGGCAATAATTTTTTGGGATAATGTATTGATACCCCTGTTGTGTTCGGCGGAGGTCAGGATAATGTCTTTAATGCCGAGGCGCCGGAACTCATCTACCGGTAAACTACCTTTGAGGTCGGTTTTGTTGACGACGAGGATGACCGGTTTTTTGCTCTTGAGCGCGGTTTTGGCGATTCGCCGGTCTTCGTCGCTTGGGTACAGCGTCCCGTCGACCACGACGAGGATAACGTCGGCGAGCTCGGTCGCCTCGGTGATTTGTTCCTGGATACTCGCTTCAAACTCGTCCTCAGCTGGTTTCAGCCCTGCCGTGTCGACGAGCCAGAAGGCAGCAGTTGGCAGGGTTATTTTCCGAATCACGTTGTCCCGAGTTGTTCCGGCTTCGCGCGCCACGATAGCTTCCTGGGAGCCGTAGAGTCGGTTAAACAGGCTGGACTTGCCAACATTTGTTTGCCCAACGATCGCGACGTACGGAAGTTTTGCCATAATGAAAGTATTATAACAGAGGCGACAAGTATTTACAACGACTTATTTTCATGATATTATTTGGTTAGTTCGGGAGGTTCTCGAGCGAGGGCGTGCAAACGCCCAAAAACCAGGAGGAATGATGACTGCTCAGCTGACGGTCGTTCTCGTCGACATGACGTCGCGAGACGACAGAGGCAAGCTCGTGACCCGCTCGTGGACGTTCGACTATCCGAGCGATGAGGATATCAACGACGTCTTGGAGAGCATGAAGAAGGGAGGGTTGCGTTTTCCGGGTATCACCGATACCTGGAAGCACGTGTCGTACTCTCGTGACACCGGAAAAGTGGTTCTGCTGATGAAGAACAAGGACACCAAGATGACTCTCGACCGGATTCAGCTCGCGGTCTACAGCGCCTTCCAGACGAGCGCGGACTGGTACGCTTCGTGAGGTGTCGGGCTGGCTGGTGGGCGCGAGTTTTTGCGCTCACTAGCCCAGGCTGTTCCTCCTGGTATATACTTTTTATGAGATAGCGGTGAGTTTGTACTCACCTTTTTTCATGTCATCAAGACTGTAGTTGCCAAATCTAGTGCGATGAAGTTTCGTGACGGTATAGCCGAGCGCGGCGAATGTCCGGCGGATTTGGCGATTTCGCCCCTCTGTTAATGTGACCTGGAAGTTTTTCGGCGGCTCGCTTCCTATCTGTGGTCTATCCCAGCTTCCGGTTTCCATTTTCCAATCCCCAACCTTCTCAACCAAAAACTGACTCACGCCGTCCTCGAGCGTTACACCGAAGTCGGAGATCATCTGTTGGTGGAGTGGCTGGAGCGGTTTGTCGAGCTCGACTTCGTAAAGCTTTGTTTTATGAAAACGAGGATGCGTCATATGGTGGGCAAAATCGCCGTCGTCGGTGAGCAGTAGTAGTCCTGAGCTGTCTTTGTCGAGGCGGCCGACCTGTTTGAGTGCGCGGTATGTTTCGGGCAGGAGCTCAAAAATAGTCGGTACGCCACCCTGTGAACGTCGAGAACAGAGGTACCCCACTGGTTTGTGTAGTAAGAGATAGGTGTAGTGCTGCTGGACATGCACGGGTTTGTTGTCGAACTGGACGTCGTCGCTGCTCGTCACTTGACTGCCGATAACCGCTTTTTCGCCGTTCAAACGCACACGTCCAGCGGCTATGGCAGCGTCGGCTTCGCGGCGGCTCATGCCAGTGGCGTGAGCCAGAAACTTGTTGAGCCGAGTAGAGTCTGACATAGACACAAGTATAACACTACGCTACAGGTAGCGTATAAGAAAACAGTACACACTACCTGTAGCGTATGCGACCACTAACAGACTAGATTGAAGTTGGCGGAAGGGTTGTACCTGACAGTGAGTTGCCTTGGTCGTTGTGGCTTTCCTGCAGCGGTTGGACCACCGGTTGCTCGCCGCGTTGTTGTAGTTGCGTTTGTCCGTCAGCAGGTTGCGGCTCGGTTTGCATGAGCGGGTCGGCGTTCACCTCTGATTCGGTGACACCAGCTTCGGCGGGTATATTTGGGAATTGTTCGAGAGTATTCTCAGCACTCTGTTGTTCGGTAACGATTTCGTCGATCTGTTGCTGTAAAGCCTGCCGCCCCTGCTCGATCGACTGAACTGGAGGGCGTTGATCGTCTGGAATACCAGCTTCTTTTGCAATCTCTTTGTCGAGCAGCTCGTTGATGTCAAATGTTGGTTTTGTCGGATCACCGAGCGGTTGGATAGTGCGCGTGCGGGTAGGAGGTGTGGTAGGTGTCGCAGGGGGGGTGAAAACTGGTTGGGGTTGAGAAACAGACACCGGAGGGCGCTTGACTACAGTGGAGACTGGGGGTGTTGTATTGGTTGGTTGAGAGACAGGTGTTGGTGCAGCGGGGGGCGATGCGGGTGGCGTAGGGAGTGTTGTTGGCTGTGTCGGCGCCATTGCAGGTGTTGTTGGTGCAGGAGGTGGAGTTACTGGCAGAAATACAGTAGGATCAAGCTGCTTGGCAGCAGTCTCCGGGACTAACGGAGCGTCTTGGAGTACTTCGTGGACGACCTGGACAACGTCTTCGATACCAACCTGAGACTTGACAAGGTAACGGTTCGCGCCAAGCATTTCGCCGCGCTGGCGCTGTTCCTCTGAACTGAGGGCGGTCATAACGATAACTTTTATATTTTTCGTTTCAGTGGTCGAACGGAGAATGTCGAGCATGTCAAAACCGCTGACTTTCGGCATCATGACGTCGCTGATGATAAGGTCGGGGCGTTCTTTGATGGCTATAGCAAGGGCTTCCTCCCCGTCGCCGGCCGACACGATGCTGTAACCCTCTGCTTGCAAACGCACGCCGTAGATTTCTCTCAGGCTTTTGTCGTCTTCTACTAGGAGTATCTTTGTCATCTTGTTCTATAATACGTGTTTTCGTGAAAAAAATCTATACTGCTTGTGTTTGGACGGCCTTTTCACGGACGGCTTGGACTCGTTCGTTTGCGATTCTCGGTAGTGTAAGATAAAAAGTACTACCCGACCCCAGTTCGCTTTCCAGCCAAATATGCCCTTCCATTGACTCGACCAGACGACGGCAGAGATACAAACCAAGTCCGGTGCCGCCAATTTCACGCGTGTCGCTGCTGTCGATGCGGTAGAATTTTTGGAACAGGTGCGGGATGTCCTCGGGAGCAATACCGATACCACTGTCTTTGATGGATATTTTTACTAAATCCCCTTCCGATGTTACATTTACAACAACGTCACCTTGCTTCGTATATTTGATCGCGTTGTCGATGAGATTTGTCATGATTTCACGCAGGTGATCGGGGTCGACGTTGACATAGGCAGTCGGAACTATCGTCGGTCCTCCTTCGGTGGTGGCTGGCGTATCTGGGATGTATGATATGCCAAGGTTATGTTCAGTTGCTTTTGGAGTCATCATGAGCACAGATTCGCGTATGAAGTCAACCGCGTTAAATAGCTGAGGTTCGTTTTTAAGACGGCCGTCTTCGGCCTTGCTGACATCGAGCAGGTCCTGGAACAGCCGCCCGAGGTGTTGAGCGGATTCGTGGGCTTTTGAGAGGTAGCCGCGCGCGCGTTCGTCAATAGTGGCGGTTTGCTCGTTGATAGCGAGACTGACATACCCCTCGATAGCAGCGACCGGTGTGCGCATCTCGTGGCTGGCAGTGCTGATAAACTCGACCTGTTGTCGATTGGCTGCCGCTTCGGTGGTGATATCACGGAACACGATGATAGCGCCGTTGCCGAATTTTCCGATCGGTGAGACGAGGAGAGATACTTCAAGCTTTTTTCCGGAGTTTGTGACCAGAAGCAGGTCGTTGACGGTCAAGGAATTGCTCCCGTGGAGAACTTTGGTGATGGGGTTGGTGTCGTTTTCGGCAATCTCACCGGTGTGGTTGGTGAGTTTGAGGACGGTTTGATAGTTGAGCCCGAGAGCGTCAAAGTTGGTCCAGCCGGTGAGGTCTTCGGCCGCGGGGTTCATGAGTTGGATTACGCCGCGGTTGTCGACCGCCACCACGCCTTCGCCGATAGCGTTGATGATAATGTCTGATTTGTTTGACACTTGTGACAGCTCCTGGGCGAGAACGTGCAACGTCTGGTCGGTAGTGTCCTGTTTTTGCCGCGTCAGGCCGAGAAGCGACATGAGCAGCGGCGTGAGGACAATAGCTGATTCGAGGAAAATATACTCTTCGCTAAAACTTCCGGCGAAGTTGCTCCAGATTGTCACGATGGTAATACAGGCGAGAGCGACCGAAACGCCAAGCTTTTGCCACTGGGCGCTCATGGCGGCTGTGACGGCCCAGAAAATAGCATACGGATGCAACCAAGTCTGTTCGCCGAGTAATAATAGCGAAATACCGAGGAGGAGCGCGGTGTACAGCGCAAAAGAAACTTGCCGCAGGGAGCGGATTTTTTTGCCCAGCAATACTACGGCAGCGCTGATAAGGGCGGCCCCACTAGTCAATACCACCCCAGTAACGCAGAGCCAGTACAGAGAGTTGGCAGCTGAGAGTTGTTCGTACAGCCACACGGCAAGAGTGAGGACGCCAAAGACGATCGTCACGAGAAACGATCGGCGGTAGACGGTAACGTTCGTCGATTGACTACTGTTCATACTGCTTATGTTTAAGTATACAGTGCTCGCGGAATTTCCTCAAACAGATTTTAGGCGATTGCCGGCCCGGTCGTTGAGATTCCTACTAGCCGCCAGTCATTGTCTTCGGTCGGTTCGGCAACGTGAAAATGCCGTGTGTCGCTGACGAGGTGAAATATGCCGTTTTCTCCCTGTTGTTCGGGCTCAACGTCGTAGCTAACACCGTCGAGCTCGATGCGTTTTGGGATGAGGCGAAACTGCTCGGTAAACCGAACGGCGGTGACGATAATATGCTGGTTCAGTGTGTAAGTCATAACATTCTCCTTGGGTGTGTTGGTAGTGAAAAACCCGGCAGTATGGTGGAGAAACTACATACCCTTTGCCGCCGTGACGTGCCGTGCGCCACTGTGACTGTTAACGGGAGTGGTAGCTAGTTGTTATGAAGCGAGGTAGCTCTCGCCAAAGCGTGTGAAGTTCGGGGGTGGAAATCCCGCAAAGGAAGTACCCGCGTAACTGACTACTATTGTACGAGCTGTTATGCGGCGGCGCTAGACTTGTTTTTTGCGGTTTCGGCCGTGAAATGCTTGACGCCACAGCGTGAAAAACGACTAGTTGGTCACAACGCGTTTCTTTTGGAAAAAGCGCAAGTAGTATATACTGGAGCGTACTATGCAACAAGATTTTTCTTTTATGGAGCAAGCAAAACGTTTTTTTAACAGCCGGCCGTTTAAGCTCGTCCTGATCACGCTCGGGATTGCGCTGGTGTTTTACCTGCTGTTGATGTTTATTTTCCCTCTCATCAACGTGTATGATTTTCCGCCGTTTCTACACTGGTTCTTTTCTCTGCTCGGCGCCGGGCTGATAGTGTACAAGTTTTTTATGGGACGGATATTTTAAGCAGCAGAGTGCGCGGTGAGTATGTCAGTGCATAGGCCACGTGTTTTACAAAACCATGCCGAATGCTCGGCCAATACCGTATGTCACGGCTGAGGCGAAGACGACGATGAGGAACTGGCGCAGCGCACCGTAAGCAAGTGATTTTCCACTACTGTAGGCGACGTATGCGCCAGTGATGAGTCCGCCGAGACCAGTGAGAGCAATAGATAGGGCGATAGCGAGCGTGCCGTGCGTGAAAAACCAGGGTGACAGCGGTGCGAGTGAACCAGCAACAAACAGTGCAAATGAGCTGATGGCGGCAACCCAGGGGCTGCCGAGCTCGTTAGGGTTCACGCCGACAACTTGTTCGGCGTAGGCTTGGTAAAAAGCTTTGGTATCTGTTGAAATATCGGCCACCACGGCTTTTGCTGACTTTTGCGAATAGCCGTCTCCGATATAGTGTTCGGTGAGAGTCTCTTGCAGTAGTTCTTTGTCGCGGCGGATCATACCCCGTAAGTCGCTTAGCACGCCCTCAAACAGGTCAACCTGAGCTTTGACGGAAATCCATTCCCCGGCAGCCATGGAAAATGCGCCGGCGACAACACTGGCGAAGCCAGCGATCAAGACGGCGTTTTGGTCAGCACCGGCACCGGCTACACCGAGAACGAGACAGAGGACCGAGACGAGGCCGTCGTTGACGCCGAGTACGGCCGCTCGCGCCCCGCCCTTTTGCACTTGGGCGGCGCGATGCGCCAAAATAGACGCGTCCTGTTCGCGGATTGATTTGGAAACCATGCTGAGCTAGGCCTTTTTGCGCTTTTCGGCTTTTTGTTGAGCTTTTCGTTTGCGCTTAATATCAGCGCCGTGCCAGCTTTTGTGCTTTGCCATGGGATTCTCCTGATTTAGTTCGACATACAGTATATCACGCGGTAGCGGACTCCACCAACTCGCCTTCCCCATCAGCGCCATGATCGACGGGACGAGGAACAGGCGCACAAAGAAAGCGTCGACCAGTACGGCGATACCGAGGCCGACGCCGATCATTTGCATGATCATAACGCTCGAACCGGCAAAAGCGCTAACAACAACAAACATCATGAGGGCGGCGGCGGTGATAATAGGACCGGTTTTGATCATACCGTGCGTGATAGCCTGGACAGGTTTCTGCGTTTTTTCGTGTTCTTCGTGCATGCGGCTGTAGAGAAAGACCGAATAATCCATGGCGAGCCCAAAAGCGATGGTTGTGATCAGAACGATCGGTGTCATAATGATACCGTTGGTCGTGCCCCAGCCGAGGAGTTGGCTACCCCAACCGAGTTCAAAGATACCAACGAGGAGAGACAGCGAGACAACAATCGCCACGATGTTAATAACGATTGCTTGGAGTGGTAACACGAACGACCGTAAGTGCCACGACAGCAGGACAAACATAGCGAGCGCGATCACGCCAACTACCCACGGGATCGCGCGGGCATAGGCGTTGTCGGTGTCGTGGAGGAGAGCGGTCATGCCGCCAACGTGAAGTGTGGCGTTGTTGCCTGGGGTGAGCGCGCGAATATCTGCAAGCGCGCTGTAGGCCTGCGGCGAAGTTTGCCCGTCAACAACGACATCGAAACGCAGGGCTTGGTCGCGAGTGTAGGTTTTTTCGAGCGCGGCAAGCTGGGCTACTGTTTGACTGTCCGGTGCGGGCAGCTGCTGTAGCTGCATGAACTGCTTTTCCTGGTCGGACAAAGCGGCATAGGACTGGACCGCGCGCACTGTGTCGCAGTTGAGCGTGTCGCTGAGCGGCGTTGCCGACATGACGCGTTTGACGCCAGATATGGCCTGGAGTGTTTGCGTGATCTCGCACGAGTACGTTGTTTTGTCGGTGGTCGACAGTGTTGCAGGATATGTTGTCACGACGGTAATACTCGGCGAGGCGGACGGAAACACAGTAGCTAACTGTTTGGCGACGTACTGCGACGAGCTGCCCTGAGCAAACCAGTGGTAGTCCATACCGCTTTGGAGTTTGAACGCGGTCAGCGGAATCAACAGCACGCCAACCACGGCGAGTGAACCGCCTAGTACCCACCACGGCCGGCTAGTCGAGAACGAAGCAACTCGTGCCCAAAAATTTGACTGTTGAGTACTTTTTGGTCGCTGCAAAAACGGAATTCGCCAGCTGTTGATGTGTTTGCCCATGACCTGCAGCAGTGACGGCAAGATAACGACTGTAAACAGCATCGCCATGACCACCGCCGCTGAGCCGCCGACTGCGATACTGTGCAAAAACTCCATCGGAAAAAACAGTAGTGCTGCGAGGCAGGCGATCACCGTGATGCCGCTAAAAACAATGGTAGTCCCAGAGGTAGCGATGATCGTTCCGACTGCTTTTGAGACCGACGAATGCCGCTCGAGCTCCTCGCGGAACCGGTTGATACTCAGCAATGCATAGTCGATCGACAGACCGAGACCGAGGATGGTGATAACGTTTACGGCGTATTGGTCGATACTGATAAACGACGAAATAAACCGCGCGATAGCAAATGCGCCGACGATCGTGACACCGCTCATACCGAGTGGAACAAGCGACGCGACGCCGCTGCGGAAAAATATGAGCAGCAACACTAACAAAATCGGCAGCGAGATCATTTCTGCTTGCACGAGGTCTTTGCTGACTTCGCCGGTGGTTTGTTCGATAGTTGCCGCCATACCGCCAACTGAGATTTTGACCTGTGACTGGTCGGCGTGGTCGGCGAACTGTTGGAGTGTGTGGTATGTCGCCGCTCGGTCGCTTTTGCCGACGACAACGGCGTATGTTGCCGCACCGTCATGAGAGATAAAAGCGTCGTTGGGCTGCGAAGTGTAGGTAGTGATCGACTCGACGTCGTCGCGTAGCGGTTTGAGCAAGTCGAGGACTTTTTGCTGAAAAGCCGGGCTTTTGGCGTCACCAAGTTGGTTATCGACGCGCTCAAACAAGAGTATTTCGCTGCTTGGGCTCGCGCCAAACTCTGCTTCGATACGTTCCTGCGCGAGGTCAGCGGCGGTACTACTGGCAGCAAATGAATCGTCGGCACTGAGATGTTGAAAGAGGCCGCTTGCGTACCAGCCGAGTGCGGCAAGTACTACCAGCGAGCTACCCAGCACCCACCACGGCCGGGTCGTACTGACACGAGTCCACCATTTTTTCACGCCTACCTCCTCTACTTACGCATCTACTATAGCAGAGACGAGACGACTGACAACAATACGGCAAACAGAAGTCAACAGTGCATATATATTATACTACTTTTACATAACTAAGTCAAGCATGCGAATCCTTCGATATAGTACACCACAGGACGCGGTTACCAGAGAGACGCGTGGTATACTAAAGCGATATGAAACCTTTGCGGATAAATCGGCTGGTGGTTGTGTCGTTTGTGAACGGGATGTCGCTGATGGTGTTTGAACTGGTGGCCGCTCGGTTGCTCGCGCCGACGATTGGCAGTTCGACGTATATTTGGACGAGCGTTATTGGTGTGATTATCGCTATGTTGGCGCTTGGTTCGTGGTTGGGCGGACGACTCGCTGACCTACGCAAGAACCTACTCGATATTGCGTTTTTGCTGTTGTTTGCAGCTTTTTCGATTGCAGTGGTGGCAATATTTGCCTCGCGGTTTTTTGACGGACTGTCGCAGCTTGCGCTCGATATGCGCCTCAAGGGCGTGATTGCGTCGCTCGTGTTGTTCGCGCCAACAAGTTTTCTAGTGGGAGTGATCGGACCATATCTGGCGAAACTCAATGTTCGCTCGCTGGAGTACACCGGTCGTTCGGTTGCGAATTTGGATGCAATGAACGCGCTAGGTGGGATTTTCGGAACATTTTTGACCGGTTTTGTGCTTTTCTCGCTCGTTGGGTCGTGGAACATTCTCTGGCTGCTCGGTATTTTGTTGGTCGGACTGAGCTGGATGATTATGCCATCTCGACAGCGGCGGTTGCGTTTGTTGTTGAGCCTAGCGGTTGTATGTGCACCACTGATTACGGTGTGGCCAAACGTGCTGCATGTCGACACGGCGACGGCACACTATGTGATCGCCGACATTACGACTCGGCAGCGAAAAACGCGAGTGCTGATGAGCGGGCCAGGGGGATATCAGTCTGGTGTAGACCTGGATGCGACCGACGACCTGGTGTTTTGGTATACAAAAGCCGCCGCCGAAGCCACGACATATGTTGACTCGCCGCGGCGGATACTGGTTTTGGGCGGCGGGGCTTTTACGTTACCTCGGGCGCTTGCCGCGAAGTATCCTGAGGCGACTATAGACGTAGTCGAGATTGATCCGGAACTTGAAAAAATTGCGAAAGATCACTTTTTCTACACTTCCCCTGCGAACGTTCGGGTTATCGCCGACGATGCGAGGGTGTTTGTTGACACCACAAAGGAAACGTATGACGTAGTGATCGTTGACGTCTACACTGACGACAGCGTACCGTTCACGGTTTTGACGAAAGAATACGCCGCTAGTCTTGGGAGGATTGTGCGACCACATGGAATCGCGATTGCCAATGTGATCGCTTCTCAGGACACCTGCCAGCCGTATTTTGTTGCTGCCGCAACGCCGTATATGGACGCGTTTGGCCACGGATGGTTTGCGGCCGAGCGACCGTCGGGCATCTCGAACCATGTTATGCTGTTTAGCCGCCGCGATCTGGCGGTTGGCGCGGCGTTTCAGCCGTTTGACCTTCCCGCGCAAGCACCGCGCTATAGTGACAACTTCGCTCCCGCCGAAGCCCTCCAACACGGCTGCCACTAACTTCTCAGGGTTCATCCCTTAACAGAGGCGGAAAGTTGCAATATAGAATACGGTCGTACGAGGCTTATAGCTCGAGCTCTTTTTTGATGTGTACCAGTTCGTCGCGGCGGCTTTCGTAGTCTTCCAAAAACTTAGCATATTGCTCGGCTGTCATGTCAACGACGCGTTCAGGGACTACCCAGTCGGCGGGTCGTTTGCCGAGAAAATACGCCAGGCTTGACCAGTGGTACGTTTTGTATGTTCTAGGGTTGAGGTGGATATAGCGCGTAATATGCGCCAAATATGCTTCGCCGGTGATACGAGATGCCCGAAAAATGCTTTGGAACAAGTGACCTTGGCGCTTGTATTTTGTGTTGAAGTACATTGCATATGCGGTGGAAACCGACTTCATGAGCGCGGTGATTGCCGCTGGGTCCTCTCCCTGGTATAGCAACAGGTGAAAATGATTCCCCATCAAGCAAAATGCTGTCAGTTCAACATCGTATTGTTCATACAGCGACTCGGGATGTTTTTCGGCATAGGCTGCAGAAAGATGCCGTTCGAACAGCGACATGCACTTTCGTTTGTCGCTACTGTCGACGAAGATCCTTTGCCCGCCCGCCCCGCGGTTGTATACATGGTAAAATGCCGGCGCATCGTATTGTTTCACAGCGTTTTTGGAAGGCATATATACACCATACTCCTATATTGCAATTTTTTATATCTCTTAAGGGTTGAACCCTGAAATTCCTGAAATTCTGGATCAACACATATCTCTGTGGTGGAGTGCAATAAACGCAATCGCCACAGAAACGGTGGAGAGAGCAATCGAGACGATAGTTTGTGTAACCGGTAGACTTGCTTGTTTGATGATCTCGACAGCATCAAACCAGCTAAACATTGACGCAAGGGCCAGCCACTCGAAGTCCGTCGACATTTTACTAAGTGCGAATACGAAATATGATGCCATGATGACGATGGCAAGCAGTGTTGCACCGCGAGCGCTGCGTCGGGAGACGGCAGCGAACATGAGGCCGAGACCACCCGACAAGAGCATGATATAGAGCGCGGCGAGCGAAAAATTGACTAGCGCCGCATGCGTCGTACTGTCGATGTTGTATGGGGCGGTAACTACCAGGAGTGTGGCGTAGATAGTGACGGTCATGGCGGCAATACCAATACCGACGACAAGCAGTTTTTGTGCCAGCACCGTCCAGCGCGATACCGGTTTGGGGTATAGAAATTCGACAGTGCGGCCAGTTTCTTCTCGAGCGACGGCATTACTACCAAGCATGCCGGCGAAAATCGCTGCCATAACGGCGATGAAGATATAGGTAACACCGGTATAGCCGCTAATAGAGGTGAGGTTGAGCCCGCTCATGCCGAACACGGCCTTGAGTGTTGACGGAAAACTATTTAATAATTCGTTAACAACTTTCCCGCCGCCTCGAAAGGTATCGTATTTGACCATAGCAGCGGCAATAAAGACTGCCATGACAGCCAGCCACACCAGAATGGATTTGAAGCGTTGGCGGAGTTCGTGGCGAAAGACGTTCATGTGAGGCTACGCACATCCTTTCGCGTGTAGATAAAAAAACTACCCAGGAGCGACAGGATGATAATAGCGGCACCAACGCGAAGGTATTCGTACTGGTACGTGCCGTATTGGACGACATGAGAGAAATCGACGTATTTGGCCGGTGCAATCCACCGTATTGTGTCCGAGTCGACTAGGGCGCCGATAGTGCCAATCAAAAATATTCCAAAGGCAACCGCGAGAGCCGTTGGCGTAACGGTTCTTAGTTTTGGGATGAGCTGGGACAATAGCGCACCGACTGCGAAAAACCAGAGCTGGATCATACCAGCGACACTGGTAATCATGAAAAATATCCGCAGATCGTAATCACCTGCCTTGACTACCTGACTCATCATAAATGTTGTAAACACAATAACCAATGTCATACCAACAATACTAACGATTCCGGCGACGCATTTGGCAAAAAATATACTCGAGCGGCGGCGGGGTTTGGTTAGCAAAAAGTCAGTCGTACGCGCGCGTCCTTCCCGGCTAAACAGTCCTAGACCAAGGCTAGCGCCGAACATAGCGCTGGCAAGAAGGATAACCGTGAAAACGTTACCGAGAAAACCGAGAAATGAAAATAGTGTCTCTACGTTCATACCAAGCGCAGCGTGAACGGCAAACGGTAAAGTGGCAAAAAGCTGCCGGGTAGCCGCGGCATCCTTGCTAAATGACGGATAAACGCTGACGTAGATGGTGATAAGCGCGACGAAGGCTAGTGCCCAGAGAAGTAACATAATGCGCAGCGACCGTAGCTCAAACTTGAACACGTTCATGCTATAGTAGTATCTTTCTCGTAAAAATGCATAAAGATATCTTCGAGCGAGGGTTCGTCGAGGGTGATAGAAGTAAGCGGCAGCGTGGATAACAGTTTTAACAGCTGGTTGACGTCACCGCGAAAAATAAACTGCACTGTTCGTTTGTCGATACGGCAGTTACTGATGCCCTCGAGAGTAAATACTGCCGGGTCGATTTTTTTAGCTGTCTCCAAGCGACACTGCAGGTAGGAGTTTTTGCGTAGCTCCTGGATGCGCTGTGTTTCGACGAGTTGGCCTTCGCGAATAATCGCCACGCGGTCGCAGAGTTTTTGGACTTCACTCAGGATATGCGACGAAAACAGCACCGTTGCGCCGCGTTCATTTTCGCGCTGCAGCAAGTCGAAAAATGTCGCTTGCATGAGTGGGTCGAGACCGCCGGTCGGTTCGTCGAGGATGATGAGATCCGGCGCGTGCTGCAAACCTTGTACGATGCCGACTTTTTTCTTGTTGCCATAACTCAGGTCGTCAATTTTTTTAGTGAGGTTGAGGTCCAGGAGCTCGGCGAGTTCGTGCATACGGGCCTCGGTAGTGTTTTTAGAGGCGCTATAAAAGCTGGCGCTGTAGCGCAACAGGTCGATCACTCGCATGTTGTCGTAGTAAAATACTTCGCTCGGTAGGTAACCGATACGGTCGCGGATAGCCGGACCATTTGTCATGATATCCTGACCGAAGATACGCGCCGACCCGCTCGTCGGTCGAATGAGTCCAAGTAGCGTGCGAATAGTGGTTGACTTGCCGGCGCCGTTTGGTCCAATAAAACCAAACATCTCGCCTTGTGTCACTTGCAGCGTGACGTTATCAATACCCCGCGCCGACCCATACCGTTTTGTCAGCTGTTGGGTTTCGATAACGTGCTTCATACACCACCTAGTGTATCATTTTTTATGTTTTAGAGTTTGCTTTTGAGTAATATCGTTCACTACATCATCGAAAGATGGGGCGGTTTTGTGTGTGGAGATAATCGAAGATGGCGACGCAAGCGGCCGGCGTGGTTTGACGACAGTCTTTTTGGATTTTTTACCGGAGCTTTTTGCGGATTTAGTATGGGGTGAGTGTGCTGGCGTTGCGAGGAGATTTTTTTCAAGCTGATCGTTGGCGGCTTTGATATCGTCAACAATAAATCGTGCAGGGATTTCTTCGTCACTGGCCGGTTCAATATTTAACTCAATCTGATCTTTGACGTCTGGCTCGCGCTCGATATCGAGAATATTTTGACCGTTATCAGCAGGCGGTTCTGCTGGTGTAACAGGCAATGTATCAGTTATAATTTCCGGATCTGGTTCCGTAGTAGCTGGATGGCGCGAAACGTTAGAAGACGGTAGTACTGGTATTTTACGGATAGTTGGTGGCGACGACAACGGACGCTTCGGGGTGGTCTCGGTGTGGTTTGGTTTAGACGGTTTGGTTGGCGGCGTGTTTTCGTCTGTTGTTTTGTCGCCGAGGACATATTGGTAAATGATATCCTCATGGATGATAGCAAAGGCTGTGGCGCGCGTACTGAGTTCTGAAGAAATAATAGGAAGCTTGAGTTCTTCTTCGAGGTCAAGTATATCGTTGAAACTAGCCACCGGGACAACTTCTCTCTGTGTTTTATCAAGTTGTCTGGTTGTGCGGATGATAATACCGTTGTGGTAACGGTAGATCTTTTCAAGCTCTCGTTGGTAAGGAGTCTTGAAAATTTGTCGACGGAGACCGAGTAAAACAAGACCGATTCCAGCAAGAATACTAACAGCAGCAGCTAACTGTTTAATAGTCGTAGCGAAAGACTGGGCTGCTTTCATATCTTCGTTTATAACTTGCTTAGTATCGGTCTTGTCAACGTGGGTGACTGGTTGATAGATTTTGTCGTCTAGGGCGAGCGTGACTGTCGATACGCGTTTATCTTCAAAATCGGTGCCGTCAACAGTCCCATGTATGCGGGTGATATAAGTGACGACAACACGGTTGGTGGTTGGCAATGCTAAAGCATTACTAAACTCAGCCGCAACACGCTTATAATCGGCGTATGGGATGACTACTTTGGTTTTGTCGTTAATATGCGCCGCAGTTACCTGCTCAGTCGTGGGCGCAACGAGCTGAAAATCTTTCGTCCAGACATTTGAATCGGTT
>JBLMYZ010000014.1:0-6609 GCA_050258575.1 Acidobacteriota bacterium
ACGGCCGCAGCCAGATCGTGCGCTCGACGCGAGCGAGATGGAGTTTATTATCGAAAAAGTCCAGGAACGGGCGCAAAAAAAGGCTCAGAAACAGATTGGTCTCGAGACTGGTAACGAAGAAGTCGAGGTGAAACTCGTCAACTCGGCGATTGTCAGTATACATATTGACGGTTACAAAGTGGCTAACCCGATTGGGTTTCAAGGGAAAGACGTGGCGATCCAGATATATACGGCGTTTGCGCCCATGGTGCATATTGGCGCGATCGAACGAGTAGCGAGCGAACTCGACCTTGACCTCGTAGCGGTAGCGGCCGAGCCGTTTGCGGTGGCGCGTAGTATGCTGGGGACGGACGCAAGCAGCTCGTTTACCGCTATACTGGCCGATGTGGGTGGTGGAACGACAGATATCGCTGTGGTAAATGACGGCGGCGTTGAGGGGACAAAAATGTTCGGGATCGGCGGCCGTAGCTTTACGCGGACGATCGCGACCGACATGAATATTGGCTTTGACGAAGCGGAAAAGTTAAAAATTCATATCGAAGATCCGAAAATTCGCCCGAGCGTCGTCGAGGACGTCAACGAGTCGCTCGATAAAACGCTGTCGGTCTGGATTAGCGGCGTTGAGCTAGCACTGAGCGAGTTTGATTCGGTCGATCATTTGCCAAACCGTATACTGCTCTGTGGAGGCGGGGCGAGTCTTGCGAAACTCACTAAGGCACTCGAAGCCAGCGAGTGGCACAAAGACTTGCCGTTTACCAAAAAACCGAGCGTTCAGCGTATTAAACCGGGAGATGTGTCGGGTATTCACGACAAAACCGGCGAAGTCAACGACCACACGTTCGTTACCGCCATGGGGCTGTTGCGTGTTGGGTATGATACCATAGGAACAGAGGAAGATACCGTCAAAGAAAAAATAAACCGGATGTTACGTATATGAAAAAAGACGTTATTTACATCGACACCGAAGACGATATTACGGCTATCATCGACAAAGTCAAGACAGCCAAAGCACCGGTAGTGGCACTTGTGCCCCCAAAACGGATCGGCGTGCTGCAAAGTATCGTCAACCTGAAGTTGTTGAAACGTACGGCTGACGAGGGCAAAAAACACATTGTGCTTATCACGAACGACGCGGCGCTCAGTGCGCTGGCGGCAGGTGTAGCGGTGCCGGTTGCGAAAAATCTGCAGAGTAAACCAGAGTTGCCAACAGTCATACATGACGACGAGGACGACGAGTCGGACGTGATCGAGGGCGAGTCGCCCCCGGAGATACCTACTGCGGACGAACCAGATGTCAAAAAAACCGTCACGAAGGCGGCTGTTGGTGCGGCGGCAGTTTCCCCGGTTGCCAAAGTGGGCACCAAAGATCGCAAGATTCCTAACTTCGACGCGTTTCGGAAAAAATTATTTATCATTGGCGGCCTCGCAGTACTGCTGATCGCGTTTTTCGTGTGGGCGTTGTTTTTTGCCAGTACCGCCAAAGTGACGATCACCGCTCAGACGAGCGTCGTCAATGTGTCTAAAACACTTCAGCTTGTCAACAACGCGACGCTTGATCCTGCCCAGAACACGCTGCCGCCGGTTATCAAACAAGTTAAAAAAACGCAGTCAGTCGACTTTAAGGCCACAGGTCAGAAAGATGTCGGTGAGATCGCGACAGGCACAGTGCGTTTGTCGCCGACAGACGACACTATTCGCAAGGTGTACTACGGCAGCTCTGTGACGATTCCAGCTGGGTCATCGGTAACGTCAACGAGCGGACTGGTGTATACCACAACTCAAGCAGTGACCTACAGCGACTCGAACCGCTACGCCCAAAATGTTGGCGTCACGGCGGCTGGACGAGGTTCGAAGTATAACGGTGCGTCTGGCAACGCGTCGGCCTCGCCGTCTGGAACAACAGCGGCTTTTGTTGGTTCGACGGCTGGCGGAACAGATAAAACGATCACCGTCGTGACTCAAGAAGATGTCAACAAGGCAGCCGAACAACTGCAAAGTCAGGACAACAATGCAGTACGCGACGAGCTGAAAAAACAGTTTGACAGCCAAGATATCGTGATCGAAAACGGGTTTGTCGTAGAGCCAGGAACCCCGACGGCCGCGCCGGGTGTGGACCAGGAGGCTACCACGGCAAAACTAACCGCAGAAACGACGTATACACTTGTCGGTGTGAAAAAAACAGATCTCAAAGCTGTGTACGACGTGTATCTCAAAACGCAAATCGGCAACAATACAGCACAACGTGTGTATGATTCTGGTGAGGCAACCACTCAGTTTTCAGAGTTTGCCAAAACCGACAACGGGTACATGGCGAAGATAGCAGCGACGGCGCAGGTGGGTCCAAATATCGACAAAGCCAAACTGACCGATGAGATCAAAGGGATGCGCCAGGGCGAGGTGCAGCAAAAAATCGAAGCGATTAAAGGTGTGGAAAGCGTCGATGTCAACTTTTCACCGTTTTGGGTGAGTCGCGTGCCAAATGACACAAAACGTATTACTGTCGAATTTACTCTGAAGAATGTCGCAAATGGCGAGCAGCAATGATATCCTACTAGCGTTTGATGTGGGCGAAAAACGTATTGGTGTTGCTAAAGCTGACGCAGCGGTGAAGTTGGCGTATCCGCTTGGATGGGTGGAAGTAGACGACCGGGTATTTGACGTGCTGCGCCAGCAAATTGCAGATGAATCTCCGGTCGCGGTTGTCGTGGGGTACCCACGCAACCAGTCGGGTGAGCCAACCGCTCAAACCGCCGCAGTTGAAAGTTTTGTTCAGCAGTTGGCGCTCGTTTCGCCGCCAGTCGTGTTTCAGGACGAGTCGGTGACATCTCTTATAGCCGAGGAACGGTTGCAAAAACGCACAAAGCGTTACCAAAAAGGCGATATTGATGCCGAGGCGGCGGCGATTATCTTGCAAGATTATTTGGAGCAGACTTATGGACATTAGACCGCCGAAACCTCAGATACGACCAAAAACAGCGCCGCAGCGCCCGCTGCTGCCGCTCGACCTGCCGCCAGTAACGCATGAGGGAGCGCCGACCTCGCCGACCTCGCCGCCGCTACCATCATCTAAGAAAAAGTTGAAAAAACCGCTGATTTTGACACTCGCGGTTATGTTGACGCTCGCTGTGCTCGCGGCGGCAGCGGTCTTGTGGTACAGCTGGGCGCTGAGTCCGCACGGCGGCCAGGAAAGCACGCAGCGAGTCGCGGTGGCAAGCGGTGACGGGCTGTCGAGTATAGGTGATGATTTGGAAAAAAGAGGGCTTATCCGCAGTAGTGTCGCGTTTCAAATATACGGGCGACTGCACGGAGACTACCGCGACATCAAAGCAGGCGGGTATATCATCTCGAACAGCCAGTCGGTTAAAACTATTCTTGATATGCTGACCCGGGGCGAGCACGGCACGTTTCGCGTGACGATTCTCCCCGGTATGACAGTCAAGCAGCTGGCCGATCCTTCTGTTGAAAACAGTTTAGCCGACCAAGGATACTCACAGCACGAGATCGAACAAGCGTTTGACGCAACGTACCGGTCGAAACTTCTCGCCGATAAACCAGCCGGTGCTTCGCTCGAAGGGTACATTTACCCCGAGACATACCAGGTAAGTGCCGATGAGACGCTGCAAGATGTGTTTGAGCGAACGTTTGACGAACTTTATAGCAAACTTCAGCGCGACGGACTACTCGAACGGTTTTCTGCTCAGGGGTTGACGCTACACCAGGCGATCACGCTGGCGTCTATCGTGCAAAAGGAAGTATCAAACGAGACTGACCAGAAACAAGTAGCGCAGGTGTTTCTGAAACGCTACAAAGAGAGTATGGTACTGGGGTCGGACGTGACGTTTATCTACGCGGCAGAGCAGGACGGAGTGACGCCGACGGTCGACTACGATTCGCCGTATAACACCCGAAAGTATCCCGGGCTGCCGCCTGGACCGATTGCAAATATGAATTATTCGGCACTACAAGCGGTCGCCAACCCGGCAGAAGGTGATTTTTTGTACTTTGTCGCTGGTGATGATGGGCATACGTACTTTTCGCGAACAGAGGCCGAACATGACGCTGCGGTGGCCGCCCACTGTCACGTTTTGTGTGGATTATACTAGAGCGAAACATATTGACTTATTTGTCAATGTCAGGTACTATAGAGAGGTCATTTTTGACGCGTCAGTTTCTCGTGCGCGCAATGTGCCGCATGACTGCGTGGGGCTGACCGGTGAAAATGGCCTATCGTAAACATCGCACGGGTAGTACGTCACTCTGTATATCACTAATAACAAGGTCGATCACACCCCGTTTGCGTTCAGCGCAAAGCAAGATAAGTCACGGTAGTGCTACCTGGTAACAGATAGCCGGAGAACTCGTATTCGAAGTTTACCATCTGGGCTCGACAAAAAAGCGTTGAAAGCCCGCACCAAACGCCTCACAGCAACCAAGTTTGCTCGTGCTAGTATCTACGTTGGGACGTTGGTTGTTATTGTTTTTATTGCATCATTTAGCTACAAATCACCGGTTGATATCACCGATACCTCCGCGAACTCAACTCCGCTCGCTTCAAGCGAGGAGTTTGCCAATATTTCAAACCCGTCCGTTGACGAGATTTCAGCGATCAGTCTTGCGGCAAAAGTAGCCGAGACAGCTGATCTGACGGTGTCGACACAGGTGTTTAGCCAGTATGTCACCCTCAACGCTAAAAGTGAGCTAGCCCAAGCAGACGAAAGTATTGTTGCTAAGCCGCAAGTGTTTGAAGCGGCTCAGACGCGCGGGTTTGAAACATATCGTTCGGTAACGGGCGACACGGTCGAGGCAGTGGCCGCCAAATACGGTTTGTCTGCCGATACGATCCGTTGGGCAAACAACCTGACGAGCGATGCTATCTCCCCTGACAAAGACCTAGTGATCCCGCCAGTTGACGGCGTTGTCTATACGACTCGCGACGGCGACTCGGTGGAGAGTTTGGCCCAAAAATACAGTTCAGACGCTATCCGTATCGTGAGTCAGAACGACCTTGAACTGAGCGGTATGCCGGTTGGTACGCGGCTTATCATCCCAGGCGGGGTGTTGCCAGAGAACGAACGGCCGGGCTATGTAGCACCACGCCAATACACGCCTGCGTCGACAGTGTCATATAACTCGGCGTATGCAGCTCAGGCGGGCAACCGCTACAGCTATGGGTATTGCACATGGTATGTCTACAACCGTCGTGCCGAGATCGGCCGTCCGGTTGGTAGTTTCTGGGGCGACGCTGTGACATGGGCTTACGCCGGTCGTTCAGCCGGGTTTACCGTTAACAATACGCCGGAAGTTGGTGCCGTGATGCAAAACGGCGGCGGCTATGGCCATGTGGCATTTGTTGAACAAGTCTACGAAGACGGTAGTATTCGTGTCAGCGAGATGAACTATGTTGGTTGGAATGTTGTTTCTAGCCGCACAGTCAACGCCGGCGCCGTTGGTGGATATAACTTTATACACTAATTCCATTTTCCACCCCCCGATTCCTAACATGCTATACTACTCATATGTTTGTTGATACAGCGGTTGTTTCTGTTCGGGCTGGAAAAGGCGGCGATGGTGTCGTTAGCTTCCGGCATGAGAAATTTGTCGACAAAGGCGGCCCGGATGGCGGCGACGGTGGGCGCGGGGGCGATGTTGTGTTTGAAGCCAGTGACAACGTCAATACGTTGGCTGATTTTCGGATGCGCCAAGAACTCAAAGCTTCGAACGGTCAGAGCGGTGGCAAGCGTAAAATGCATGGCAGAAACGGCGATGATTTACTTGTAAAAGTACCGGTTGGTACGGTCGTGCAGCGTGACGGTGTGACGATAGCTGACTTGGTTGAAAACGGACAGCAAGCGGTTGTCGCCCGAGGTGGTGACGGCGGGTTTGGTAACGCGCATTTTAAAAGCTCGACGCGTCAGGCACCGCGTGTGGCGGAGCTCGGTGAAAAAGGCGATGAGTTTGAAGCTGCGTTAGAGCTGAAGTTGCTGGCTGATGTTGGTTTGGTTGGGTTTCCGAACGCAGGCAAATCAACCTTTCTGAGCGTGGTGACAAACGCCAAGCCAGAGATTGCCGACTATGAGTTTACAACTCTGACGCCAAACCTTGGCGTGGCTGATGTCGACGGTACGAGCTTGCTGTTGGCAGATATTCCGGGGCTTATAGAGGGTGCGTCAGAAGGAAAAGGGCTGGGCGACGCGTTTTTGAAACATATTGAACGCACGGCGGTCATTTTGCATTTTGTCGATGCATACCGCGAGGATCCGCGGGAGGCGTATTTGACGATACGCCGTGAACTTGAGCAGTACAGTCCGATACTGACGGAGTTGCCAGAAGTCGTGGCGCTCACAAAGGTAGAAGGTTTCGACCCTGAGCTGCTCGACATGCAAAAAGCGGCGCTCGCAGAAGCGTTACCGCCAGGCCAGTCGGTATTTGCCGTGTCCTCGTCGGCTAGTGTTGGGTTGACCGAGCTGTTGCGCGAGCTAGCGCGTGTTGTTCGTGACGCACGACAACGCGAAGCGGTGGCGATAGCCGAGGAGCAGGATGATATTCCAACGATCTCGTTGTCTGACGCCGAAACAGCCGAGGGCTGGAGTGTCGAGAAAACTGACAAGG
>JBLMYZ010000015.1:0-11074 GCA_050258575.1 Acidobacteriota bacterium
CCCTGCATGAGGTACGTTAACAATTTGACTACAACAATACTGTTATCGTTCAATTTATTTCATTAGTAACAAAGGAGAATTTGTATGAAATTACTGAAAAAACTCCGTTACGTACCAAAGCGTTTCGCAGCTATCGCGGCTATTATTGTCGCTGGTAGCGCTACCGCCCTCACATTCGCGTGGGGACCGGAACGAACCACATTTACTGTGGAACATGCTGCCCCATACGTAACATTTAACTCAATCACGAACAACCCCGTCGACGGTGACGAGCGAAATTTCGCCCGTGCCGTTGAAGCTAGCAGCGCAAAAGGCGATGTAACAAATGTTCAAGCCGGTAAAGAATATACTGTCCGCATGGTCGTTCATAACAACGCCGCCGACAAGTATAAACTGACAGCAGAAAATACCAAAGCGCTTGTAACTGTTCCAACAACCATCGGCAAAACTGTGTCGGTCAGTAACTTCGTGACTGCCACCAACGCCAACCCGGTTAAGGTGTGGGACGACGTTACCTTTACCAGCGACAAAGATTTTAGTCTTGTCTATGTTCCAGGTAGCGCGCGCATCTACAACAACGGCTATGCTGCAGGCGGCTCAGGAAAACAACTTCCTGATAGCCTCGTCACTAGCGACGGTGCGATGCTCGGTTATGCAAAAGAAGGTGACGGCAAGATTCCTGGCTGTTTCCAGTACCTCAGCTATGTCGAGTACAAAGTTAAACCGCAATTTGCGCCGACCACCGACTTTAGCATCATCAAAGATGTTCGCAAGTCAGGTACAACAACCTACGGTCAAAGCGTTCAAGTTAACGCTGGTGATAAAGTTGATTTCCGGATCAAATTTGTTAACAACGGTGAAGCAACTCTAAACAATGTCGTGATCAAAGATGCCCTACCAGCTGGCTTTACCTATGTTGAAGGCACGGCCGCATTACAAAATGCCAACTATGTCTATCCGAACGTTCACAAGCTTGATGCTCGTTTCTTTGGTGACGGCTCAAACATTGGCAACTACGCCAAAGGCATCAACGCCTTCATCACATTTAGCGCAACAGTGAACGGCGAAAAACTTGTTTGCGGCAGCAATACGCTCACGAACAAAGCTACCGTTGTTACTGACTACGGCAGCAAGTCCGATGACGCTATCGTCACCGTGACGAAAGAGTGCGCGGACAAGACTATCGAAGTTTGTCGTCTCAGCGACAAGAAGTATCCAGTGACGATCAAAGAAAGCGAATTTGACAGCACGAAGTATTCGAAAAATCCTGCAGACTGCCAGGCTAAACCGGTTGAAAAAACCGTCGAGGTTTGCCGTCTCAGCGACAAAGTATACCCAGTGACGATCAAAGAAAGCGAATTTGACAGCACGAAGTATTCGAAAAATCCGAACGATTGTAAAGAAACGCCTGCCGTGCTCCCAAGCACAGGACCAGAAGCGATTCTTGGTAGTATTGTTGGGTCATCTGCGCTCAGTTACGGCGCGTATAGCTACTTGGCTTCACGCCGCGCGTTGAAAAACCGCGAGTAGCCCGAGACTGACCGCTCACCCCATAGCATCTCATGCGCAAATTACCCCTCGAAAGAGGGGTAATTTTGTTATTGTAAATCGTTTACAAATGCCGTTTTTTCAGTTCGCGAGTGAAAAACTCCAGCCGATCACCCTCTTGGATAGCGAGCTTGCCCTGAAGTTTCAGCTCGAGACCGCACTGTTCGCCCTCAAAGACCTCTTTGGCCTCGGACTGCTGCCGTTTGACGTGCTGAACCTCGACTTCAGCAATCCGCTCTTTGTCGCGTACGACACGCGCTAGCACATGCGGCACTGCTTTGCCGCTCGTCACTTCCCCGCCGCAGATCACCATATCTTTCGTTGTACGAAATACACCAAGTATCCGCAGCTTACCTGTTTCGGTCTCGACGATTTCCGGCGCTAATTTCGCCTCCATCTCCGATTTGACGTCATCGATCAGCTCATAAATGATCTTGAACATCCGCACACTAACCTTGACCCGCATCGCCATACGTTTGACGGTCGGCGGCAACTGTACGTTAAACCCATAGATGATCGCACCAGCACTCTCGGCCAAACGAATATCATTTTCAGAAATATTCCCCACGCCGCTACTGATGATACGCATGTTGATTTCGTCGTTTTCCAGCAGTTTCAAACTATCCGTCACAGAGGTCAGTGAACCCTGAACGTCAGCGCGGACAATCACTAACATATCCTGCGTGTTGTCGCTCTTGTTCATCATGCGCAGCAAGTCGTTCCCTGTCACGTGCGAATGCACTGCCTCGTGTTGTTGTTCAAGACGGTTTTTTTCCACCTCTGCACGGGCGGCTTTTTCGTTTTTCACGACCTCGAAACGGTCGCCAAAACTCGGAATCTCTTTGAACCCAGTAATCGTCGCCGGCGTTGCTGGTCCCGCTACTTTGAGCGTCCGCCCAGCGTAGTCGAGCAACGTCCGCACCTTGGCATATGTTGTGCCGGCAACAACAAATTGTCCGGCTTTGAGCTCGCCATGTTCGACCAGCATACTCACTACCGGTCCCTTGCCGACCTCCATGTGCGACTCGATCACCAACCCCTCGGCTGGCACGTCGACGTCGGCTTTCAGTTCCTCGATATCGGCAACCAGCAGCACCGTGTCGAGCAAATCATCCAGTCCTTGCCCAGTTTTCGCGCTCACCTCTACCATTGGTGTATCGCCGCCCCACACTTTGTCGTCTGGAATCACGCCGTGTTCAGCCAGCTGCCCCTTGACGAGGCCTGGGTTGGCAGCTTCTTTGTCGATTTTGTTGATAGCAACCACGATTTTCGCGTTGGCGCTCTGGGCAAACTTGATCGCCTCAACGGTTTGCGGCATTACGCCGTCGTCCGCCGCCACAACGAGCACAACCACGTCGGTCAGTGCCGCACCGTGTTGACGGAGCGCCGAAAAAGCCTCGTGCCCTGGCGTATCCAGCAAGGTGATCGCCCGACCATTTCTGATCGTCTGATAGGCTGCAATATGTTGGGTAATCCCTCCAGCCTCTCCGCTGACAACTTTTGTCTCCAAAATCGCGTCGAGCAAGCTGGTTTTGCCGTGGTCAACATGCCCCATCACTGCCACGATCGGCGGCCGTGCCACTGCTGCATCGCTAAGCTCGTGTTTTTTCTCGTGAGGCGACGCGGCGGCCTCACTGCGCTCGAGCAGCACATCGTAGCCGAGCTCGTCGACAATAATCTGCGCTGTTTCGATATCGATACGTTGGTTGATCGTCGCTGCGATACCGTTCTTGAACAGTTCGCCGACCAGTTTCGTCACCGGAATATCAAGTGTCTGAGCCAGTTCGCCGACGGTCACCATATCTGCGACTTGTACTACTTTTTCCGCCACGCTTTGCTCCTTTACTTTATAGTTGTCGTAGTTGCGGGGACGAGTTGCCTCTTCCCCGATCAACGAAACCTATTTTTTCTTGAGGCTCAGGGAAATCTTGCGCCCGTCTTTGTCGACGTCGAGCACTCGGAAAGCTTTCCGCTCGTTGAGACGAAATACTTTCTCTGGATCAGCGCCTTCTCCCTCACCGAGTTCCGACACGTGAACCAACGCTTCTACTGCCGGGCTGAGCTGCACGAACGCGCCAAACGGCGTGATTCGCGTCACTGTCCCCTCGACTTCTGCGCCTTTTTTGAAGTTTTCGACTTCTGACAGCCACGGGTCTTCTTGAAGCTGTTTGAGACTCAAACTGAGGCGTTCTTTGTCAATAGCGATCACTTTTGCATCAACTTGTTGTCCAACTTTGACATAATCGCTCGGGTTGTTGACCCGCTCCCAGCTGATTTCCGAGATATGGATAAGCCCTTCGATACCGCCAACGTTGACAAATGCGCCGTAGTCAACCACGCCAGTGATCACTCCTTGGACGGTGTCGCCGACTTTCATTTGTTCGAACCGCTCGCTCAGACCTTCTTTGATAGCCTCTTTTTCTGAAAAGATCAGTTTGTTGGCTTTGCGGTCAGCGTCGAGAATACGAACTTTGAGCGTCTTGCCAACAAGTGAGTTCAGGCGTTGCAAGATCTCGTCTTTGTCGCTTGAACCAACTCGTGGATAATGCTCAGCTGACAGCTGCGACACTGGCAAAAAGCCGCGCACACCCTCGAGCTCGATCAGCATACCGCCGCGGTTGGCGTCATACGGTATCACCTCGATGATTTCTTCACTCTCGACCAAACGCGCCACTTCGTCCCAACCGCGATCTTTGGCGGCCTTGCGCAGCGACAGCAGGCTATAGCCGTCCTCCATCTCTGTTTCGACGACGCTAGCCGTCACCGTGTCGCCTTCGGTCAGTTTTTGACCAAACCCAACTTCTCGACGCGGAACAATACCGACTCCGAGCGGCCCGAGGTCGACCAGCACCTCGTGTTTTTTAACGCTTACTATTACTCCCTCGACCACCTCACCGGCGGCGAGTCCTTTGACGGTCTCTTCTTTTAGGAGTTCGTCCATGGTAATTGTTTTGGCTTGTGCCATGTAGTTTGTTGTGGCAGGTTGTTCTGAAAAGCCCTGCCAGGCTCCTTCCTTATGATATTTTCCCCTAGAGCCACCAAAAAGTAACTCCAGAGAGAATTACCCTACAGTATACCCTGTTACCCCCTGTGTTGTCAAAAGTTTACTTGAGCGCAGAGGCGTGAAATGAACGGCGTGAGCGGACGTACGACATCGTTCCAACAACACCAAGCGACAAAACCGCGACAATCGCCAGCGTATCCTCCGGGCCAGTACTTGGAACATTGCCCGGCGTCGCACCTCCGTCATCGCTCGGACCGGTCACCGCAACGTGCGACGACTGCGCGGGCGTACTGTTCGACGAAGAAGTTGACGCGGTGGTTTCTGTCGACTGTGACGTCTCTGAGGTTGCGCTTCCGCCGTCAATCGTCTGATCGTCACTATCCGATGCGCTATCGTCGGCGGCTGTCGAAGTGGTAGTAGTCGACTGATTTTGCGCAGTTGACTGCCCTGCGGTATCGTACGCTTGTTTTCCTTGTTGTTTTGCTATAAACAACCCGCCCACCAGCAAGGCCGTCAGTAGTGCACCAACAACGACAAAAACTCCGATACCACCCTGTTCTTCTTGGCGAATCCTCATATCTTTCTTCCAAAACTCCTTTATAGATTTAAGTATATCAGATTTCAGGGGAAAGGCAAGGAATTAAAGATCGCGAGATCGGAAGATCGCAAGATGGAAAGGATACTTTTGCGTTTTCTCAGGTCTCAGGTCTTGCGACTTTCTTCTCTCAATCTCTCGATCTTTTCCTGCTATACTATCCCTATGCTCATCACCATCGACACAGGTGGCACAAAAACCATCCTCACAGCGTTCAACCGCGAGGGAAAACCTGGCGAGCAGTTCCGTTTCCCCACGCCAAAGACTCAGACCGACTACCTGTCAACGATTGCCGGCATGATTACCGAACACCACCTCAGCAAACACCGCGTCATCGACGGTATCGTCGTCGCAGTTCCAGGGATGATTCGCGACAACAAAGTCTGGCGCTGCGCCAACCTCGACTGGGCGCATTTTGATATCATCGGTCGCTTGCAAAAAAAACTTGGTCTCGACACCCCGGTCTGGATCGAAAACGACGCTAACCTCGCCGCACTCTCAGAAACCCTCCGCCTCCCCGAGCAGCCGCGTAACAGCCTTTACGTTACCATCTCGACCGGTATCGGCACTGGTATTATCGCTGACGGTCAGATCGACCCAAACATGGCCATGAGCGAAGGCGGCCACATGCTCGTCGAATACGACGGGCGGCTGCGCGAGTGGGAGAGTTTTGCCTCTGGGCGAGCAATTCATCAGACCTACGGTAAGTTGGCGCGCGATATCACAAACCGACGCGTCTGGGTGCAGATTGCCGACAAAATCTCTCGCGGCTTTCTGGCTCTTATCCCTGTTGTTATGCCGGACATCATCATTATTGGCGGCAGTATTGGCGCGCATTTTGACCGTTACAAAGAACCTCTCGCCCACTACATATCCAGCCAGTTACCTGACTATATCCCCATGCCAGTTATCCAACAAGCACGTTACCCTGAGGAGGCGGTGATCTATGGCTGCTACTACTACGGCGTCCAACAACTTAGTCACCCGATTGGCGACTGATTTTCCAAAGATCACGTTTATACCGGGCGACGATTTTCACTGGTCGCCAGAGCAGCAAACGGTATTTTATGACTTATCACAGCCTTATTATGCTCCTCAGCTGCTCCACGAGGCCGCACACGGCATTTTGGGCCACGACCGGTATATGTACGATATTGACCTCATAAAGCTCGAGAGAGCGGCTTGGGAGAAAGCTCAGGAACTTGCTCTTCTTTATGGTATTGCCATACCAGAAGATAACATCGAGGAAGCCCTCGATACCTACCGCGACTGGCTGCATGCCCGGAGCACCTGCCCGCAGTGCGGTCTTGGCGGTATTCAGCAACGCTCCGGCGACTACACGTGCCCGGTGTGCGCCCAGCGTTGGCGCGTCAACGACGCCCGCACCTGCGGCCTCAAACGCACGAAACTATAACAAAATACCCCCGTTATGTGGGGTATTCTGTTCACACAAGTTTCTCGATACTACTAGTTAGCAGCACTCTTGCGGCGGCGTGAAATACGACCACCTTTCGCACCAGCAATACGAGCCAGCTCACGGTTTGCCGCAAAGCCGCCAGTTGTTCCGTTTTGTCCGCCTTTTTTACCGATTTTGGCGTAAAAATCTGCGCCGTGGCGCGCTTTGTTGGTTGCAGCAGCTTTCATGCCGCCAGCTTTGGTTCCTGCCATTGTGGGTAATCTCCTTTTTACGAAACAAAAAAGTAGCCGACTCTGCGAAAGAAATCGCCTACCCTCATCTGTTCCATCCATTAAATATCTCACACACGATATGTGTTCGCTTATTACATTAGCACAATGATACGTTTATGTCAATATTTACCATAGACTTTTTTATGGTGAAAAAACTGTTGCACATATCCGCCATGTGCTATATCATACTTATAGGCACCTACGAGACACCACCACGTCTCAAAAGATAACGACTCTATCTGCGAGATGAGTCGTTTTTCTTTATGCTGTGAAGAATGAAATTTGAAACAGAAGATCGGTCACCTTGCCACTTGAAACACCCGTCATAATCCACTTCTCTATATGTGCTACCGAGTAGACATCGATCGAACCATTCATCTCAACCTGGATACGTAGCTGACGCAACAACCCGCTTTTCTTTGGTTTTGAGACTACCTTGCAGTGCCTTTCCACCACATCATCCCACTCTAGGCGGACTCATTGTCCCGCTGCCGCTCGCTCGAGAGTTGCCTGCACCCCTCTGGTATAAGCTTTTTCTATGCAGCTGCGGTCTTGTCCGGCGAACTAGCCTCAAGCCGATTACTCCGATTTGGTTCAATAATCAGTACTGACTTATTATCGTTTTTCCGACTAATCGTCATAAATGCATCTGCAATTTCTTGAGGCGTCGAACGCGAAAAATGCTCCTCGGATATCGTCTGCCGACAAACGATCTGCGTCTTTGTCTCCCGTGATACCATCAGAGCAGAGCATGAGAATATCACCATCCTCAAAATCAAAGGTAGCAACTTGGTCGCCCACGGCCTGCCAGCCGTCTCGAGGACCCATGCCGTTCAACACTACGTCCCGACGATTATTATCAAATTGTTCATCGGTAACCTGGCGGCATGTGTTTCTTAGTTTATTGTAGGCAAAAAGCACGGTATCACAACAGTGCGCAAATCCAGCTACTAGCTTGCCTTCAACTTCCGCCACCTGTAGAACCGTTTCCCTACAGTATGGCCTCCTCAGGAGCGCCTTACGGCCTCTCTCGCACTACTAAACGCATTCTTCGCATATATGTCCATATGTCCTTGCTGGCATCCTCGACTATACTGTCTTTCGTATAACCGGGCTGATTCGACGATACGGAGCAGGTGCCTCAGCTCGTCCAATCTCAAAGTGCACTCCCTCACGCCCTTCCGGGCTCGGCTCCACTTCTTTAGGCGCACCCGTCTTCTTTACTGACCCATACTCCAGTTGGCAAAAAGGTGGTGTCGAGAATACCAACAAGATGATACGACGGTACTTCCCTAAGGGCACTGACTTTAGCACGGTAAGCCAGGCAGAGGTAGACCGAGTTGTCGGTCGTATAAACAACAAGCCGAGGCAGTGCCTCGGCTTCAAAAGTGCGCTACAATGTGCAGTAGAGAAAGGTTTGTTGCTAGACGAAGCGTCCTAGTAATGACCGTACTTAAGGTTCCCCCAGGTCCCCCTGAAGTCCGACACTAGCCAGAAAGGCGAGAGTGTATGAAACGGTATCGGAAAGTCAGTAAAACAAGCAGATCAAAATCTACACTAGTAGCTATGGGTCAAAAATACGATCATTTAAGCTATGAGGATCGAGTCAAGATTGAACACTGGCATACAAGCGGCAAGAGTATCCGCTACATTGCTGGTGAGTTGGGGCGCAGCCCCAATACCATCAGCTACGAATTGAAGAATCTTGCCGTATCCGGTGCGTATGTCGCTAAGAAAGCCAGCGTGAAAGCGTACCAGAGGCGGTACTATGCGAAGACATCAAGCAACAAGGTCGCTCGTGACGCAGCTTTGCGCCAGTATGTTGACGACGGGTTAGATAAGGGCTGGTCACCTGGTGAGATCGCCGGGAGTGCTGACTGTCCTGTTTCAAAACGGACTGTCTACCGCTACGTCACGCTCTATGCCCTGCAGCACAAGCTGTACTTCAAAGGCAAACCAAAACGCCGCAAAGCAATGTACCGCCGCGGCCTCATTGGCGAGCGCAAGTGGATCGAGGAACGTATCCTGCGGGATGAGATTGGCCACTGGGAGTTGGATTTCATCGTCAGCCCAACCAAAAGCGGCAGCAAGGCCGTCCTTCTTGTCGCTGTCGACACGCTGAGCAAACGGACGCTCATCGAACTCCTCCCGAACCGTACCAGGCAGGAGCTCTCACGAGCCCTAAAGAGGATGTTTGATGGCGTCGCCGTCAAAACCATTCTGACCGACAACGACATCGCGTTTACGTACTGGAAACACTTCGAGCAGCTCCTTGGCGCGCCGTTCTACTTCACCCACCCATACCATAGCTGGGAGAAAGGATTAGTTGAGAACACGAACAAATGGATCCGTCACTTCATCCCGAAAAAAACCGATCTGAGCACAGTCACCAAAGAAACCATCGCTACTGTACTGGCGTACCTAAACGAACGCCCAAGACAAGTCTTGGGCTACAGAACAGCGAATGCGGTATACTTAGAGCAATTAACAATACAGGGTTAGTGTCGTACTTCGGGGTATCCTGTACGATCAGGTATATTTATATCATAATACCAGTTTTTTAGATTTTTACAATAGTAGTAACTAGCGTCGCACAGGGACACTGTATTCACTCACTACGTCTACGATTTTGAGTTTCATAGCTCACCCTTTTTGTTTTAAAGTTTTCTAGTCTTAACTATAATTATCTCGAGTGAAAAACACAAGTATATTGTACAAAATAGTATGCTCGACCCCTCTATCACATGTTTCGCCCGTCATCTCCAAACCACTAGCCCACCAAGGGCTGCAAAATCGTTTATACTAACCTTGATGGTATCAATCGGTTTCGTTGGTTCATAAAGTTTTACTTGCCATGACGTTTCGTCGGTTTTCCTCTCAAGAACATAGACAAACCCACTAAACTGGTCAAGATACCTTTCAAAGTACCGCGGAATCCGTAGCTCGACTCTATCTTCGATATAATAAACGCCCCACCGCGCGCCATATTCTGCTCGTTCTTTACTGGAAATAATCTTTGTATTAACGCATGCGAAAGCCACCGCTACTGCCGGTAGGGGTGTCGCGAAAATTGCGGTGTCTATATTAAACCCTCGTGAGGTATCTACATCTGTCGCACGCTGCGGGATGAGCATGTCAATACCAGCCCGCAACGAACCGTGGAAGAGCTTTCCTTGGTCTTTATACGCTTGTAACTTTTCAACACTATCCATATACCTAATAGTAACAAATTTCTCGGCTGAACTTCAGGAAAACGAAAACCCTCCTATTCGGAGGGTTCATCGTATAATTCGGCATCGTGCTAGTTTCCCGCAAAGCAGTATAATCGCCGCTGAGGAGCTTAACTTCTGTGTTCGGGATGGGAACAGGTGTTTCCTCCTCGCCATGGACACCGACCGGTATGAGACAAACTACGTTTTTCTCATCGCTCGTCGGCAAAGCCGAGTTTTGCTTTCAGCAGAACCAAGCTCGCTGCTCTTTTCCTTCATCTCAGAAGGTCGATGTTCATTCGATACCTATTTGTTCAAATTTCAAAGAGTCGTTCATAAGAAAAGACGACTTATAGGCGTAGTATACTTCTGATACTCACCAATTACTAGTCAAAAACCAACTCACTTGAGGCGAACCCACTTCTCTGCTGCTTGTCCTTAGGGAAAAGAGTAGAGCCGGTTCGCACAACGTGCGAATGCGAATTTACTTCGCAAGGCTCGTTGAGAAAAACCGTAGGTTTGTCTCAAGTAGCATAAAAAGGCAATGGGACGATTAGTACGCTTCAGCTCCATACATTACTGCACTTCCACCTTGCGCCTATCAACGTGATAGTCTTTCACGGTCCTCATAGGGAATTCTCATCTTGAGGTTAGTTTCGCGCTTAATATGCTTTCAGCGCTTATCTAGACCGCACATAGCTACTCGACAATGCAGCAGGTGGCCACAATCGATACACCAGAGGTGCGTTCACCCCGGTCCTCTCGTACTAGGGGCAAATCCTCTCAAAATTCCTGACGTCCATACCGGATATAAACCGAACTGTCTCACGACGTTCTGAACCCAGCTCGCGTACCACTTTAACCGGCGAACAGCCGGACCCTTGGGACCTGCTCCAGCCCCAGGATGTGATGAGCCGACATCGAGGTGCCAAACCGCGCCGTCTATGTGAACTATTGGGCGCGATAAGCCTGTTATCCCCAGGGTAACTTTTATCCGTTTGCGCTGTCGATCCCACATTCATGAACAAA
>JBLMYZ010000016.1:0-13038 GCA_050258575.1 Acidobacteriota bacterium
TCATTTGTGGTGGACCGGGTTGCTCTCCGCTCATAGATTTCTACCTTTTGTTTATTACGCGTAATTTTGCTCTCAGATTACCATAACCGCTTCTGTTCGTCAATCATAATGACGCGCAAAAATATCCCGTAACATGCGCGCCAGACCGTCAGTACGCTCTAGGGTAAAATCAACGATCTCACCCACTTCTTCCTCGTCAATCCGCCATATCACCACCGGCACTTTCTGGCCGTCATGGCCGTTGTAGACACGTGTAAAACCGTTGCGGTCTGCCATGATCAGCGCCTCTTCGCTGAGCCGCCCCTCGCGCTGCAAGTTGTGGATACGGTAGTGAAACGCTGAACGCGTCTTCAGGTCGACGTTGATACTTTGAAGCGTTTTTGGGTCGGTGATACGCATATCTATCCCGAACGCGTCCACCCGCCGGCTGGTCATTTCAGCTTCAAACCCTTCCTTCTGCACCCCCAGATACACGGCAATCTCTCGGCTAAGGCCCCTGACGATCGCCGAATATTGCTCGTCGGAAAACCGTCGCGTCCCAGCCCGCTGACACGTCAGGTCGCAGAGCTGCCGAATCCACTGCTCGGCGTGCGGCAGCATGTCATGCGGCAGCGCAAGCACCGATGCAACGAACGCGTCGTTAAAATCTATCAGCTCAAACAACCGGTGCTCTTTGTTGTGATACCCGTGTGGATGTTTGTCCATTTCTTCCTGTGCCACCGCGGCTTGTGGTGCAGACAGCGCCAGCGCGTACAACCATGCCTCTGCTACTTGTAGCTGCTCGACTGGTCGTTTCTGTAGCTTGTACGCCTCGGCTCGTGCCGCATCAACCAGTGTCGTGAGCGGTCGAAGGTCCTGTTTTTTGCGCCAGGCACGTTTGCTAATATGCGCCGCTCTCAGCCGCTGCGCAACTCGCGCGAACAGCTCAAGTGAGGTCAGCGCCGTTCCTGAAAACGCCTCGTTATTCTGCGGTCGCCAACGCCGCCAATGCCCACTCATGCTCCGCATTTACCGCAATAACTCCTGTAGTTCCCGTTTGCATTGCTCGAAGCTCGCGTAGTGGATAGCTTTCATCCCGACCTCTTCGGCCGCGGCGCAGTAGTGCTGTTTGTCATCGATAAAGACGCATTCTTTCGGTTCTACTTCCAACATTTCCGCCGCCATTTGGTATATCTCCGGCGACGGCTTGACGACACCGAGTTTGTAAGACAACGCTTCGGCGTCAAATAGCGCCCGGTTTTCTTTGCCAATCAGCTCGTCAAGGATATCGGCGTGAATGTTCGAAAGAATCGCCAGTTTGTACCTTGGTTTCAACTCCGCGCGAATATAGTCGAACAATGGCTGATTCGGCGCGTTCGCGTCAAGCTCCCGAATCACTTGCTGCACCGGTATGCCGGCTAATTTGCCAAGCAACACGAAGTGCTCATGTTCCGAGATTTTCCCAAGGTTCGTCCTGTCATCACTTTTCCACGCCTCGGCTACGAGTTCAGGACTCTGGCTAAGATGCGTCTGGACGAACTGCGGCAGCGCATCGCCGACCAGTACGCCGAAACAATCGAAAATAACCGCCTTTATCATACGCTTCGCACCTCTCCTTTTTCAGTATCGACTATGGCCTTATCGCCGTCTTTCAGCACTTTCGTCGCGTTGCCCGTGCCGACGATACACGGCTTTTTCAGCTCGCGCGCGACGATTGCCGCATGCGACAGTATGCCGCCGTTATCCGTCACGATCGCTACTGCTTTTTGCATGAGCGGCACGAGGTCGGGTGTCGTCATTTCAGAAACCAGAACCGCGCCATCCGGAAAGCTTTCGACCGCATCGCCGGGCTGAACGATCTTTACAGCTCCTTCCGCGGTTCCAGTACAACCCACCTGCCCTTTGACGGCCGCGTTACCAGCCGCAACCGGAGGTGTTATATCGCCAATAAGCTCGCCCATGGTCGGAGAATAATCTATAAACCACAGCCCGAAATCATCGGTGCTAGTCGTTTCGAAGTAGCCTTTCAGGTACCCATGCGAAAACGTTGCGTTCAGTTTCGCACCGGCTTGCTTCATCTCATTCTCGTCAAATTGCAGATACGACACTATGAACTGCATATGCTCAAGCATCTCGTCGTCTTTCGGCTGCATTTGCCACTCGGTAAAATCAAACGAGAACGTCCGAGGCCGATGATCACCGTCATATATACCCTGGGTCAATTGGCTATGGCGACCCTGAATAATCTCGCCGAAAATACCTCCGTCATTGACGACGAAAATAGTTGCAAATGTCTGGTCGTCGCTGTGCGGCATATACTCCGCCCGATATTTTTCCGGATCAATATGTTGTTCATGAAACCACTTCTGAACATCCCTCACCGACCAACCACGCATCCTTAGTTTCGGCAATGAATGGTCGAGCGGTATGAGGCGTAGTGCGCATAGTTCATCGCCGTGATTATCCAGGAACTTCGCATGTTCCGGCGTATTGTCGGCCACGTCACGTGCCGTGAACTTCACTTGTTCGTCGTATGGAATACCGGCGATTTCTTTAAGAATTGCGAGGCGCTCGCGTTTTTCGTTGTCTTCCTTTCGAAGCGCTTCCGCATCCTCGTGATTGATGTCTTCCAGCCACTCGGTCAGTGATTTTTGTGTCAGGTACAAGTCGTTGTTTACGGTCATATCCTTTATTATACGGTAGTTATCGGCCTCGCCTGCAGTAAATATAATTCATCTTTTTCGTACGCCCATTCGATATCAACCGCATACCCGAAAAATTCTTCGACACGCTTTGTCAGATTAATAACCGCAGTGAGTTCGCTCTCGGTCAAGATCGGTTCGGTTCCCGTAAGATGTTCCTCACCGCCTTCTATATACGTATCGGGTGTAACAAATCCGCTCACAAGTTTTTCGCCGAGACCCCGGACCGCTTCGACGACGACTTTTGCTTCGCCGGTCACGGGATGCCGCGAAAATGCAACGCCGCTCACCCTGGAATGAACCATTTTCTGGACGATGACCGCGACGCCACCGCTTTCCACGTCGTGCACCGCCGCATACGCCCGGACACGTTCGGAATCCGCCGAACGGCGGCAACGTTCTATGGCGTCAACAAGCCCGCCTCTCTCGACGTTCAATACCGTTTCGAGCTGGCCTGCCCATGCCGCCTCTTTACTATCTTCATTCACGGCACTTGAGCGCACTGCGACTTTTTCCGCGCCCAGCTCATTGAATTTGTTCAACGTATCGTCAAGCGGTTCATCGGGTGCAATCACGAAAAAGTCCGGTACCCGGAACATGACCGATAATTTCAGTAGATTGTCCGCCTTGCCGCCGAGTGTCACGCCTCGCCCCAGTTTTTCCCCGAACTGGTATCGACTTTCAATGTCACACCGAGTTCAGGGTAAATATTCTCCATGGTTTCTCTCAGAATCTTTTTGACGGTGTCTTCGTTGCCTTCTGGACACTCGACGAGTATGGAATCGTGTATTTGCAGCACCTGCACGCCGAACCCGTCGATTTCTTCTTCGACTTTCAACATTGCCATCTTCATGAGATCAGCCTCCGTCCCCTGTATTGGCATGTTCGCAGCCTGCCGCTCTGCGCCAGAGCGAACCATAAAATTGCTCGACTTGGCATCTGGCGTGGGTCGCCGCCGCCCAAACAACGTTTCCACGTAACCGTCGGTTTTAGCTTTTTGAATAGTGCTGTCGATATAGCGGCGGATCGGTGCACGCAGGCGAAAATACTCATCAATAAACTGTTTCGCCTCTGTAAAACTCATACCGGTCGCCGCCGCGAGTCCGTGCGGACTCATACCATACAAAACTCCGAAATTAATCACTTTTGCGTCGCGGCGTTGGTTTTTTGTCACTTGATCAATCGGCACACCATACACATCAGACGCCGTTTTCGCATGAATATCCACCCCGCTGTTAAAGTCCTGGACGAGTTCCTCGTCACCAGCGAGTACCGCCGCTAGGCGCAGCTCAAACTGACTATAGTCAGCACTAACGAACACGTTGCCTTCAGCCGGAACAAATGCCTCGCGAATCTTTTTCCCAAGATCGCTACGCACTGGGATATTTTGCAAATTCGGATCAACAGAGCTGAGCCGGCCGGTCGCCGCCACGTCTTGGTTAAATGTCGTATGCAGCCGCGACTGGTCATCGACCAGTTTGGGCAGAGCCTGAACATAGGTGTTTTGCAGTTTCGTCAGCTCGCGAAACTTCTCGATCAGCTCAACGATCGGGTGCAGCCCGCGCAGTTTGTCGAGCTCTTTCTGCCCTGTCGAGTAACCAGTTTTGCCTTTTTTGATCCCCAGGGTCGGTAACAGCAGTGTTTCAAACAACACCTCGCTGAGTTGCAGCGGCGAGGCAATATTGAACGCTTTGCCTGCCGCGTCAAAGATAGCGCTTTCGAGCGCCGCAATGTCTGCTGTCAGCGCGTTATCCATTTCGCCGAGAAACGCCGTGTCGAGTATGATACCACGGTGCTCCATGCGCGCCAAAATAGGAATAAGCGGAAAATCAATCTGTTTGGCAACTCGCGCCAGCCTTGGCAACTCCTCAAACGCCTTGGTCTGCTCGGTGTACAGCATCCATAGGCCAGCGACCACCTCCCCTGGTTTCGTTTCGTCAACGCCCAGCATGTCCGACATGGCCCGTGACTTGCGCAACGGGTCGAGCAAAAATGCTGCGTGGCGGGTATCAAACATCGTCGGGAGCGCTGAAATGCCGTGTCGTAAAATATTGAGACACACCGCGTTACCGCCGTGCACGACCCACTGCATGCCGTCAATCAGCTGGACGATATCTTGTTGCAACACTTTTGCAAAAGCCGTTGGCCGGTGTGACACGTACCACTGCCCGTCCTGCTCAAACACCGCGAGCCGCTCAGCTGCGGCTAGTTTCTCACGGTAACCGTCGTCCATCTCGACTTCTTGCGCCGGTATAACCTCGGCAAGTGTTTCGTCGGCAATCACAGCGTCGGTGCGCATACCAGCCGGCAACGCTCGCAGCAGACTGCGAAACTCAAGCTGTACCAGCATACGTTTGAGTTTTACCGGGTCAATGTCCTCGACGTCCGCCACACCCCAGTCCAGCTCTACCGGCGCATCGCACCAGATTTCCGAAATCGACTTCGACAGGTAGGCACTGGCTTTGCCGTCCTCAAGCTTGCGGCGCAAGCTGTCTTTGAGTTCCCAGAGGTTATCGTAGATATTGTCCAAGTTACCATATTTTTGCAACAAGCCGACAGCGGTCTTCTCGCCGATGCCCGGCACGCCAGGAATATTGTCCGAGCTGTCGCCTTTGAGCGCCTTGAGGTCGAGAAATTGGTCAACCCGAATACCGTATTTTTCCTCAAAATGCGCCGGTTCAAACAATTCGATATTGGTGAAGCCTTTTTTCATAGCGTAGACGTGTGTCGTCGGGCTGACCACCTGCAGCGCATCGAGGTCTGAGGTGATCAGACAGCATTCCACGCCCTTGGCCTCGGCTTGTTTGGCAAACGTCCCCATGATATCGTCGGCTTCGTAGTCGTCGAGCTCGTAGAGCGGCCAGCCAAACGCGTCCAGCAGCTCGTGAAGTATCGGAATTTGCTCATAAAAATCTGGTGGCGCCGGTTTGCGGCCTGCTTTGTAGTCTTGGTAGAGTTCTTTTCGTTTGCGAATATTGGTTTTGGGCTTGTCCCACGCCACCGCTACGTAGTCTGGTTTCAGTTTCTTGATGAGCTCCAAACTAAGCGCCGCAAACCCATACACCCCGCCTGTCGGCGTGCCATCTTTCGTGCTCAGGTTGGGCATAGCATAGTACCCCCTGTAAAACACCGACTTCCCATCTATCACCGCAAGACGTTTCATGCCTCTAGTATATCAGTTAACGACGTGGATTTTTCATCGTTTGGCGCTGTTTAGCGCCCATACCTGCTCGCACACCCCACTGCACGTCTTCCCGCAGACCTTCCTCAAGACAATCCATACTGACCGAACAGTCGTCGCAAACCTTCTTGATATATAGCGGCACTGGCCCGCTATCTTGGAAAAATAGTTCGGTATCTATACCCAGACAATTAGCCCTTTCGTGCCAGTCGCCCATCGGTGCGACGGTCTTTTCACAGCTTGTCTTCCAACATGCGCTGTTTTCTCGGGGCGTTCTGGCAGTTCTTCTGACGATGCACTAAAAACATGGTCCAGCTCGGACTGATCACCAGAAACATCGTGCTCTATAAGAAACTCAGACATCGCCTCTATTGTAGCCACCTTGCCTGTGTTTGCAAGCACAAGGATTGTTATTTTTCGTTACGACGCAAGCCCAAGTTTGGTATAAACAGTGTTTTTGTAGTCTTCGAGTGACCCATCGTTTGTAACAATAACATCGGCTAGTTCGCCAATGCCGCGGATGTTGAAGTCAGCGTCTGTCGAACCGCTGTACATTTCTTTTTCCTCGTTGGCACGGAACTGTTCAAGCGTCAAAACGGTTTCGTTGTCACGAGCGCGGGCGCGCATGCGTTCGTAGCGTACCTCGGCCGGAGCGTCAACAAAAACAATCACGCCACCTGCCTGTTGGATCGTTTTCGCTTCGCCAAGTGACCTTACTCCTGTTATAACCAGCGGGCGTGATGCTTTCAGCGCCTCTAGCGCCAAAGCACCAGCGCCTTCGGATCTGCGTAACTCGTCGGCTGTTCGCAACAACACCGGACGCTCGAGAGAACCGTACTTTTCCATGGCCACACGACGGACAATATCACCTGTTGACACGTGGGTGTACCCAAAATCCTGCTCGAGAAACGCCGCCACGGTGTCTTTGCCGCTCGCAAATGTTCCGGACACGCCGATAATCTGCGGTTTACTGGAGGTATTCATAGAGTTTTTTGGCGTCTTTGTGCTTGCGCAGTTTGGCGAGTGCTTTGGCTTCAATCTGGCGAATACGCTCGCGCGTCACCGAAAACTCCTGGCCGACTTCCTCGAGTGTGTGGTTTTTGCCGTCGTCGAGTCCAAAACGCATTTTGATGATTTTCTGCTCGCGTTCAGTCAACGCGCCCAAAATATCCGACACCTGTTCTTTGAGCAGCTGCCCCGCCGCTAGCTCGTCCGGTTTTGCGGTGTCTTCGTCTTCGATAAAATCGCCCAGTACCGATTCACTGTCGTCGTCACCATCACGCCCCACACCAGCATCAAGCGAGTGGATGTCTTGCTTGATCTTGATCACGTACTCGACTTTTTCCGGCTCCATCTCGAGTTCTTTGGCAAGCTCCTCGATACTCGGTTCGCGGTTCAGCTCTTGTGTCATGCGGCGCTGCGTACGCAACAGTTTGTTGATCGTCTCAACCATGTGAACAGGGATACGAATCGTACGGGCTTGATCAGCGATCGCCCGCGTAATCGCCTGGCGAATCCACCACGTAGCGTAGGTCGAAAACTTAAACCCTTTGTCCGGGTCAAACTTTTCAACCGCGCGCAACAAGCCGGTGTTACCCTCTTGGATCAGGTCGAGGAAGTCCAAACCTCGGCCAGAATACCGTTTCGCGATCGACACCACGAGACGCATGTTGGCCTCGGCCATTTTGTCTTTGGCTTTTTTATCGCCCGCGACCACTTTTTGCGCCAGTTCCAGCTCTTCTTCGGCGTTGAGTAGCGGAATCTTGCCGATTTCGCGGAGATACAGCCGCACTGAGTCGTCGGACGCCTCGTCATAGTAGTCGCCGTTCGTTTCCCATACCGCTGTTTCGTCGAGATCCTCCTCGTCGGGTTCGTCTTCGATCGCATCAATCGTCGCAAACTTATCATCGTCGACCGCCGCGTCATCACCAAAAATTTGTTTGTTATCGTCTGCCACGGAAAATTATTCCTCCTTTATGAGCGCGTTGAGTGCTGCTCTGAGCCGCGCACTCTCGCCGTCGTTATGTAGAGCTTCTGCGTCACGCAGCGACTCTGTTAATTGCTGTTTTTGCCGTGTTCGATGTTGCTGTTTTACTTGTCGTACGAGACTCACGGCTTCAACGAGGCGATCTTGGCCATCGAGCGAAACATACCGTGTCTCCGCTTTTAACAGAACTATTTTGACATACGTTTCGATATCATGCAAGTCTTCGGGGATAGTTTTTTCCAACTCGTGGTTACGTTTTGAGGTCAAATACGTAAACAGCGCCTGCCGTTCCATGCCGTCGAAGTATTCCGCCCGCAAATCTTTGGCCGCTACATCGACCGCGCCGTCGTCCACCGTCATGAGCGCGAGAAGATAGTCCTGCTGCATTTGTTCCCGAGCATCGGCAAGCTCAGTGGTTTTGACAGCTTTTAGTCGGCGCGGCACCTCTGTTTCGCCGTTGTCGAGCTGTGCTAGCCGTTGTGCCACCGCCTCGCGCGACGCACCTGTCAGCTTGCTGAGCATGTCAACATAGTGTTCGCGCTCAACCGGGTCAGCGACGGCCTGCAACAGCTGCAAAGCTTCGGTCGTCAGCTGCCGTTTTCCCGCAGCCGTCGCTAGGTCGTTGCGCCGCGCATACTGGTCGATCACCCATTCGATCGCTGGCCGCGTTGTCGCCACAGCTTGTTGCCACAATGTTGCATCTTGCTGAATAAGCTCGTCTGGGTCTTTCACCCCCGTAGGCAGCGAGACAATACTCAGCTCAACCTTAACTCGCTGCGCCAGAGCAATCGCCCGCTCTGTTGCCGCCAGCCCAGCTTTGTCGGCATCGTACGCTAGGCGAATATCGCTCGTCAAGCGAGCAAGCGCTTTGAGATGATGCTCAGTCATCGCCGTCCCAGCAGTTGCCACCGTCTGGCGCACACCAGCTTGGTAGCTACTCACCACGTCGAGATTTCCCTCGACCACCACCACAAACCCGCTCTCGCGGATCGCTTGTTTGGCCTGAAACAGCCCAAAAATATGTCGTCCTTTGTCGTACAGGAGCGTTTGCGGTGTGTTGAGATACTTTGGCGCGTTTTCAGCCTCGCCAACTAACCGTCCAGTGAACCCGATCACCTGCCCCTGTCCGTCGCTGAGCGGAATCATCAGCCGGTCGCGGAAAATATCAGTCCCACGTACACCAACCAGCCCAGCGTCGCGTAGCTCGCGCAGGCTATAGCCCTTTTTGAGCAGAAAATCCTTGAGGACCGACCCCTGCGTCGGTGCATACCCAATCTGAAAATCAATCACCGACATCTTGTTCAGCCCGCGCCGCCGAACGTAGTTGGCAGCTGACTCAGTTTTATACAGAGTTCGCTGATAAAAAATCACCGCGCTGTCATGAATACGCTGTAGTTTTTTCTTTCTAGCGGCCAGTTGTTTTTGTGAATCGTTATCGTACATACTGAGGTCGACGCCAGCTTTGCGCGCCAAAAACTCCAGTGCGCCGCGAAAATCCAGTCCCTCGACGAGCATAATAAAACTAAACACATCCCCGCCTTGGTTGCTACTAAAATCATGCCAGATGTTTTTGTCGGGGCTGACGAAAAAACTGGGGGTTTTTTCACCGCTAAAAGGGCTCAACCCCTTCCAGTTCCGCCCGGCGCGTTTGAGCTGCACGTACTCGCCGACGACGTCCTCTATCGCTAGCCGCGCCCGCACCTCTTCTTTGACATCAGCATTCATCACCCCTATTGTAGCACTGTACTTGCCACCTCAGTAGCGCTTGTGGTTTAATAGTCGCATGGACCCATCATTTCGCGGCCTACCCGCACCAGTCCCTAAAGCAATAAAAACTAAACGGTTTGACCCCAAAATCATTTTTTTGTTTATTGGCGGCGTTCTACTGGCAGCCGCAATGACTGTTATTTTCGTCGTCATGTCGGAAAACGACAGCCGCTACAACACGCTGCGCCTCAGTTGGCGACTCGACAACCTCAACCAAATGCTGAAAACGTCTCAAGACAACACCCAAAGCTCTAACATGCGCAAACTCAACTCTGAGATCTCCGTGCTCGTCACTGGCGACTACAACGAGATCGTCAAACTGCTGCCAGCCAGCAAGATCGACCCCAAAGCCAAAGAATACCGCGAAGCCGAGCGCACCCGTGCCGCCGACCTAATGTCCAAACTTAACACCGCTCGTGTCAACGGCGTGTTTGACCGCGAGTACAAACCAGTGCTGCGCGCTGAGTTGCTTGAGGCGCAAAAACTCGCCGAGCGCGTCCGCAAAGCTTCTTCGAACAAAGACCTGCGTACCGCCCTCGAAACGTTCTCAGATCACATCGACACCTCAGTGAGCCATATTGACGCTTTGTAGCTTATTGCAACATTTTTGCAACAAGCTCGTAACTGTGGCGTATCAAGTCTTTTAGCTGGTCATCGGCCAGTTGTCCCGTGCAAATGATCGTATTCCAGTGCTTTTTGTTGAGGTGAAACCCGGGCAGGACTGACTCGTATTTGTCGCGTAACAGCTGTGCGAGCTGGGGATCGCACTTGAGACTCAGCCGCACCGGCGCGCTATCGACTGGCATCAGCGCAAACATTTTCCTCTCTGTTGAGCCAAGTTTATACACCGCCGTCGTTTCGTCAAACGGAAAATCCTTGACCACGTTTGGCATTTCGAGAAGGTACTGTTCTATCTCTGCAAATGTTTTCATTTATTCTCCGCTGTTACTCCCTGTTAACTGCTGTATTGTCTGCTGCCAGCGCAGCCGTTGTTTGATACTTTCGAGCTCGGTATCGGTTGCTCGATGCACTATTTTACCACTGTTGTTACTGCCAACAACCCCAAAATGAAACTTCAGCGACAACTTCGTCAAGTGCTGGTCGGTGGCTTGCCGCAGGCAGTCGTCGTGATAGGCCGCGCACGTTTCGCCAAGCGCCAACCATTCGTCGAGGTCAGGCGCATCAGCAGCCGCCACGCTGAGTGTCATGTCAACAGCCGCGCTGCGCGTCACTTCGGCGTTAAACTGCTGGTCAAAGATAAAGTTGCCAAGGCTGTACACGATCAATTTGCCTTTGTACGCCTCTGTTGACTGTACCCAGTGCGGATGATCGCCCAGGACTACATCGGCACCACCGTCGATCAGCGCGTGGTAAAACGTTGATTTTATTTCATCAGGCTCAGCTTTGTATTCGGCGCCGCTGTGCGGCATTGCCACGACAGGAAAAAGGTCGCTATAGCGTTTTATCACGGCCACCGACTCAGCGCTCGGAGTTTTGAACACGCCGTGATAACCGCACCACACCAACGGTAGTTTCCCCTGTTTGGTAGTCCCGTCACTCAGCCCAACACGAGCTGGCAAGCTAAGCACCTCGCAAATATCGTCGAACCGTTCGGGCTCAAAATCGCCAAAATATTGTACACCCTGCTCGTCCAAGTGCTGGCGGGTTTCCTGCAACCCCTCGAGTCCCTGGTTGTCAGTGTGGTTATTTGCGAGCGTAAAAGCTGTAAACCACTTTTTCGCCTCTGGTAGATACGCCGGCGAGCAGTCAAACTTCAGCGTATCGTCCTCGACGGCTGAGCTTACTTTAGGGTTGTTTGTCACTGGACACTCCAGGTCGGCGATCCACGCATCGTAGTTGTCGCGCTCAAACTCGCTGAGTCGATGAAACGGATACGCGTACTTTTGTTCGCTCGCCATCGACCAGTCATTGATATAACGACCCCAGTATACATCGCCCATGACAAGCAGTTTCGTCTCGACGCTAGCGGTAGTCGGTTGCGGCGGAGTAGTAACGGCCGGCTGGGCTGGTTGCACAGGGCTGCGCCACAACAACCACCACGCCACCACGCCGCATGCTGCGACCAACACGCTCGCCAGCACGACAATAAACCAGGTACGGCGGCGATGACGAGCAAGTGTTAGCATATTACAACCACTGTTTATTTTTAAAATACAACATCATCAGCACCGGCGACACGACCATGAGCGCCACCATGGCGGCAAATGCCACGTCTGAGCCAAACGGTATCTGTAAAAAGTTCATACCGCCAACCCCAGCCAAAAACGAGATCGGCATAAAAATCGTCGTGACCACTGTCAAACGCTTCATAACATCATTCATACGGTTCGACGACATCGACAAATACGTATCGAGTGCGCTGGTCAACAGATCACGCAACGCATCGATCAGCTCGTGTGTGCGCCACGAATAACTATAGCTGTCCCTGAGGTAGCTGTTGAAGCTCGAGTCGACTTTTGTGTAGCGGTCATCGCTCAGCGCATCAAGAAGCGTTGTCGTAGGCACAACAATACGCCGGAACTCTACCAACAACTTTTTGTAATGGTAGAGTTTGTGCAGTTCTCTGTTGCTCGGTCGATTCACCATGATGTCCTCGAGCCGATCCACTGCGTCATCGACATAGTCAATTATCGCCGTAAACGACTCAGTTACTGCGTCGGCAATCACTGCCATCACCCCTGTTGGCGACTGCGTGAGCTGCGGCCGCAACTCGACTCGCTCCAGGATCGTCTCCATCGCCTTGTTCTCCGGCCCGTGCAGCGTCACCACCTGCTGGTCGTTCATCATCACGCTCAAACGACTCGTTTTGAGCGTACCGTGTGACACGCTCGGTACTAAAAATGTCGCGATCAGCCAGTCGTCGCTCTCTGTTGCCTGTGGTACGCGGTGGTATTTGTCAAGCGCCCGCAGCTGCAAATCGTGCGCCCCAAACTGCTTGGCAATCTCAGCCATTTTGTCGCCTTCAACCTCGTAGTCCAACCAAACATCAGATTTTTGCATGCTCACCCTTTCATCTTCGTTAGATAATACCGCAGCTCCTCAATACTGCCGCGAATATCTTCCAGCGCACGGTGCGCCTCGGCTTTCGCAAACTTTTTGCGAAACTTCCCCTCGAACACCACCTTCCAAGCGCTCACATCGAGCATTCGGTAGTGTAGACGGTCGTTGAGCCGCGGCCACTCTACCTCTATAAAACGCCGGTCTTGGTGGATCGAATTGCCCGCCAGCAGCACGTTGCCATCTTTGCCAATATGCTCGTCAACAAACGCTAACAACTCGTTTTCGACCGTGCGGCCACTTTTCCCGCTGGCATTTTGCTCAAGGAGCGCCTGACGCACTGCGCTGTTTTCCTCCCAAAAATCGCCGACCATGCGCGACGCCATCAGCCGCGGACCAACTTT
>JBLMYZ010000017.1:0-4496 GCA_050258575.1 Acidobacteriota bacterium
CAGTTTGAACTTCACATACACACTCGGGTCGGTCACATCTTGGTACGCACCGGCATCCATCGTCACCTCGGCTTTTGATAGTGGCGTTGCGTCGAGCGTACAGTACATGAGGACTTTCTCACCCTCGTAGATTTTGCCTTTTTCGTAGAGCTCTTTGAACGCCCACCAGACAGACTCCATATATTCTTTGTCCATGGTTTTGTAGGCGTTATCCATATCAACCCAGCGCCCAATGCGATCGACGACATCGTTCCACTCGCTACTGGTCTGCACCATGTTGTTGCGGCAGGCGACGATGTACTTTTCAAGCCCGTAGTCGATCACTTCTTCGCGGCTTGTGAGGCCGAGTTTTTTCTCAGTGAAACGTTCGGCTGGCAGACCGTGACAATCCCACCCCCACACGCGCTCCACGCGTTTGCCCTTCATCGTTTGGTAGCGCGGTATGGCGTCTTTGACAATACTACTCAGCAGAGTCCCGTGGTGTGGATTGCCGCTAATAAACGGCGGTCCGTCGTAAAACACATAGCTGTTGTCTTTTGGTCGATTTTCAACTGATTTTTCAAATGTTTTATCTGCCTTCCAGCGCTGTACCCAATCTTTTTCGTACTCCAGCGCTCTGCGACGCGTTCCGTGTTTAAATTTCATATTTCTCTCCTCTCTATAATAAAAATCCCTTCGTCCGCGAGAACCCCAAGATTTCAGGGTGGTACCATCTCGCTTCCGAAAGGATATTCTTTCAGCACTTAATACCACATTATCGCAGTGTCACGAGGAGTTCTAGTGAGGCTATGGTCGCCCGTTCTTCTCCTGGCTGGCGGCTGATAACCGCTCGTCACGCCTAAGGTTGTATTATACCAGAAACTATGGTTTGTAGAAATGCTGGACGACAACTATTTGTTTGTCAGCGCCGTTGTACTTGAAAGCTTTGCGGGCGCAGAGACCTTCGGCCTTGTAGTCGCCGAGGACGTTGTCTTTGTGTTCCTTGCTCGCCATCCAGCCTGCGACAACAGCGGTCGGGTCGACAAACCCATAGGCCAGGTTTTCGCCAGCTTTCGAATACTGCACCCCGCCGCGCTGGAAAAATACCCACGGCTCGTCGCCCTCTGGCGTGTTGTGACTCCAGTAGTCGCGTTTGACCATGTCGTCAGCTTTGGCGCAGGCAGTTGCCGCGAGCGCTTCGCTGTACTCAAGGAGTGGCAGTCCGACTTTTTCGCGCTCGGCGTTGACGAGTTTGTGTAGTTGCACGAGGTCAATATTTTTTTCAAACAAATCACTGGCGGAACTACTGTGCGAGCTGGAAAATTCGCTCAGCGCTTGGTCATAAGCGTTTTGTATCTGCACGTCTTTGGTACTGAGTACGTACGACTGATACAGCGCGATCCCAAGCAACACCACCGCGACCGGTGTCATGATGATAGCGATGATCTTTGTGTTGAGCGAAAAGCGCATATTTCCTCCTTATTTTTTCGGAACGTATATCACCGAACCAACCTTCAGGCTAGCCGAGCTCGACAATTTGTTAAGCGTAGCAAGTTTCGTCGCCGTGGTACTATACTTTGCGGCAACCGAGGGTAACGTATCGCCCTGGCGGACAGTGTATTTTGCCCACGAACCTGCGGTGTTTTTACCGAGTGAACGTGCGGCAGCACGGCGCGCGGCTTTTCGCTCGCGGCGGCGCCACGATATTAAGCTGGCGATCAACAACAGGAGGAAACCGAGCAACAGGAAGGCCCAGATAGACGGCAGGATAAATATCGTCACCGGTTTACTGGTGGCCGTCACGAGCTGTGTATCGTCTGGCGTACCAAAAACACCCGCTCGTTTGTCATAGGCGATATGCGCCGTCGCCGTATACCAGCCGCCAAAAAACGGCTGTGTTTTGTCGTCAAACAGCAGTTGCAGCTTCTCGTCGGCGATAACGACATACTGTCCGCCGTTTCGGTAGACTTCGTTGCCAAACATATCTTTCATACTGAGCGTGATGTCGACATCAGCTGACACGTTACCGATATTTTTCAGTGTGATATCGTGCTGGCGGTTTTTTTCTCCGTTGATAACGGCGTATTTTTCGATAGTCACTTCGCGGTGAATATCGCCTGGCACAATAATCGCCATACGGACCGCTTGGCGCGTTTTCACCCGAATCGACCCGCTGACTTCGCCGTCGTCGCTTTTGCGCTGAATCGCAATACAGCCGTTATGCTCGCCAACATCAACCCCTTCCGGCACGACAACGGTAAAATCAACAGTGACATTACCGCGAGCCGGCACGGTCACTTCGTTTTCCGCTAGACGCACCCAACTCCCAACACCTACCCTGTCCTCAACCTGTTGCTTACAGGTATACGAACCGGTATTGGTCACGACGCCGTCGACCGGATAAATCTCAACTGTTTCAGCATCATCGCTGGCATTGCTTAGAAAAATCTTGTCCTTTTTAGTTTCGCCGCCACTGAGCGTATAGATGAAAATAGACTGCGTCCGTGGGTTATCTGGGTCAGGTTCAGCCGGACGTCCGCCAACAGCCGCCTGAACTGTTTGAAATGGCATAATTACCCCTGATAAAAACCCTCCCAGGAGCACTAAAACGCCAAAACGTTGTAACTTTTTCATCACACCTCCGCTCATGTTGTTTTACTTATGGTTAGTATACCAGAAGCCGAGTTACGAAAAAAGTGTCTCGCTAAACTTGAGGAAAACTGCCGCGAGCGCCGCGACGACCACGAGTAGTACCACGAGTAGGTCATAACTTTTCGCAGAAAAACGCTCCAGCCGACCTGCCGCCTGTTTTGATATACGAAACGTGTTGTGCCACACGGTGTAGCGCCACATCGCAAACGCCACAACTACCATTGCTGCGTCAAGTGTCAAACACCACGGACACAGCACCTGGATCACCGAGTAGCTCATGTAGAACATCCAGACGGCAAACACAACTCCAAGCAACGTGCCAACCTGCGCCAGCGCCATAAACCAACGCGGAAACTTGACACCGGCGAGCCCGGCAACGGCTATGGTAACCAGCACCGGAAACGCCATCATACCGACAAAGGCATTTGGAAAGCCGAACAACGCCGCACTGGGGTGAGAACCAACAGCTGCGCAGTTGAGCGCTTCGTTAATACTGCACGACAACACGGCATTGGCGTTGTGTGCCAAGGTGATCGCCTCGACCGACAGGACAAACGAAGCGAACAGCCCAACCAGCGACCCCGTAAACAGCAGCGTAAACGCCAGCGTTGTTTGTTTTTCTTCGCGGAACTTGCGCTGCAACGCTGTCTTAAAGTTAGTCCACATAGTAACTCACCTCCCCTATTGTTGGCAGCATAGCGCCGCGCCAAAGATTTTGTAGTCTGCCCTCGTCGTCGAGCGCCACGATAGACGGATATTCGACGATATCATATGTGCGACAAAACTCCGCCCCTTCGCGACTATCTGGGTGTAGTTCTTCTATGTCTTTCCCTGTTTGCCGCCGAAAGTCGCGCAGCCAGTCCGTTACTGTCCGCGCGTGATCACTTTCGGATTGATAGATAAGCATTACTTTCATATCACCAGTATAGCAGAGTCGAGAGGAGCTATCCGAGTATCTAGCTACACCCTGTCGTACTACCGCAGCTCGGGCAAACGTAACAGCTGCCAGCGCGCTGAGTGACATTACCGCAGTTACTACAGAGCGGTGCGGTCGCGTCTGCAACTTTCAGTTCGGCGCGAGCAGTTCGGAACATGGTCTCGACACTCTCATCTTTTGCGAGGTCGTCTGGAACAACGTCGCTCACCTCAGCCTCTGGCAAGATTGCGTCCTCAACCTTGCTGCCCTCGTCGCTCGCAACGTCGTCGAGCAAACTGGCCTGTTGGCTTTCCAGCTCGGCTTCGAGTTCGTCTAGACTCGCCAGTCCCAGCTCGAGACGGTCGTCGATTGAGAGATACTCGATAGCCAGACGGCGGAAAATATAATCGACAATACTTGTTGCATTTTTCACATCAGGATCATCGGTCACCCCAAACGGCGCAAAGTTCGTGTTGCTCATACCGCGAACGTACACTTTGAGCGGGACGCCGTACTGGAGGCCATAGCTCACCGAGCGGGCAAACACGTCCATCAGGCCGGCAAGCGTCGAACCCATTTTGGCGGCGGTGATGAAAATCTCACCTGGCGTGCCATCCTCATACTCGCCAACCGTCACAAAACCTTTGAGATCAGCGACTTTGAACTGAATCGTGCGGCTGTTGCGGATCCGCGTCAGTTCGCGGCGCTCGCTTGAGCGGACGATTTTTTCGACAACTTTCGGTTCGGCGTCAGCCTTGTCTTTAGCTTTTTTATCGCTGAGCGGCTGACCAACTTTTGACCCGTCGCGGTAGATAGCCACCGCTTTCAGCCCAAGCTTCCAGCTATCCATGTGCATTTGCTCAACATCTTCAACGGTGGCGCTCTCTGGCATGTTGATGGTTTTCGAGATCGCACCCGACAGGAACGGCTGTACAGCACCCATCATTTT
>JBLMYZ010000018.1:0-24427 GCA_050258575.1 Acidobacteriota bacterium
GCTCTGGATGAATCACCTCGAGAATATGCAGCACTTACGCGACGGAATTCACTGGCGTAGCGTCGGACAGCGTGACCCGCTCGTCGAGTACCGCAGCGAATCACAAAAACTGTTCGAGGGCCTACAGGCAACCTTGCGGCAGGAAGTCCTGCGCACGATTTTCAATGTTAAAAAACAAGACGTCGACAAAAAAGAGGTCACTGATGACACCTATGAGTCAGAGTTGACGCAAGCTGCTCAGTCGGCGGTAGAAACAGGGGTGAACGAAGTTGGCGCGCCGTCGAAACATGGCGACGACGACTTCAAGGCGGTTAAAAAAGCAACCGCAGAGAAAACCGCCGACAAGAAAAAAGCCGCGAAAAAGAAACGTAAATCTGCTCGAGCAGCACGTAAGCGCAAGTAGCTGGAGGCAGTATGAAGCACATCGTCAACGAGTTGCAGTTGAAAAATGGCGCGCGCGGTCTGGTGATAGACGTGCCAGGTGCCCAAGTTATGAGCACACAGTTTCATTTTCGTGCCGGTAACCGGTTCGTGCGGGACAAAAGCTTGTACGAAACGGCGCATATCATGGAACATATGGCGTTTGGCGCCAACAAACGCTGCAAAGACGCGCATGAGTACGAGGCAGAGTTTACTAAAAATGGCGCGTATCACAATGCGTTTACCTCTGACATATCCATGGTATACGAAGCCGAATGCGCCAAGTTTGAGTGGGATCGGATCCTCGAGTTGCAGCGGACAGCGATCACGCAGCCGTTGTTTGTTGAGGAGGAGTTTTTGAGCGAGCGCGGTAACGTCAAGAGTGAACTGACTGGCTATTTGAATATTCCTGACCGGCTGTTGTGGCCGCGGATGGCGCAGGAACTGGGTGAGGATACGATGACCTACCCAGAGCGGCTGGCGATATTGAACGATATTAAACTCAGCGATATTCGCGAGCACTACAAACGGACACACCGGGCGGAAAATATGCGTTTTGTGGTGGCGGGAGACTTTGCGCGCCAACAGGGAAAGCTCGAGGAGTTGCTCAACAGTTGGGAGCTTGAGGCGGGCGAGCGGCTGCCGATACCGGTTGATGAACTTCACTCTGCGCAGCCATTTTTGATTCGCCGCAAAGACGCGCCGAACCTGACGTTTGGTATGTCGGCAAACCTGTCGAGGCGGCTCAGTGACGAAGAGGACACGGCGATGGACTGCTTGAACCATATTTTGACGGGGACACTACGGTCGCGGATCCTCGGTCAGGCGCGGCGCAAGGGAGTGGTGTACAGCATGTTTTCAGACACGTCAACGTTCGAATACACCAGCTCGTGGGATTTTGGCGCACAGACAAACATCGACACGGTTGAGCAGTTGGTTGAGATCATCGTGACCGAGATTTCAGCCATCGTTCGCGGCGAACTCGACGATGCCGAGCTCGACGCTGCCAAAAGTTATGCGCTTGGCCGTCACCAAATGGGTGCGCAGACCGTCGGTCGTATCAACGGCTGGTATGCCGGACGGTACTTTTTCGACGGCAAGGTCGAGGACTTTAGCGCTGCACCAGAACAGATCAAATCTGTCACGAAACGGCAAATCGTCGATACCGCGCGGCAGTTTTTCCAAACACCATGCTGGACGTTCGGGGCCTACGGCAACAGTGAGATAGCTGTTATTCGCGACCTCGCAGCGCAGTTCGAGCCGCTGTTTGGGGAGAAGTAATATGAACATAGCGATCGCTGGTTTTGGAGTCGAAGGACGAGCGAACTTGGCGTATTGGCAAGCCAAAGGTGACACCGTAACCGTGCTCGACGAGTCCGAGTCGGTGCAGATTCCAGAGGGCGTAGCGTCGCGGACTGGCGCAGCAGTGTTTTCACAGCTCGAGGAGTTTGACATGGTGGTGCGTACAGCGTCGCTTCGGCCAGACAAGCTCGCTTCGGCGCACAAGGTATGGTCGGCGACAAATGAGTTTTTCGCGCAGTGTCCCGAGACCGTAGTTGGCGTGACTGGCACTAAAGGCAAGGGAACAACCTCGACGCTTATTGCAAATATATTGCAACAAGCTGGTAAAACTGTACATTTGGTAGGAAATATAGGCGTGCCAGCGCTCGACGTCCTGCCGCGTATCCAGCCGGATGATGTGGTGGTGTTCGAACTGTCGAGTTTTCAGCTGTGGGATCTCGAAAAAAGCCCGCACACTGCTGTCGTGCTCATGATAGAACCAGACCATCAGGACGTTCACCGCGACATGAAAGAATACGTCAGCGCCAAAGCAAATATACGTCGCCACCAGGTCGTGGGGAATACCTGTTTTTATCACCCGACAAATATGCTGTCAAAGCAGGTTGCAGAAACGTCTGAGATCTCGCAGCCCCGACGTTTTGGCGTGCCAGAAGAAGGCGCATGTTACGTCAAAGAGAACACATTTTTTGTTCAAAACGACCCCATATGTAGCGTCGATACGCTACAGGTAGTAGGTCAGCACAATGTCGAGAACGCCTGTGCGGCCATCTCGGCTGCATGGGAGTATACCCATAGTAAGGACGCTGTCACCGAGGCACTTCAGGCGTTTACAGGGCTACCGCACCGCCTCAAATTTGTTCGCGAAGTTGGCGGGGTTGCCTACTACGACGACAGTATCGCGACAACTCCCGGCAGCGCTATTGCTGCACTCGACAGTTTTCGCCAGCCGAAAGTCATCATTCTCGGCGGTTCCGACAAAGGTGCGTCCTACGACGAATTGGTCCAAAAATGCCGCGCCAGAGCTGCGCGAGTCGTCACCATGGGCCAAACTGGCTCAGCGATAGCCGAGTTGTGCCGTCAACAGGGTGTGCCGGTTGTAGAAACCGGTGAGCAAGGCATGTCAGCGACTGTCGCTGCCGCGGCCAACTGGGCGCAGCCAGGAGATGTTGTTATCCTTAGTCCCGCCAGCGCTAGTTTTGGAATGTTCGCGAACTATACCGACCGCGGTGAGCAATTCGTCGCAGCAGTGGAGGCGCTCGGTGAGTAAGCTCGTGCTTAACACCGATCAAAATTACCAAGCGGCTATTTTGGGGGCGATCGGGACGAATATGTTCCGGCATTTGTATGTAACAGACGAGAATGGGGAAGAGAGCGATGCGGCGAGGGACGGAGACCGCTCGTGCGCGCTTTTTGTCACATCAGTCCTTTTCTTGTTTGGGCGTATCGACGCGGTGCGTGCCACAGTGACTTCTACGGTGAAGAGTTTTGAGCAGTCTGCACACTGGACTCAAACAGCAACCCCTGTAGCGGGTGATGTCGTGGAATACGCTTCGAGCGACGGCGCAACCACCGGACACGTAGGCTTCTTTTTGAACAGCAACGAAGTGATCAGCAACGTATCCGCACAGCACACCCCGGCAAAACATGCTTTGGTGATGGAAAAAAATGGCGCACCAGTGGCATTTTGGCACTGGTGCGGTGATATAGAACAAGGTATGAGCAGCTAAGTCGCTGATGTAGGATAGTTTCAAAACTGGAACGGTCGTTTAAAAAAATGAAACTAAAAATCAAAAACTGCGGACGGGAGGGTACAAAGAGAACTACAGAGCGAGGAGGCGGCGCACCTGTCGCGTGATAGCATCGGGGGGTTCGAGGACGAGGGCGCGGTTGGCGACGATGGTTTCAATACGTGATTTGATCCAGTGGTAGTGGGTGCAGCCGAGGACAATACAGTCAGCGCGGCGAGCGAGCGCCTCCTCGATAGTGCGGCGAATCTCTGCCTGATTGACGTTATTTGCCTCTATCATCGCCGCCCAGGTACTGCAGTCCGGTTCGAGAACGGTCACGTCGTGTGCGTAGGCTGTTTTTAACTCTTTGTACCGCCTACTTGCACGCGTGGCCGGTGTGGCGCAGACGCAAATCGTACCGGTTTTGGTATTTTCGGCAGCTGGTTTCACCATCGGTTCAAGACCGATAAATAACTGATGAGCATACTGTTTTCGTAGCGTTGGGAGCGCAACGGTTGTAGCGGTATTGCAGGCGATAACGATCACGTCGTGCGGTTCAGTGATGAGCGGTTGGATGGCTGTAGCGGTGAGCTGTAATACTTCGGCGGGCTTTTTCGAGCCGTACGGCACATGTTCGCGGTCGTTTACCACTGTTAAGAGCGCTTCCGGAATGAGTCGTTGCAGCGCCTCGGCGACAGCTTGGCCGCCGATACCCGAGTCAAATACACCGATTTTTACCATAGAATTCAGTATAATGGATGTATGAATCCTTTACGAGAACGGGTCAAAGCGCTGCAGTCGAAGCTGAAGACGTCGATCGAGCAGTTGCGAGTAGCCGACAAAGAGCGTGAGCTCGCCGAGGTGGATACGCAGTTAGCTGACAGCGGCGTGTGGGCAAATGTCGAGCGGGCGCAGGATTTGAGTAAAAAATCAGCTAGCCTCAGGGCGCAGATTGAGCCGTGGCGAACACTGGAAGCGCAAACGAGAGATATCATAGAGCTGATGGACCTGGGTGATGACAGTTTGTTGCCTGAGTTTGAGGAACAGGTGGCGGCGATGGAGCAGACCTACGGCAAACTCCAAAAAGAGCTATTGTTTCAGGGCGAGTACGACGATCACGCGGCGATTTTGAAACTCAGTGCGGGAGTCGGTGGGACAGATGCGCAAGACTGGACGGAGATGTTAGAACGGATGTACTTGCGTTGGGCAGAAAAACATGGCATGAAAACTGAACTGATCGAGCGCTCGACTGGTGAAGAAGCTGGGGTCAAAAGCGCGACCTATAGCGTGTCTGGCCCGTACGCTTATGGCAAGCTGCAGAGCGAACACGGCGTTCACCGGCTGGTGCGGCTTAGTCCATTTAACAGTGACAATTTGCGCCAGACGAGCTTTGCACTGGTTGAGATCATGCCGGAAATCGACGCGCCAGAAGAAGTCGCTCTCGAGGAAAAAGATTTGAAAATAGACGTCTACCGCGCGGGCGGTCATGGCGGCCAGTCGGTGAACACTACCGACAGTGCCGTGCGGGTGACGCATGTGCCGACCGGTACGGTGGTGGCGATTCAGAACGAGCGTTCACAGCTGCAAAACAAAGAGACGGCGCTCAAGATTTTGCGTTCCAAGCTCGCACATATGCAGCTCGAACAGCACGCCGAAACACTCGCCGACCTCAGGGCGGGCGAGTCGGCGAGTTGGGGCAGTCAAATACGAAACTATGTTTTACATCCGTACCAGCAGGTCAAAGATACTCGCACGAAACACGAAAAAAAGGACACTGCAGCGGTGTTAGACGGCGACCTGGACGGGTTCATGGAGGCGTGGCTAGAGCAGCAGACCATTTCTTCGCCGCAAGCGTAAGCAGTATGGTACACTAAATATATGAAATCAAAAATGATGCGTTTTGTTGTGGGATTTGTCGCGCTTGCGACACTAGTAATCGGCGGCCTGTGGGCACAGGTAGTGAACGCCCAGTCAACAGAGGCAGCTACAGGCGATCAAAAAACCTACAAAATACATCTCATCGTCAACCAAGGCGACGCAACAGTTTCTGGGGTAGGGATAGAACTCGGAGGTGAAACATACACGACAAACGAAGAGGGCTGGGTTGAACTTGCCGCGCCAGAAGGTACGGCCAATGTGGTTGTTGTGTATCAAGACGCCCGAATTCGTTACACGATAGCGGTCAAAGCGGCGGAGCAGATGCAAACGTTTAGTATTACGCTGCCGGCGTCCACTGCTGCTCCTGCGGCAAATGAAGAAACGACGAAAGAACAAACGTCGTCTGGCGGGTCGGCGCTAGTTGTTATTGTTGCAGGGGTCGTTGGGCTGCTGCTCGTTGTGGGAGTGGTGATATTTTTCGTTATTCGCGCCAAGCGATCGCGTCAAACAAACCTTCCGGTGTATGTCGCACCAGCGGCACCTACACCCATACAACAACCGCCAGCTGTCGTTGCGCCGCCAGTTACTGCTGTACCGCCTGTCGAGGCGCAGCCTGGTATGACGCCGCCGTTTTCGTTGCAGACAACCTCAGAGGCAGTAGCGGCCAGTCCCGCTGTGTCAGGGGTTTCCGATATGACGCCACCATTAGTTGGCACGGCGCCGGGGGTTGAAGCGACAGCGGCCGCTATAGCGTTACCATCAGATGAGAACGCTATGCAACAACCGACCGGTGAGCTGCAAGTTCAGCAAAACGTACCACAAACACAACCGCAAGAGGTACCGCAGCCAGATATTGTTGATTTTAACACAACACTTCCTGAAACACCGTCTTTGCAGCAAGCTGTCCCCACACCGCCGCCAGTCCAACAGTCACCGCGTCAAGATGAGCCTGAGGACATGTACGAAGCAGCACGCCGACGCGGTCTCTTCGAGAATGTGAAATAACCCGTACTATGTATCACCGCCACAAGCAACGTCTGACACGATTACTCGCACGGAGTATGACTGCGCTAGTTTTGGTGCAGTTGTTTGGTCTACTAGCCGCGACAGCCCAAGCTCAAACGACGACACTGGTGACAATAAGCGGTCCAACACAACTGAGAGTAGGGGAAACGAGTAAAATAACGCTTCGGTTATCTACACCGACTAGCTTTTGGCTCTGTGGTACCGCCGGAACCTTAACGGTATCACCGCAACTGCAAATAATCGGTTTAAATCAACAAACATATCCGTCGACTGAAGTAAGTTATACATCTTCGACAGTATCTTTTCAGAACAGAAGCGGCTGTAGTACGAGGACAGTCTCCTCGCCAGGGACGTATACACTCGTCGATATGACAGTACGCGCTGTGACCTCCGGAACAACTACTGTTGCTGCCACTCCGGACGATACGATATTGCTTAGTTCTCGAGCGATAACAGTGTCCCGCATATCATTTCCTGTGTATGAAGTGTCATGTCCGGCCGGACAGATAGGAACGCCGCCTAACTGTACAACACCTCCTTCGCCAACACCAACACCAACACCAACACCCACACCCACACCGACGCCAACTCCCGCTCCTACGCCTACGCAAGCCCCAAGTCCAACGACGCCTACAACGCCATCAACCCCTATAACACAACCATCGGCCCCTGCATCAAATCCGACGCCGAGCCCTGAGACGGCCATACCAACACCGACCGCACCAGCTGAAGCGAAAGAAGACACGACCGGTTCGATTTTTCAGGTATTTGTGACAGAGTATATCACCTCGGCCAAACTGCAGTGGCAAGCAGCGAACGGACTACACGATATAACGCTTAGTTACGGCAAACATGGCGAAGAAAAAAAACAGCTTGACCCGAGCACACTACAGCGCGACGGGGAAGCGTACGCAGTTTTTCTTACGGAACTAGATGCGTACTCGGCCTATGATTTTATTATCGGCGGAAAAACTGCGGCAGGTGAAGATGCGACGTATACCGGTGTGATCACAACGCGCGGGTATCCGGTAGCAATAAACGTGAAAAAAGACAACAACAATGTTAAAGATGCTAAAATCACAGTTTTGGACTATGTATATACTACCGACGAAGGCGGCGCGATCTTTATCGAGCTACCGAGCGGCAATGTTTCGGCAACACTTGAGTATGGCACGCTGCGGCAGTCGATCACGATTCCGGTAGAAGCTTTGAGCGTCAACGACAGCGAGGGGGCTGTTCCGGTTCAGGAGTTTACCTACCAGCTGGACCAATCGGCAGGCGGAGGCGTGTCTCTGTGGTGGTTGCTGCTGTTGCTTGTACCTGCTGTTGCCATAGTCGGGGTGATTGTACTGAAACGCCGCCGCGGAAAAACGACCGAGGCGTGGGCGCCGCTCACTGGTATTTACAGTAGCGCGCCAGTTCAGCCGACCACTTCCGTTCAGCCAGAGACAGCCTATGTACCGCCGGTTCAGACAAAATTGCCCGAGAATGAACCACTGCCTCCTCAGATGTCGCCAGAAGAGCCGCCAGTGGCTGAAGAGCTAGTAGTCGTGCAACCGGACGTACTGCCGGCAGAGCCAGCTCCGCGAGACGAGCCAGTTGCCGATCAGTCGCCAGTAGTGAATGAGCCAGTTACGGCCGGCGAACAGGAGCTAAACGAACAATCCGACGCGGCTGACGGCGAGCTCACGATCGAACACAAGGGCCACACACATCACTAGGGTCTGTCTGGGTATTCGCTATCGTAACGTGATTATGGTAGAATACTTATTGCCATGATTTTATTGGACAGGGTTACGAAATCATACTCGAAAGACGGCAGCACGGCGCTGAACCGCGTCTCACTTCATATTGAGCCAAAAGAGTTTGTGATTATCGTTGGCACGAGCGGGGCAGGCAAGTCCACGCTGCTGAAACTTTTGACACGCGAGCTGAAACAGACAAGTGGCAAGATTGTTGTCGGCGGTATCGACTACGATACGTTACGCAACAAGCATATTCCGCTGCTGCGCCGTAAAATCGGCGTGGTGTTTCAGGACTTCAAACTCTTGCCGCAGCGCACGGTGTTTGAAAATATCGCTTTTGCGCTTGAGATTGCCGGTATGACGAACCGCGAAATCAAATCAACCGTGCCGAAAGTGATCGAACTGGTCGGGCTAACCGGCAAAGAAAAAAAGTTCCCGCACCAGTTGTCTGGCGGTGAAAAACAGCGCGTCGCGATCGCTCGAGCGGTTGTACGCCAGCCCAAAATCCTCATCGCCGACGAGCCGACCGGTAACCTTGACCCGAAACACAGCTGGGATATCGTGCGGTTGCTGGAAAAAATCAACAAATACGGCACGACGGTGATTTTGACGACGCACAACGCCGAAATCGTTAACAAGCTCAAGCGCCGGGTGATTACACTCGACCATGGCAAAATCGTCTCTGACCAAGCGAAAGGAACGTACCGCCAATGAACGTCAAAAAATCATCGACAACAACTGACGCCCATGTCCAGCTCGCTGGCAGCAAACCGTTTCGCCGCACATGGATTACCTGGACGCGCATGGTTCGCTATGGGATCAATAACTTTTCACGCAATGCTTGGCTCACAACAGCGGCAACGGCAGTGATGACGATCACGCTACTCGTCGTGTTTTCGGCGGTAATTGCTCGGGTAGTGTTAAACGACACGGTTAGTACGCTACGCCAGCGAGTGGATATCCCTATCTACCTCCGTTCTGATATCACAAACGACGAGGTGAAGACGGTGCGGGCAAAGTTTGAGGCCGATGAAAATGTTCAGTCTGTGACATATACCACGCTCGAAGAAGCGAGAAGTGCTTTTATCGCGAAAAATAATCTGTCAAAAGAGCAGTTGCAGGTGATCGCCGATCTGCCGACCGTGCCGTTTTCGCCGTCACTGAGAGTTGTCGTGAAAGATCCGAACAACACGGCATCACTTGCGAAACTAGTCAAAGACGACACAGCGGTCGTAAATGCGCTCACGACAAACCCGCGCCTCAAACCAGCCTTTACCGGCGAAAATAAACGCGTTATCGAGACAATCGGCCGCTGGGCTTCGACGGCGGAAAAAATCGGTCTGGTCGCTGGAGTTTTGTTTACCGCAATCTCTATGTTGATTATTTTTAACACTATTCGCATGGCGATCTTTAACCGCCGCGACGAGATCGAGATGATGAAACTGATCGGTGCAAACAAAGGGTTTATCCGCGGTCCGTTTGTGGTAGAAGCGGTGATGTACGGGTTTATCGCTGCCGTTATTGCAACAATTCTCGGTATCGTCGGTTTTTTGTCGCTCGAACCAAAACTGCGCGGTTATGGTATCGCAACGTCGTCGCTCCACGAAGCCGTTATTACACTTTCACCACTGATACTTGTCGGGATGATTGCTGTCGGTGCGCTCATTGGTATTGTCTCGGCACGGCTTGCAGTTCGCCGTTATCTGCGCGTGTAGACGACAAAGTGAAAGAAAAGTATTGACTAACGATACAGCTTATGCTTAAATGTAGTCAGGTATTTTTATGAAGCATACGTCCACCACTTCGTTGCTCCGAAAAAAACCCACGCGCTACACGCTCGTGGCCTTGGCGCTTTTGGTGGCATTTTTCAGCGCTTTTTCGGTCACTCCGCCTGCAAATGCTGACTCGTACGACGACCGTATTAGTGCCATCGAAGCCGAGATCAACAACTATCAGTCTGAAGCAGCTCGTTTGTCAGAGCAGTCGGCGTCGTTGCAACAGGCGGTTGACAGCTTGATAGCACAGAAAAACACTATCCAAGCACAAGTCGACCTTAGCCAGGCTAAGTACGACAAACTACTCGTCGATATCGCCGCGAACGAGAAAAAACTCGCTGACCAACAAGACGTCCTATCGGCTACTATTGCCGACATGGCGGTTGATTCGGAAACTACCCCTATAGAGGTGTTGGCCGGTAGCGATTCGGTAGGTGATTACGTGACATCGCAAGATTACTACATGTCAATCCAAGATCAGCTGCAAGAGTCTATAAAAAGCATCGTCAAACTTAGCGAGCAGCTTGCCCAGCAAAAAACAGATGTCGAACGCGTCCTTGCTGATCAGAAAGACCAGCGCGATGCTCTCGCCGCTAAAGAAGCCGAACAGGCTAAGTTGCTCGCAGATACGCAGGGCCAAGAATCAGCCTACCAGACGCTTATCGGACAGCGCGAGTCAACCATCTCCGATCTGCGTTCGCAGCAGGCTGCTGCAAATGTTGCCGCGTCGCGCACTTACTCGGTTGCCAACTTGACCTCAGGCGGTGCTGGCTGCGGCGGGTATCCTGGAGTGTGGTGCTACGCTGCACAGGACACGCTTGTCGACAACTGGGGTATGTATAACCGCGAGTGTGTGAGCTATGTTGCCTGGAAAGTCGCCGCTTCCGGCCGCTATATGCCGTACTGGGGTGGGCGAGGTAACGCAAACCAGTGGCCGGCGAGTGCTCGCGCTGATGGTATTGCCACCGGCTCGACACCAAAAGTTGGCTCGGCTGCAGTGATGTATGTCGGCTACTACGGACATGTCATGTATGTTGAAGGTATTAACAGTAACGGCACAATCCATGTCAGCCAGTTCAACTGGGGCGTTCGAGGCGAATACAGCGAGATGGATGTCAACCCGAGCGGCCTCACCTTTATATACTTCTAACCGCATATCTGTAAACTACCACATCAACGACTAAAGACGCGTCTTACTATTGCTCTTGTGCTATACTGGGTGGCAGATGAAATACAGGAAGGATAACAAGCGCTCTGCCGGTGAGGCGAACCGTCAGGACAGTGCACGGTCTGGGCGCGCTATGTTGGAGATTCCGCGTGCAACGGCGATGGTGTTGATGGCGGTATTGGTAATAGTGGCGTTTATCTTGGGGACAAGAGCCTATAAACTATCCCCGCTATTTGCGCGCGAGACAGTTGATTTTTCGTCGTTAAATAACTTGTACGACACGCTGCTAAAAAACTATGATGGCACGGTAGATAAAACCAAACTTCTCGATGGGGCAAAACACGGCATGGTTGACGCGCTGGGCGACCAGCACACGATGTATTTTAATGCCGAAGAAGCGGCAAGTTTCTCCAATGATTTGAATGGCACGTTCGAGGGTATTGGTGCAGAAATCGGCAAGACCGCTGGGGTTATTACTATCATCAGCGTCCTCAACGACAGTCCGGCGAAGGCGGCGGGCTTACAATCCGGCGACGGTGTACTAGCGGTGAATGGCGAGGAAACAGCGGGGATGTCGGCTGGTCAGGCTGTACTAAAAATTCGCGGTGAAAAGGGGACGACAGTGAAGTTGTCTATCTTGCGTGGCGACACAACTCAGGAAGTGAGCGTGACGCGCGACGTCATCTCGACACCTAGCGTCACTACAGAGTTGCTCAAAGACGGTAGGGTCGGATATATGCGTGTTTCACGGTTTGGTGACGACACAGCAGAGCTCGCGAGATCTGAAGCGCTCAAGTTCAAAAATCAAGGGGTGAGCAGTGTGATTCTCGATGTTCGCGGTAATTCTGGCGGATATGTCACCGCAGCTCAAGAGCTAGCAGGGTTATGGCTGCGGCAGAAAACTGTTGCAACGGAACGCAAAGGCGGTACGATACGCTCAACGTTCACAACCGGTAACGACGCGCCGCTGGAAGGTATAAAAACAATCGTCTTGGTTGACGGAGGAAGCGCGAGCGCAAGCGAGATCGTTGCGGCTGCACTGCGCGACCATGGAGCGGCAACCCTCTTAGGAGAAAAAACCTACGGCAAAGGCAGTATGCAGGTGGTGGAAAAACTGGCTGACGGCGGCGAATTGAAAGTGACGGTCGCCAAATGGTACACTCCGAAAGGTGCTAACGTTGACAAAAAGGGGATCGAGCCAGATACGACGGTTACTATGACAGAAGAAGATTATCAGGCGCAACGCGACCCTCAGAAAGACGCCGCTCTAGCAACGTTGTAAAAAACATTTTACCTATTGCACCAATAAAAAGCTTGTGGTAGAGTGAGTACATAGTCTACAAAAAACAAAGAGAGAGTAGACGTATATATCATATAAAAACAAAAACGCCGGCCTCTTTTTCCGAGGCACGGATATAGGAGGAGTATATGAAATACAAAAAGGTACTGCTTGGTGCGACGATCTTCTCTGTTGTACTGGCTGGTTTTACGACACCGGTTCATGCTGCGCTCACGGCAACTTCGACTTTGAGCCAAACTATTAACAATGGGACTATTTCAACAGATTTTCGTGATGCATCCAACGCGCTCGTGTCAAACCCGACGTTCAACATGAACGCAACCACAATCTCGACAAGCACACAAACAGTGACTGGTACACTCGGTACGGCATCGCAGCGGTTGTCAGTCGACAACCCTGGCGGGGCGCCTAACGGTTTTACGCTGACGCTCAACGCTACAGTTCCAGGAACGGGAACCTGGACTAGTGGTGGCAACACATATCCGTATAACGGCGCCAGCGCGGCTGCTGGCCAGCTGACGGTTAACCCATCAGCTGGAACATGGACAGCGTTGACGGGATCAACGACAGCTATCACTAAAGGCACGAGCGCGACGTTTAGCGGCTCGACCGCGATTACGCTTGCAACTGCTTCCGCCACGCTTGAAGATATCTGGAACGGCTATGTAATAGGTATCGGACTGTCGCAAACGATTCCAGCTGGAAAGCCGGCTGGCACGTATACGATTAGTATGACGCAGACGGTTGCTGCCACGTAGGCCGGCGTGGGAGAGGGGGTAGAGAAACGGAAAACATACATCATACATAGTGAAGTAAAAAATAAAAAGGAAAAACACCACAATGAAAAAGAAACTCTTTCTTTTGCCAGTTGGCGTAGCGGCCGTTGCCGTCGTCGGGTTCGCATCGCCAGTCAACGCAGCACTCACCGCTACATCGGTACTAAGCCAGTCGATCACGAGCGGTACAATCTCGACCGATATTCGGGACGCATCAAACGCTATTTTGAGTAACCCGACGATTATGATGAACGCCACGACAGTCTCAACTAGCCAACAGACGGCAACCGGTACATTTGGAACAGCGTCGCAACGTATTTCGGTCGACAACCCAGGCGGGGCAAACAACGGTTTTAGCTTGAGCCTAAACGCCACTGACCCAACAAACGGCAAGTGGACGAGCGGTACAGACAACTACGATTTCAACGACACTGTTGCTCTTGGTCGTCTGACGGTTAACCCAAGCGGTAGCAACTGGACAGCGTTGACTGGTTCAACAACCGCTATTTCTAAAGGCACGAGCACGTCGTTTACCGGTGGTGCAGCAGCGGCTACACCGATCACGCTAGCAACGTCATCCGCTTCACTGGAAGACATCTGGAACGGCTACATGACAGGAACGACGCTTACCCAGACGATTCCAGCTAACCAGGTCGCAGGTACGTATACGCTAAGCATGACACAGACGGTCGCTGCCCTGTAGGGCGAACAAAAGTAGACTACGATACTTTTGCTAAAACACCACAGGCGGTAGAAGAAGGTCCCAATCCACTCGAGTTAGCTCGGGTGGATTTTCGTGTGTCTTGCTTGTAACCATAACCGAACTGGTGTACCATAGGTGGTATGGATAAAAAGAAGATTTTGCTTGTTGAAGATGATAGCGCGCTTGCCGACGTCTATCGGTCGCGGCTCGAACTGGAAAACTTTACTGTCGAGCATGTTTCGAACGGCGAGTTGGCACTCGCGAAAATCGTCGAGTTTAAGCCCGACCTTGTCGTGCTCGACGCCATGATGCCAAAAGTCAACGGGTTCGACGTGCTAGATATTGTTCGAAACACACCAGAGACCGCTAACACGCATGTCATCATGTTAACGGCGTTGTCACAGCCAAAAGACAAAGAACGCGCCGAAGAGCTTGGCGCAGACGATTATCTCGTGAAGTCGCAAGTTGTTATTGGGGATGTTGTCGAACGTATTAAACACCACCTAGGTGTCGATACGAAGGCCTGACCACAGAAGGCGCCACCAGTTGACAAATAGCATCAAAAATGCTATAATTTTAAATATGGATAGTGAAAAATCAACACCAGCACCAACCCATCCTGAAATACCACCTACCGATGACCGCGTGCGGCATCGGGTAGATAGCACTGGGCAGGTATTTGCTGTCTTTTCCGGCGGGCTATTTATCAATGTATCTACTGGTGAAACAGGGCGACTAGCTCCAGAAGATCTCGCGGCTATGAAGCCGCTACCGCGTCAGGCTGAGTATATCCTCTCGGCAAGACTGGTACGCGCGCTGTAGCTGGGCTGATTGCCCCAGAAGGAGGCCGCTATACTCCAGACGGCGCGGACAGCTGGAACCAGCCGCGCCGCGTCATACGTCCAGAGTAGCGTTGCCTTAAAAAACTCACCCTCGAGAAAGGGTGAGTACGAGAGCTAAGGGTTTACCGTTTACTCAACAACGACTTGAGTGCGACGAGCAGTTTTACCGGTAAAGCGGCGGGTTTTGACTTCTTTGAAGCCAACGACGCCGTCTTGAGCAGCATGGATGGTGAAGTTACGGCTCATGTATGTGCCCGGGCCGGCTTGTTTGGTTGCGCCAACTTGGCGGACAATAACACCGCCAGCTTTGACTTTTTGGCCGCCAAATAGTTTGACGCCGAGGCGCTGGCCGGGAGAGTCGTGAACGTTTTTGGCGGTACCGCCAGCTTTGACATGTGACATAAAATCTCCTTATAGACTGATATAATGACTGGGAAATAGTTTATCAAAAACAGGGAAAAAATGCAAGTGCTGCCAGCAAAAAACCTACTGTTTTGGTGTTGCAACTGGGGCTTTGAGGCGTTTTTTAACGAAAAACCAGCCGTACACGCCGCCGCCAACAGCGGCAAGAACCAAAAAGCCGAGGATAATCGCGAGCCACGGAACAGATGAGCCAGCGGCGGTAGTGTCGGTCGGCAGGGTTAGTTGAAAGGTCTGAGTATCGACAGAGTCGTCTTTTTTCGGCTCAAGTTTCTCAACAAAAATACTGTCGAGCGCCGTGGCGCCATCTTTACTGATCCGGAGCGCTGTCCGGCCGTCAGGCATTTCTGCTTCGAACGTCCCGTCAGCTGCGGTCGTGTAGCTGTAGTCGTCGATAACAACGGTGGCATTGGCGGCTGGCTGGTTGTTTTGTGTAACGGTAATCTTGACTGGATATCCTTTCGTTGTGGCGGTGCCGCTATAAGAGATTTTTTTGCCGTCTTTGTTAGTTGCGGTAATGTCAAACGTGTACGCGTCGTAGGGGTCGAGCCAGGGAAGCGTCGCGCTAAAGTTGGTGTTGTTGGTTTGGGTGATCTCGGCGGTTTGCGGCGCGTTCGAGCCAGGTTTTTGGTATACAAGTGACGTTTCGGTCACGGGGTGGTTAGTGATCCACGTAACGGTGACGGTGCGAATAGTATTGTTGAGCTTGACACCCTGAATATAGGTGTTGGTGTCGGGCGATTCGGCTTCTTCAGGGGTGCAGTTCGGCGTTGTGCCAACATATCCTTCTGGACATTTACCGCCGATAACGGTGACATAGACCGGACTGAGGTTTGCCACAGTGCCGTTGAGCTGGATATCGTTGGTTCGCCATGAGTTCGAGGTAATACTCGCCGTGCCAGGGACGACTGCGAGGTAGGTGATGGTGAGGACGGTAAATGTGCCACTAAAGCCCTCGTCACAGTGCTCGGCGCTTATATCGACCGCATGCGCCGACGTGGAGATAGTAAGCTTTGCCGGGTAAGTGTTTGCGACGGCTGAAACGACTTCGAGGTTTTTCGAGCTTGAAATCACCCCTTTGGCAAAACAGTTTGAAAAACGATCTTTCGAGAGGTGAGCGACGACGCGAACGGTTATGGTTTGACCGACGGTTACTTCCTCTGGAGCGACAAAATAAGCGCTGTGAACTCCTGCAGAGGCGGGCGAGGCGTGAAGGAGCAATCCCAGGCAGGCGAGAACTGCAACAAGACCGCGAAAATAGTTCTGTTTCATCTGAAGATAAGTATAGCACAAGCAGAATACAAGCCATAGCGTCTCAGACACCTTGACAAAACGCTTATGTTTTGGTAATATGAACATATGTTATCGTTCGCATCAAATCGCCAACCAAAACAAACCAAAAAGTCAGATTTAAGAAATCACTCTAATTCGTCGCGCATAGTTGAAAACCGTCGTCCTCGTGCTGAGCAGCCTCTGGAGCAACGCCGCGCAGAGCGTATGATGACTATTCGCGTACCATCAAAAGCACGACCGCTGGCAGAGTCGGTGGCGGCCAGAAGGGCGTTCAATGCTGGACGCAGCGACAGCTTGGCTAACCGGCCGCGCGGGCTAAACGGTCCGCGGGCGATTATTTGACCACAAGAACGACGATCTCGCGTGCTGTGATCTGATCTTCCCGCCGGTAAACAACCGGTTTCTTTGTGTGTGCGGGTTGGTGTTGTGTATAGCCAAGCTGGTCGAGGTCCTCGAGTAGTGGCAGGTGGTAGTCGTGTCCGTCGACATACCAAGCGGGTAGGGCGAGGCAGAGACGCGTGCCAGGAGCAAGCTGCGGCGCGAGGTTGGCCAAAAAGCCGCGCGCAATCTGGTTGGTGTCGTGGACGATACTGCGGATTTTTTCCTCTGTAGGGTGTTGTCCGCCAAGCGGTTGGCCAAGGTAGACTTCTGAGGCGACGACAAGGCAAGATCGTGAGATCGCAAGATCGGAAGAGCGCAAGAACGGCCAGGTATAGGTGGTAGCGTCGGCGACTTCGAGGTTGTGAAGGATGGGTTGGAGGTGATAGTTTGCTTGTAGCCACTCGAGGTTAGTTGTTGCGTAGTCAATCATTTTTGGGCTGATGTCACTGCCGATAACACTGTAGCCCATGAGCGCTGCTTCTTGCAGAACGACCCCAGTTCCACAAAACGGATCAAATACCGTGAAGTCCTCCTTTCTCTCGATCTCTTGATCTGCTGGTCCGCTAATCTTTTCCTCGCCGACAGCCAAATTTACCAACACCTGCGCGAGTTTTGGCGGCAACATTCCGACAAAAGCGTCGCGTTTCGGGCGGTCGCGGTCGCGGATACGGTAACTGTCAATATGTTGTACGTCAGTGACGCGGCCGATTACCACTTTGTCGCCGCTGGCAGCGATCACAAACTCAAGGCCGAGGTCGCTAGTGAGCGCGTTGTGGTAGGTTTGGGCGCTCGAGAGAGCGGGACTGTCGTTGGGGACGACGCGGACCGAGCGGCCAGAGCTGCGCAGTTGTTTTTTGAGGCGTAGAGCCTCACCGCCGAGTTGGTAGGGTGTTACGTCGAAACCGTAGGCGCTGAGACCGAGTTTTATTTTGCCCTCAGCGGGCATGGTTCGCGTGAGCTGGGGAAGGAGCTTTTGAATCGTACGAAAAGCGGCTGATAGTGTTGTAGTCGCAACAACATCAGCTACTTTGACGCTGCCGCCGAGCCGTGCAAAGTCGATGTCGGCGTCGACGAGCGCGCACCCGCCGCCAAACAGCTGGACGCGCTCCGCGCCATACAACGTTTCAAGTTCAAATAGACCTATTTCTGGTTGGCGGCCCAAAATACAACATTTCATGGTTCTAGTATAGACGAAAAGCTAAAGGAGAGAAGTGTATAATAGAACATATGTCGTTCAAGAGTTGGCTAAATGTTGTGACGTTAGTGCTGATCGCCCTGGTGTTGTTTTTGGCTCGCCACGATATCGCTCAGGCATTTTTGATGCTTGGGCGGGTGAATGTTTGGGTCTTTTTGCTGGTGATTCCGGCGCAGTTTCTGAGCTATTTTGCCCACGGAGAGATCGTGTTTTCCTACCTCCGCCAGCGCGGCGATATCGAGAGAGTGTCGCATTTTGAGGCGGCGTGGGTGGCGCTGGAGTTTAACTTTGTCAACCACGTTTTTCCAACCGGCGGCATGTCAGGAGTGTCGTATATGACGTGGCGGCTAAACAAGCTAGGGGTGAGTACAGGGCGGGCAACACTCGCACAGGTGGTCAAGTTTGGTATGACGTTTTTAGCGTATGCCGTACTTGCGGTCGTGGCGCTGTTTGCGATCACGGCGGATGTCGGGCTGAACCGTTACGCGATTCTTGTTACGAGCGGGCTTATTATCCTCATAATCCTTGGTATTTTTGGGGCAATGTACTTGTTTAGCCATCGAGAGCGGCTCAATCGTTTTGAACGGTTTATAGACCGGCTGCTCAACCGTAAAATTAAACGACTACTTCGGCGTAGAAAGGATATCGTGAACGCAGAAGTTATCACATCGTTTTTTGACGACATGTGCAGCGACTACCGAACGCTCAGAGAGCGGCCGAAGCTGTTGCTATGGCCGTTCGTGTGGGGGTTAGTGTTTAACGTTGCTGAAGCGGCGCTGTTTTTCGTCACATTTTTGGCACTTGGTCACGTCGTTAACCCAGCGCCGATCTTGGTCGCGACCGGATTAGCTGGGCTGGTCGGGGCGTTTTTCGTGACGCCGGGCGGAGCGGGCGGGTATGAGGCGATGATGGTCGTGTTTTTGACCTCTGTCGGTGTATCTGCGAGTGTGGCGTTGGCTGGGGTGGTACTGGCGCGCACTGCACTCATTCTCATCGCTATCGCAACTGGGTATATCACGTATCATCGAGCGATCAAAACGTATGGAAAAGCTCCCACTGCAAGTTAGCGAAGCGATTGCGCTGATCAACCAAACGCTGGACTATGCGTATCCGGTGCTGGTTGTCGAGGGCGAAGTAGCGAGCTTTAAAGTGAACCAAGGCAAGTTTGTTTTTTTCGATCTCAAAGATAACGAGGGGGCGCTCGGCTGTTTCATGATGGTATTTCAGCTGCGGCAACCGCTCGAAGACGGTATGCGTGTTCAGGTAGTGGCGACACCGAAACTGACGGCTTGGGGCAAGTTTAGCCTGACAGTGCGCGAGGTACGGCCAGTGGGTGAGGGCAGCCTCAAACGAGCGTATGAGCTGCTGCGTGCCAAGCTGGACAAAGAAGGGTTGTTCGCAGCGGAACGTAAACGTCCGTTACCAGAGTTCCCGGAGAATATTGCAGTTATTTCGAGCACCGCTGCTGCCGGTTACGCAGATTTTATGCGCCTCGTTGGTGAGCGGTGGGGTGGTGTGCGCCTAGAGGTAGCGCAGGTGCAAGTGCAGGGTGACGCCGCGACCAAGCAGCTCATACGGGCGTTACAGTTTTTTAACGAACGTGAAATATTGCCGGACGTGGTGGCGATTATCCGCGGCGGCGGCAGCGCGGATGACCTGAGTGTTTTTAACGATGAACAGTTAGTACGTAGTATTGCTGCTAGTCGTATCCCGACCATCGTTGGCGTGGGGCATGAGACCGATGAGACGCTGGCTGATCTAGTGGCCGATGTTCGAGCGGCCACACCCAGCCATGCGGCGCAGCTTATCGTGCCGCAGCGCGCCGAAGTGGCAGCGCAGGCACGTCATGCCGTGCTGCGCGTGGCTTCGGCCACTGAGTCGGCGGTTGAGCGGCAAAGGATTTCGGTGCGTCAGGACATGAACACTCTTTGGCGGCGGCTGTCTGAAGCGATACGCACCACGCACGAGGGGCTACAAACCCAGCGTCAGCTACTGGAGGCATACGACCCGTCCGCAGTGTTGGCCCGCGGGTATGCGCTGTTGCGCGGCAAGGCAACGGTAGGGAGTATAGTAGAAGTAGAAACAAGTCGTCACGTATTGCAAGCGGAGGTACAACATGTCACAGAAAAGTAACATACAGAAAAAACTACAACAACTCGCGGAACAAGTGGCGTGGTTTGAAAGCGATCAGTTTGTGCTCGAGGAGGCGGTTGAACGCTTCAAGGCTGCACAGCAGTTGGCTGAGGGTATTGAAACAGACCTGGCGGCGCTCAAAAACGATATTGTTGTTCTAAAAGAACGGTTCGATCAGTCATGACGCTTGACGTACTTCTCTGGTTGTTGGTTGGTGTTATGCTTTTTGCCTGGCTGGGTGTCGTAGCGTTTGGTCCGCCGTATGTACCGACGTTGAAAAAAGATTTGGACAAAGTTGTTGACTTTCTCGAACTCAACGCACGCGATCATGTGGTCGATCTCGGAGCGGGTGACGGTCGGGTACTTCTGGCGGCGGTTCAGATGGGCGCGCGGGCAAGCGGTGTGGAAATGAACCCGTTTTTGGTGTGGATCGCTCGGTTTCGACTGCGCGGCTATCGACGGCTGGCAACCGTCGTGCAAGGTGATATGTGGCGCTATAAGTTGCCAGAGGACGCGAGTGTTGTGTTTGTGTTCTTTGCCGAAACATTCATGTCCAAACTCGACAACTATCTGGCGACCTACACCAAACAAGGACGGCATTTTCGACTAGTGAGCTACGGGTTTTTGCTGCCAAACCGCACGCCGTCACATGTCGTAGGCGCTTTCAATGTCTACGATTTTTGATATAGTAGAAGCATGAGCAGTATCAAAGAAGAACAGGGCATGGCAAACCCGCTCCTCGTCGTTTCGATTTTGCTTGGCGTGTTGGCGCTGGCTCTCGGCGGGGCGTTTGTGTGGGCATACACGAACTACATCGACCAGAAAGACAACGTTGACAGCAAAATAGAAGCCGCTGTTACTGTTGCGGTTGAGAATCAAAAACAAGCTGACGAAAAAGATTACCTCGAACGGGAAAAACAGCCATACAGTAAACTTGCCGCCCCCGATGAGCTCGGTGCGGTGTCGTTTAGTTTTCCTAAGACCTGGAGTGTCTATGTACCGAGCGATGGGTTGAAAGGCACAGATTTTCGTGCTTATCTGCACCCGAACTACGTACCAGAGGAAAGCACGACAACACCGTTCGCCGCACGAGTCGAGATTAGCGGTATTCAGTATGAACAGTATCTCAAGCGATGGGATAGTTTTGTGAAAAAAGGTGATCTAACATCGAACTCTATAACCGTTAACAACTTAACTGGAGTGCGGCTAGACGGTAAATTCAGTACGTCGCGTTCCGGGTCTATGGTAGTGTTCAAAGTACGCGACAAAACGCTTATCATCGCAAGCGACTCGACCGAGTTCAAAGGCGACTTCGACGATGTTATCCTCAAATCACTCGACTTTAACCCGTAAACTTTTTAGCCACAAACACTTCGTATCACGGGGATGAGCCGGTATACTATTGGTATATGCGAGGCCAGTATGAGGAGGGATCACCAGGGTTGCCGTCTATCTATGTGGCGGCACATGAACTAAAAGCGCCGCTGGTGCTTATGCGGCAGCTCGCCCTAGAGCTTTCAGAAAATGGTGTAGAAAATACGACAACTATTGAGCGTTTGCAGCAAACGGTTGAACGCAGCCTGCGTTTGGTTGATCAGCTGACGAAAACTAGCCGTCTGAGTGACACCCTGTTTGAAACAGAACCGTTACAGACACGAGCTCTCTGCGATGTGGTGGCGCATGAAATGCAGCCAGTGGCGAAGTTGTCCGACCAGCGGATAGAGGTGAGAGTGTCGCGCCGTAACGGGTTGATCGTCGGCCACCGTTCGTTGTTGACGGCGCTGCTTGTCAATCTGTGCGACAACGCACTGCAGCATACACCGGAACACGGGCGAGTGGTGCTGGCGGCAACGACACGGGCCGATGGAGTGCTCTTTTCAGTGCGAGACTTTGGCCCGCGGCTGGCGCGTTCGCAGTTGCGAACGCTGCGGGAGCAGTTTGGGCGCGGCCCGATAACACCGAGCGACCGTCCGCGTAGTAGCGGTCTTGGTTTGTGGATTGCCTCTGAGTTTGCTCGAACGATGAACGGCGAACTACGTCTTGTTTGTCACCGTGACGCCGGCGTAACCGTGTCAGTGCTCATGCCGCACTCGACGCAACTGTCGCTGTTATGAGCCGGGTGTTGTTGATTGACGATGACCGCTGGTTGTGCGACAGCTATCGGCGTGTGCTTGAACGGGCTGGTCACGAGGTTGTGTCGGCTGCAAATGCGCAGGAAGCAGTACAGCTCATTGATATGCAACTACCGGACGTCTGCGTTGTTGATATGCTACTCGAAGGTCACACGGCGATGGGCTTGCTGCATGAACTTCAGTCGTACACCGATACGCAATCCCTACCAGTTATCGTGTGCTCGGGACTGTCACTGTCAACGGAGACACTCCACCAGTACGGCGTCGTGCGATTCCTCGACAAACAAACTCTCACGCCAAAACAGCTAGTTGACTGTGTCGAGGAGTGCGCCGCATGAAACCAATTCGTACTAAAGCGATCGTTCTCCGGCGCACAAACTATGGCGAGGCTGACCGTGTTGTGCAGCTGCTGACGCCTGACCATGGCAAAGTCGCGGTGATGGCTAGAGGCGTTCGACGTGAAAAAAGCCGCCTGGCGGGCGGGATTGAGCTGTTTTCAGTGTCGGACGTGACGCTTGTGTCGGGTAAAAGCGACCTGTGGACGCTGACCGGCGCAAAGATGGAAACGTTTTTCGCGTACATCATGACCGACTACGAACGCATGCAGTTCGGCTATGAGGCAATCAAACAGGTGTCGCGCATCGCTGAACAGGTGAACGACCCGGCGTTTTACGAGCTGCTTGCGACCACGTTAGTGTCGTTAAATGACCCGACGATCGCGCTTGACATTACTGCAACCTGGTTTTGGTTGCAGCTAGCGATCTTGCAGGGGCAGGGTCTCAACCTTGCGACCGACGCAAATGGTATGAAACTGGTCGAGGACAAAAACTACCGTTTTGATACTGACGATATGGCGTTTGTGTTTCACGAAAACGGTGAGTTTACGACCGAGCACATCAAACTACTGCGCCTGCTTAGCGCCCAAAAACCGGCCGTAGTGGCGCAGGTGAACGGTGTCACGCCGCTCTTGCCATTGGTGCGTCAGCTGGCGGAACGAGTTCAGTAGGTGGTGTCGGCTGCTTGGAGGGCGTGAATGATCGCTTTGCTACCAAGCGAACGCGGAGTGCCCTGAAGGTACTTTTCTGACTCTTCGAGTTTATCGCGGAAAATATTGGTGAACCAGGCAATTTCTTGCAAGCGTCTGAGGGTGACGTCGGTTTGTTCGAGTTGGTGGCGAACTTCATTTAGGCGGTCAGGGGTGATATTGCCGATCGTGATGTCGAGCGACTCGTTATATGCTGTTTCTGCTTGCTGTAGCCAAAACGTCGCCATCTCGTAGGCGCGGGTTCTGAACTCGCGAGCTTCTCGTTCGGACAGATGCGGTCGGAAAGAGTCAGGTTCTGACGTGAGGTCGAACAACGACCGCGCAGCCGTTAGGTATGTTTCGCCGTGCGAAGCTGACGGTGTATCTGGCAGTGTATCCATGGCTGAAACCGACATGTCGAGGGCGAGGTTCAGGAGCGATTTGCGTTTCATGGGGTCGTTGTCGGTCAGCCCGAGCGCTTTCTCAAACGCTTCGCGTGCTGGGGTGGTTTTGACGGCAACCTCTTCTGCGTCGACGAGTGTGACGATTTCATACAAACCTTGGCGCGCCTCTGGCGTATCGGTGCCAGCTGTAGTCGCCTGGTCAAAAATCTTGCCAGCTTTGTCGACGAGTGCGGAATGCACTGCAGAGACAAGTTGGGTGCGGCGAGACATGCGAGCCGCTTCGGTGGCTGCTTCGCTAACAGTGGAGAGCTGCGAGTCGTGTGTCTCGAGATTGCCTTTCTCGTATTGACGCGGGGGAAGGGCTGCGTCAGCAACAAAAATGTCATAATATGTCGCCTCACCCAAGTCGGTATGCGGTCGAAAACTTTCTTTCAACCATTCGTTAGTACGTGTTGCTTGAACGATATCGTGGACTGCCTCGTCCCACTGCGATGAATCACCCAGCAGACCAAGCTTTACTCGGTCAACTGCTTGTGTGAGCAAGCTATTTGGGACGTCGCGGGGCGCGTCGTATAGATGCGCGGCACTTTCTTCGATCTGACGCTGAAGGGTAGGGGCTGTTTCGCGGATGACAGGAATATTTGGCCTATCAAAATCCGCCTCAAACTCTCGTCGGGCGGTGGTGAGCTGTCCGGTGTCAGTAACTACATGAGTACCACTACCGTTTGGCATAGCGTTTTCCTCCAGCAGATTTTTGTTTTGCCAAAAACCTGCTCTCTTTAT
>JBLMYZ010000019.1:0-7807 GCA_050258575.1 Acidobacteriota bacterium
GTGCCCAAAAGCCGCCACATCTCATCAATCCTGCTCAAATTGTGAGTCATCAATACCTGAGCCAATATGCTGCAGGTCCTCCAGTAGAGTGTTCCATATTTCCCCAATCGAGGTCACCAAATAAAGATTCTCATCATTGCGATGAGGATTTTATTTTGGGTTCTTAGGTAGACAAAAACGCTAGCACTAAGTCCTCTGTGCAAGCTTTTCTCAATCTTACATGGTCTGTTACACTAGATATATGAGTCAAATTATATACAAACGATCAAAAATTATTGCGACCGTCGGACCAGCGGTGGATAGTTATGAAATGATCGAGAAGATGGTCCTTAGCGGAGTCAACGGGTTCCGTTTTAATTTTAGCCATGGGGCCTATGAGGAACGCGAGCGGCAGATTGGCTGGGTGCGTGAAGCGGCAGAGAAGGCTGGAAAGCCGGTGGCGGTCTACCAGGACTTGCAAGGTCCAAAGATTCGTCTCGGTATGCTAAAAGACGATATGATACTACCGGTCGAGAAAGACGACGAGCTTGAACTAGTGTACGGGATCGACCACGACGGCAGTAAACGCTTGCCGGTTCAGTACGACCTTAGCAAAAATGTTCGCGAGGGTGAGACGATTTTCTTATTTGACGGTAAAATTCGTTCGACGGTAGTTGCGGTCGAAGGTGATACGGTGCGGATTCGAGCTGAAAATGCGGGCAAGCTCATGAGTAAGAAAGGGCTTAACTTACCAGATACTGACTTTGGGGGTAGTGTCCTGACGCCGAAAGATTATGCCGATATTGACTGGGGAATCGATAAAGATTTTGACTACGTGGGACTTAGTTTTGTGCATCATGCTGACGACATCAACATGCTTCGAGCATATTTGCAGGAAAAAGGGTCAGATGCACTGGTGATGGCGAAGGTCGAGACAACAACCGCGATTGATCCACAGGAGCTCGAACAGATTGTCGCTGCGAGCGACGCTGTGATGGTAGCGCGCGGCGACCTGGCGTATGAAGTCGGTCCAGAGCTCGTGCCATCGGTGCAACGACAGGTTATCGCCTTGTGCCAAAAGTATGCCAAAGTCAGCGTAGTTGCAACGCAAGTGCTTGGGAGTATGACCGACAGCCCTCAGGCGACACGGGCAGAGATTAGCGATGTTGCGAACGCAGTGATTCAAGGCGTCGATTGTATTATGATGAGCGAAGAAACTGCCAACGGACATTATCCGATCGAAGCGATTCAAACTATGAAACGAACGATCATGACGACGCAGCAGCACGTTCCGGTGCAGCCACTGGCGCGACCAGAGGGGATAAGTGGTATTGCCGCCAGTATTTCTGAAGCGGCGGTACGTGTTGCAAACGAAGTTGGCGCCCAAGCGATTGTCGCAGAGACAAAGTCAGGGGCGACCGCAGCGTATATTGCTGCGAACCGTCCATCGGTACCGATCATCAGCGTGACGTCAAGCAAACGTGTTGCGCAACAGCTGGTTTTGTTCTACGCCAACAAGAGTTTTGTACGGCCAGATGGCGATCATGCCGGCATGCCGCTTGCACGGGAACTTGTCGGCAACGGTATGTTGCAAGCAGGTGTGCCAGTTGTCCTCGTTAGTGGCGTACAGCCAGGGGTCAAAGGCGGTACCGATACGATTCGCGTACGCACGCTCTAGCTCGAAAAAGCGTGAAAACACCGTGAAAAGTATGTTTTCACGGTGTTTTCATGTGGTATCATAAGCAGTATGAACAACCGATTTTTCAAAAAAACTATGCGCGACGTGACGCTGGACGGCAAAACCGTGCTGGTGCGGGCTGACTACAATGTACCGCTCCAGAGCGACGGAAGTATCAAGGACGATTATCGGGTGCGGTGCAGTATCCCGACGGTCAGTGCGCTGCTCGACCGGGGTTGTACTGTGGTGTTGATGTCACATCTTGGACGGCCCAACGGCCAGCGAAATCCCTCGATGAGCCTTGAGCCGGTAGCGCAACGTCTGAGCGAGCTGCTCGATCGGCCGGTGGCGTTTGTGCACGACTGTGTTGGCGACACAGTTACCGCTGCGGCTGCCCAGGCGGCACCTGGCAGTGTGTTGTTGCTGGAAAACCTGCGCTTTTACCCCGAAGAGGAAGCAAACGATCCGGTATTTGCCGAGCAAGTGGCGCGTAGTAGCCGGGCGGCTTATTTTGTACAAGACGGTTTTGGCGTGGTGCACCGGGCGCATGCCTCGACCAGCGCGATAACGCAGTTTTTGCCAAGCGTCGCAGGGCTACTGCTCGAAAAAGAATACGCGACGATCACAAAAGCGGTCGAGTCGCCTGAACGACCACTTGTCGCGATACTTGGCGGCGCTAAAATATCTGACAAGATTGGCGTCGTTCAACGGTTTGTTGAGATTGCCGACAAGGTTATCGTTGGCGGCGCGATGGCAAACACGTTTTTGCGCTACAAAGGGCTGCCTGTCGGTAAAAGCCTCGTCGAAGATGGTCAGGAGCAAACACTGCAGGCGATTTACGAGGCGGCGTCGAAAAAAGCAGGAGAAGCGGTCGACGACTTTGTTGTGCTGCCGTCCGATGTAGCGGTTGCTGTTTCGACAGACGGCGAGCGGCAGGAAAAAGGTATTTCTGACGTGACTGATGATGACATGATACTTGACTGCGGCAGCGCAACAGCCGAGCGGTTCGCGCGGGAACTCGAACATGCGCGGACGGTCGTTTGGAACGGCCCGGTTGGTTATACGGAGAACCCGCAGTTCGCTGCCGGTTCGGCGCGGCTCGCCGACGCGCTGGCTGCGCGGCCAGATATTACCTCTGTTGTTGGTGGCGGCGACACGGCAGACTTTGTACTGCACTGGGACGCCGAAAAAGCGGCACGGTTGACGCATATTTCAACCGGCGGTGGTGCGAGCCTTGAACTTATGGCTGGCGAGCCAATGCCTGGTGTTGAAGCTCTTATGGACGCCTGAAGGGTTTTGGAGTACAATAAACCATAAGCAAGAAGTAACGAAAAGGAACGCCATGCGGAAAAAGCTCATCGTTGCCAACTGGAAAATGTATAACAACGTGCAGAAAGCAAGTTTGTTGCTGCACGATCTGTCCAAAAAAGTCACGACACATCGCGATGTCGACGTCGTGCTGTGTCCAAATACGCTAACACTCCAGTCGCTGAGCCTGCAGGTACATCGCCGTCAATTTAAACTGGGCGCACAAAACTGTTACTGGCGCGACGAAGGGGCTTTTACTGGCGAAGTGTCGGCAACTATGCTCCGCGGGATCGCTGACTATGTAATAGTTGGGCACAGCGAGCGCCGCCACGTCTTTCACGAAACTGAGCGAGATATCCGTCAGAAAGTACAGGCGGTGCTAAGGAACGGCATGGAAGCGATCTTGTGCGTCGGTGAAACAGCTCTGCAACGTGCCGACAACGAAACGCTCGAGGTCGTCAACGACCAGCTCTACAGCGGACTTGCCAACGTGACCGGCGAGGAGATCGAACATATCGCTGTTGCGTACGAACCGGTGTGGGCGATCGGCAGCGGACAAACGCCCACGCCAAAAGATATCTTGCAGGTAGAACGAGCGATCCGCAAACAAGTGACGACGCTGTTTGGCAAAAAGGCGGCTGAGGCCGTGCGCGTGTTGTATGGCGGTAGCGTGACAAGCGCCAACGTTCCGCAGTTTCTCGCGGGCGAAGGGATTGACGGATTTTTAGTTGGCGGAGCAAGCCTAAAAGCCGACGAGTTTGCAGCGATTGTTGAACAAGCGCACGACGACGCCGTCGAGGAAAAACAGGAAAGTGGAGTGAGAAAGTAGAAGACTGGCATGAAAGATTTAAATTTTGACGAGTTAGATGCAGCCGTGCACTCTGCGCTCCAGGCTGATTCTCAGGCAACGCCGCCAGTCAAAGAAACTCCGGTGGCACCTGAACGCTCGGCTAGCGCAACGGTGATTCCGACGAAACGGCGCGGCCAGTTCATGGACATGGTACATCCTTCGTTCGATATGATGCGTCCAAGTCAACCAGATACGCCTCCAGTAACTCCTCCGTTACGTCGTCAAACAACCTCTATTCAACCTCTGAGCGCCACTATAGTTGAAGGTCCGTCGACCGAGAAAACGACTGCGCCAGTTGACGACGAGGCGTCACCAGCAGCGACTGCAGATCCTGAGCCGGCAGAACAGCCTGTCGAGGAAATGGACCGAGAACCAAGTGAGCCAGATCACCTAGAAACAACACCAGCCACAACGTCTGAAGCAACGAGCGAGCCAGAGACTGTTGCTGAGGCCGCCGCTGGACCCGAACTAGAGCCCGAACCCGAAACGCCAGCGTCTGAAAAACCACTCCAGAGTCCTTTTATAGAGGGAACAGAGGTAGAAAAACGACCGCTCAACGCCCTTGTTAGTAGCGATGAAGACGCCCGAGTCAATGATGAAGCACCGACAGATGAAGCGTCGGAAATTTCTCCCCATGCCGTTGAGCCTCAGGTTGAGCTACCGGTTGAGTTGCATTCCGATGTTGTCGCTGTAGAGGCGGATGACGCCATTATCAGATACACTACAGATAGTGAAACTGCTGCTGCGCAGTCGATCGTTCCGCAGTACACTGTCGTAGCGGAACATCCTGACGCGGAAGAACATGCCGTGTTTGACACGAGCGAGTACCACCAGCCGCTCACGCCACCCGAAAAACCGAAAAAAAGCCACGGCGTGTTTTACATTTCGATCATCGTCCTTATGCTACTGCTCGGCGCTGTTGCTGGGTACTTAATCTTCGTCCTGAAGCTACTTTAGTCAATACCACAACACAAAACCACTCATGCTTCGTATACAATATATGAGGTATGAGTGATTTTACGACAGGACTAAACGACGCACAGCGCCAAGCGGTCGAACATGGCGACGGGCCGCTGCTTATATTGGCCGGTGCGGGGTCGGGCAAAACGAAAACACTTACCCACCGGATTGCTCACCTTGTGCAAAACAAAGGGCTCGCTGGCAGTAGTATATTGGCAGTGACATTCACAAATAAAGCTGCAAAAGAAATGCGCGAACGCCTGGCGCACCTCCTCGGCGAGGACGCGTCGCACCGCGGTTTCATGCCGTGGATGGGGACGTTTCACAGTATTTGCGTGCGGATTTTACGCTATGACGGCGAACATATTGAAATCCCGAAAAACTTTGTGATCCTCGACGAAACCGACCGGCTGAGTTTCATAAAACAAGTCATGAAAGAGCAGGGGATTTCAGAAAAAAGCTACAGCCCGCGCTCGGTTGCGAGCCTGATAAGCGGTGCCAAAAACGAAGGTATCCGTGCCAGCGAATATGCCGAAACGGCGTCGTTGCCGCTCCAGCGTATCGTTGCTGACGTTTTTCCGCGCTACGAAACTATGCGGCGCAACGCCAAAGCGCTGGATTTTGACGATCTTTTGCTCGAAACTGTGCGACTGTTTACCGACGTATCGGCGGTGCTCGATGTTTGGCGACGGCGATTTCAGTATATCCTCGTTGACGAGTATCAAGACACCAACAAAATTCAGTACAAACTTATCAAGCTTTTGACCGGTGAAAAAGAAAACATTTGTGTGGTGGGGGACGACTGGCAATCGATCTATAGTTGGAGAGGTGCTGACTTTACGAACATTTTGAACTTTGAGCGGGATTTTCCTGGCGCGACGGTGATAAAACTGGAAAAAAACTACCGTTCGACGCAGACGATTCTCGACGCCGCGCAACAGGTGATCACAAAAAACACCCAGCGTTCCGACAAGGTTTTGACGACCGACAACAACGCAGGCAAACCAGTGCAGGTTGTGCATGTCGCTAGTGAAACGCACGAGGCTGAAGCGATTGTCAGCCGTATCAAGCTTGCCACCGACACGGGTATGCGGCGGCTGACTGACTTTGTTGTGCTGTATCGTACCAACGCGCAGAGCCGGGCGATCGAAGAAGGCATGATGCGCTACGGCGTGCCATACAAAATGGTCGGCGGAACGCGGTTTTATGATCGTGCTGAAGTGAAGGATATCTTGAGTTATCTGCGGCTGATCTACCAACCGTCAGATCGGGCAAGTTTTCAGCGTATTGTTAACATACCAACGCGCGGGCTTGGGGCGGTGAGCGTACAAAAGTTTTTGACGTGGACAGAGTCGACGAGCATGGATATTGTGACGGCGCTTATTTCGGCAGATCTCGTACCTGGCCTGACGCCAAAGGCGAGAAAAGCCCTCCAAGAACTCGGCGAGGGGTTGCAGAAACTTGCTGAACTACAGAGTCAGCTGACGCTCGCGCAGTTGATCGACAAAACGATCAAACGGTTTAAATATCTCGAATATCTCGACGACGGTAGCGTGCGCGCCGAAGATCGTATGCTCAACGTCAAAGAGCTCGTGTCGGACGCCGAAGATCGAGCAGATATGGATCTCGCCGCGTATCTCGAAGAAGTCGCCCTCGTCTCGTCACAGGATGACACCGCGTCGCAACCGGCCGTAACGCTCATGACGCTGCATGCCGCCAAAGGCTTGGAGTTCCCGGTGGTGTTTATGGCTGGCATGGAAGAAGGGCTGTTTCCGCAAACTCGAGCGCTGTACGACCAGAGTGAGCTCGAAGAAGAGCGTCGCCTCTGTTATGTCGGCATGACGCGGGCGCGCGAGGAGCTGTATTTGCTCAGTGCGCAGTCGCGGCTGACGTTTGGGACGCGGGCGTATAACCCGCCGTCGCGGTTTCTCGACGACATGGAAGCTGCGTCGGTTGCACCGAGCGTGCTATATGTTCCGCAGTCGACCAGCGACGAACCGCAGGTGGTATACGACGAAACTGAGGGCTTACAACCTGGCGACAAAGTGCGTCACCAGCTATTTGGCGATGGCACGGTGCTCGACGTCAGCGGGACGATCGTCAAAGTCAGCTTTGGCTCGCGCGGCGTCAAAACACTGAACGCTGCTTTCGCGCCACTCCAAAAGCGGTAACGTCATTTGCATTTTTTGGCTCGCTTTGCTATACTTCATAGCTAGTTTGTTCGAGAGACAAACAATAAAAGTTATGCGAGTTATACACCATATGTTCGCTCAGAAGCTCACAAAGCAAGGTCTGCTTGTCCTCGGCTTCGGTTTATTCGTCGCTTTGGGCGGCGGATTTTTCGTTAATGGAGCATTTGCGGCCGATGGAGCGGCCCACAACGATCAACGCCTGGTAACGATCTACGACGGCGAGAACGAGATAAGTATCGTGACGCGGGCTCGTACTATCGGAGATGCGTTGCAGCAGGCGGACGTCGAAGTAGGCGAGTTGGATACGGTTGAGCCAGTTGCCACAGAGGAATTGCGAGCAAAGTCATACCAAGTCAACGTGTTTCGAGCTCGCCCGGTCACGGTTGTTGATGAGACCAAAACTCAGCGTATTGTCACTGCCAGCCAGAGCGTGAAACAGATAGCGGCCGACGCCGGTGTGGTGTTGTATGACGAAGATGAAACAGCGTTGACGCGCAGCAATGATCCGCTACAAGGAACTGGTCTGGTGATGACGATTGACCGCGCCACGAACATCGTCATGAACCAGTACGGTAAAACTTTTGACACTCGGACGCAAGCGGCGACAGTCGCTGGATTGCTGCGTGAAAAAGGTATTGTGTTGGGTGAAAAAGACGGTGTGACACCAGATCTTACAACGCCAATCACCGCCCAGATGGTAGTGAAAGTTTGGCGCGACGGCGTACAGACGTTTACTCAGGAAGAAACGATCCCCATGAAAGTCGACGAGATCAAAGACGCCACGATCGACTACGGCGTGCGCCAAGTCAAAACCGAAGGTTCCAATGGCAAGAAAAACGT
>JBLMYZ010000020.1:0-6387 GCA_050258575.1 Acidobacteriota bacterium
ACCAACTCACCTCCGTCACTATCCCCAGTACGCTCACTTCGGATCCCAGTGAATTCATCGGGTTTCAAGGCAACACTATTGCTCGAGACTTTTGGAGTAATTACGACCTTAAACGTCTCACTCCCGAGCAAAAAGCCGCCTTCTATGCAAACACTTGGTATGTCCAGGTGTACACTAGCGACGGTACAAACCCGCAGCAGTGGCAAGATTACGCTCAGGTATGGGCAATGCTAGATCCGGAAACAGGCGAGCCAACCGGTGAGAGTATCATAATAAGCGGATTTCTTATCAACCCCGCTCCGGTCATCAACGGTGTCACCCCAACACCAGCCAGCTATAGCTTTGTTCTCGGTACATCGACGGCAGCCAACACAAGGGCCTTTACGTATTGAACAACCACAGCGGTTACACCGTCGAACACCACCCTGTCAAACACTGGGGCGAGTGCGTGGTGGGCAGCTGGCGTCGGAGTGGTGATAGCGGCCGGCGCTGCGCTCGTGCTCTATAAGCGGCTATGATTTAGCCGTTGTATGCTGGGCACAAGCGTTTTATACTGGGCATATGAAAGAAAACGACACCCCAGAACGGCCCGAAGTTGCGTTTGATGACGAAGAAATAGACGATGTAGTGACTAACCAGAGCGTCGACGCAAGACACGCCGAACTCAACGAGATTGAGGGGCGTGAAGATGTTGAAAATACTGAAGAAACCGAAAGCACCGAGTCAACAGAGCGCGTATCGAGTAAAACTAACGACAACACAGTAACGACAGGTAAAAAACCAGCGCACAAACACTCGAAACTATACATGAGTATCTTTGTGGTGGTGGCGTTGCTGGCAGGTGTCATGGTGTGGCTGTTTCGGGATGCGCTGTTGTCTATGCAAACTACCCCTGAACAGTCAGAGACAGCGGTGCTGAAAAACCCAGTTAAAGTTACCGACAACCCAGAGTTGGCGCGGTTTGTGACGCCAACAACCGGTGAAGCATGGTTGGCTCAACCCAAACCCATGGCGTTGCAAGGCTGGATGAAGAGCGAGGTGCGAGCCTGGTACGAAACGTTTGAACCTGATCCAAAAGCAGTTACCGAGCAAATGGAGCTCAACAAACCCGAGTATACAGAGGTTGGTAAGCGAGGTGACGCGACGATCGTACAAGTAGTCGAAAAAAGTGGTATATCACCAACGCCGTACCTTTTTGAGATGCGGGGCGACACTGTGGCGATGATCGTCAAACCAACAACGACTGGGAAATATGAGGAAGAAACAGTAAAATGGTTAAAAGATCTCGCGACAGACAAAGTAGCGGTGTTTGACGACACGACACACTACGACTCGCTGAGTGTGCCGAACCTGACGCTCAAAAACGGTGAAACGATCTATGGTCCAGAGTACGCGACGATCGACTCTCTGTTTTCTCCGGGTGGCGAGGGTGTGACGCGGACGCTCGAACAACAGCTCGGGGCGAGTAAACTCTACAGAACGGAGCGAGTCTTTGCTGATACAAAACTGACAAATATCAGCTACGAGATTCAACTTCCCCTCGGGAGTTATGTGAGCATGCAGTATATGCCAAACAGCGAAGACCTGAAAAACTACACGTTTGACAACGGAAAAAAGGCGACATTTGTCGACGACAACACTGGAAAAACAGAGATCGATCGTTTGCACGCGATCGCTCGTGGCTGCGGAAGTGCGGGAGCGAACGTGACGCGGACAGACGCGCTGACGCTGAGCGATATGGAAAAAGTCGGTACAACCGACACTGGTCGAACGGTGTACCAGCCGAAAAACTACCAGACAAACAGCCTGGCGCAAAAAGCCTACGACGAATACAAAACATTGGTGTTACAGCCAGTGTCATTTGACGAGTTTATGGCTGACCACGGGTTGCTGTTCATGCAAAATGCCGACAAAGAGTTACTGGGATATATACGTGACACAATGGGACCGTTAGGTGGCTGCGCGAAGCCTGTGGTATACCTTTACCCAACAAAGGCGACAACGGTCAACGTCCAAGTTGGGGCAAATGTGACCGTGTCTGATCCGCAGTATGAACCAGGCGGCTGGCGCGGCGTAGTGGCGCAGCCAGACGGGACGCTCAGCTACCGTGGGCAACAGTATAGCTCGCTGTTCTGGGAAGGCCAGGCGTTTGGAGCATACCCGGGTATTGCCAGCGGGACGGTTGTGAAGCGCGCTGACGCTCCGGCGATAATGCGAAAGCAACTAGCACAACAGGGACTGAACACCAAAGAAATAGCTGACTTTATGGCTTTCTGGGAATCGAAAATCCCTGAAAAACCATATATTCGCCTGACGTGGTTCGGTACGGCTGTTATGGAGCGGCTCGCCCCGCTCAAGGTGTCCCCGCAACCCGACACGATACTCCGCGTGTTCCTCGACATGGACGGTTTCGACCAAAAACCGACCCTGCCAGCGCAAACACTCACGAACACGAAACGGTCTGGTTTTACAGTGGTCGAATGGGGCGGTTTGACAACCGAGGGTCTACGTTAGCCGACTGTGAGTTTTTTACAATTTTGTAAGCATAACTATGGTATGATACTTGCACGAAGAAAGATGAAGACAACCTAAAAAAGGCGGACGCTTCACCTGACAGTGCTGCGCTTGACACTGCGCAGCCGTCGAAGATCGATGACAACGTAACTGAGGAGCCTGTTTCTTCAGACGTGCCAGCTCGCAAAAAGTTTGCTTGGAAACGGCCAGTGAGCAAACACTCGACGCTCTATATGACGATTTTTCTCGTCGTTGCGGTGGCGGCTGGGGCACTGATCTGGATATATCGCGGTGCGCTGTTTGCTATGGAGCAACAGTCGAGTGGTTCGACGACGGCAACGACCTCGCAGAAAGAAACTCCAGAAGAAAAACACCAATCGTCATGACTCCCGAGCTTCAACGACTTATTTCACCGAAGACAGGTGAAGTATGGTATGACGAGGCAAAACCTCTAGAACGACAAGGTTGGTTTGTTACGTCGGACCTCTGGTCCAACAAAAGCGTCACTGACTACTATGAGATTGGACAGCGCGGCGACAACAAAATCGTGCAAGCCGTGTTCCAGACTCCTATAGGCGGGCATAATAGTCTTTTGTTTGAAGTACGTGGCAGCACAGTTGTGTACATAGCTCAGCCTCTGGAACCGCGAGACAAAGAAAAAGACCGTTCGCCGTGGCTTGATAAACTCAGTAGTAAAGTGTCGGTGACTGACAAAGACCTGCACTACGACTCTTTGAACGTCCTTGTTATGACGCTGCAAAACGGCGACCAATTACAGAAGCCAATGAACCCATCAGAGCCCTATGATAGATACGATACAATCATTGACGAGTCGACAAACAATGCTGATACAACGCTCGTCCAGCAGCTTGGTAAAAAAAGCGGCGTTTACCGCAGAGAGGGTGTGCCCCAAGATGGTTTAATCACATGCGCTTCCTACTTCTTTAAGCTGCCGACGCCGACAATCCCACTGAAAGTAAATGACGCTCAACTAGAAAACGCTCTATACCTACCCTACATTCCAAACAATACTGACTTGACAGGGTACAAGTTTGAAAAGGGTGCGACATCGTTGGCGTACCGCAACAAACAAAAAGCCCAGGACGTCACCAATGACACAAAAATATATCCGTATGCGACGGGTTGTGGTGATAAGTTTTCGGCTGTGACGCGCAGCAACACGATGAAACTCGACGACCTTGAAAAGTTCGGCGTGACCGACACGGGAAGAGCGGTGTATCAGCCAAAAGACTACCAAAACAACGCCCTCGTGAAAAAAGTGTATGAAAAATATAAGGAGTATGACTCACAAATAACACTCGACGAGTACATGTATAACCATGCGTTTATGGTGATCGAAAATGCTGACAAAGAGTTACTCTTGTATCTTCGTGGCTACCTCGGTGCATTTTCGCAGTGCTAGGTAGTTTTTGACGCAACACGACGCTACCTGTAGGGGTGCGTACGCTACAGGTAGCGTATCTGGTATACTAGGACAGATATGAATACACAACAAATTCGCAACGCGTACCTACAGTTTTTTGCTGAGCGCGGTCATGCGGTCGTCTCGCGTGCGCCGCTGGTGCTGACTAGCGACCCGACGACGCTGTTTACCGGCAGCGGCATGCAACCGATAATTCCTTACCTACTCGGACAGACGCACCCAGAGGGGAAACGGCTGGTTGATAGCCAGACCTGTCTGCGAGCTCAGGATATTGACGATATTGGTGACAACCGTCACACGACGTTTTTTGAAATGCTCGGTAACTGGAGTATGGGCGACTACTTTAAAGAACAGCAGATTCGCTGGATATGGGAGTTTTTGAGCGACGTCGTCGAGCTGGATATGTCACGGGTTTACGTGACATGTTATATTGGCGACAAGCGCTACGGTATACCAAAAGACACCGAGGCAGCGGCGGTGTGGGCGTCGTTGTATGACAGTGCTGGGCTGAGTCACGGTCAGGCGGATATCGGTTCGGAAGCAGACGGTTATGTGCGCGGCATGCACGAGGGCGAACGGATTTTTTACTACGACGGCAGCAAAAACTGGTGGAGCCGTAACGGCGCGCCAGAAACCACGCCAGTGGGCGACCCTTGCGGCCCGGACAGTGAGATGTTTTATGACTTTAGGACACCGCACGACTCGTCGTACGGTGAACATTGCCACCCAAACTGTGACTGCGGTCGGTTTATGGAGATCGGCAACAATGTGTTTATGGCGTACAAAAAAGTTGGCGACGGGCGGTTTGAAGAGCTCGAACAAAAAAACGTCGACCACGGGTCAGGTTTGGAACGGATCGCGGCCGCAAAGCGAGGCGACCCGGACGTGTTCAAGATAAGCCTGATGTGGCCGATCATCGAAAAGCTCGAAAGCCTGAGCGGCAAAAACTACGACAGCCACACCGAAAGTATGCGCGTGATCGCTGACCACTTACGTGCCGCGACGTTTTTAGCAGTCGACGGCTGCGTACCGAGCAACAAAGAACAAGGGTATGTCATGCGCCGTCTGATTCGCCGAGCGATTCGCTACAGCTTCGACCTTGGCGTCGAACAGAACTTTTTAGAAGAAATCGTACCGGTGATCGCCGACTTGTATGTTGATGATTTTCCAGAAGTGAAAAAAAACCGCGAACATATCGTTACGGTGCTGGTCAAAGAAGAAAAAGCTTTTCGACAGACGCTGAAAAAAGGTATCAAAGAGCTCGAAAAACAGTTTACGGGCCACGAGTCGCAGCATGACGCAGGGGCGATACTGTTCACTCTGTATGACACATATGGGTTTCCAGTGGAGCTAAGTGTTGAGGAATGTTTCAAGCGAGGGATCGAACTGCCGGACAACTGGCGCGAGGAGTTTGAGGTCAAGATGCGCGAACAGCGAGAACGATCACAGACGGCGCGCAAGGGCGATTTTCACGGTGGGCTCGAAGGGACAGAGCTAATCCATCTCAAATACCACACAGCGACGCACCTTCTCGGGGCAGCTTTGCGCCAGGTAGTGAGCAAGGACGTTCAACAACATGGCAGCAATATCACGGCGGAGCGCCTGCGGTTTGATTTCAATGCTAACAAGCTGACGCTCGAGCAAAAACAAGCTGTCGAGGACCTTGTGAACCAGTGGATCGACGATGATTATCCGGTGAGCTACAGCGTATATCCGACAGAGGAGGCGCTGCGGCAAGGTGCTGTCGGTGCGTTCGGCGAACGGTACGGTAGCGAAGTGAAAGTCTATAGTATTGGCACCCCAGAAAAACGAGTGAGTTTCGAAGTTTGTGGCGGGCCGCATGTTGAACACACCGGTGTGCTCGGCGAGGACGGCAAGCGGTTCAAAATTACCAAAGAAGAGTCTTCCAGCGCTGGTATTCGCCGGATCAAAGCTGTCTTGCAATAGTTTGTGTCGCTTATGGTATAATACAGTGTTAGATGATACTCGATAAAATCAAGGAAAAATTGCCACGGAAAAGCGCCCAGCACGACGATATTTTGGTCGGGCTGGATATTGGGACCTCAAATGTCAAGGCGTTGGTGGCGCGCGTGCTCGACGATGAGATCGAGATTATTGGGGTAGGCCGAAAAGCCCAAGATCTGAGCGACATGCATAGCGGCGCGATTTCAGATATCGCCGGCGTGGTGCGCAACTGTGAGGACGCCCTAGCGGAGGCCGAAGAACAAGCCGGCCTACAAGGCAAACGTGCGGTGATCGGGATCGCCGGCGAGCTCGACAAAGGCTTGACGAGCACGATACGCTACACACGGCCGCAGCCAGATCGTGCGCTCGACGCGAGCGAGATGGAGTTTATTATCGAAAAAGTCCAGGAACGGGCGCAAAAAAAGGCTCAGAAACAGATTGGTCTCGAGACTGGTAACGAAGAA
>JBLMYZ010000021.1:0-10542 GCA_050258575.1 Acidobacteriota bacterium
GGTTTGCCCGTACCGATTGTCGTATCGATATCTTCTATCGTCATGCCCGAAACCCGCAGCTGATACACGCCGGCTTCATTTTTGTCCGTACTGTAGAGTAGTTTGCCGTCGTCGTTGAGCGTCACCGGGAAGTTCCAGAGCGTGTTCGTGATCACTTGCTGGTTGTCGCCGTTAAAGTCAACCATACGCAGTTTGTTGTCAGCAACAGATATAAGATTGCTTTCATCCAGCCACTGCGGCGACACCGCCTCGTCGCCAGGCGCGCCCGGCAGATTGATGCGCGAAGTCTCGTTGAGCTCAATATCGTAGGTCATAAACTGACGGCTCGTTCCAGCGATCACAAACCGCCCAACTGAAGAAATATCGAGCCACTTAATGTCGCCGCCATCATGACGTTGGTTGGTCGTTTTTACCATCTCGCCAGCTTCTTTGCGATGCGGGTTCTGGTAGACATAAAGCTGATTGCCGCGCGCCACCGCAAGATACCGGTTGTTGTAGTACGTTGTCAGATCGATAAGCAGCGGCAACGTTTCGTCGTAGTCGACTACTTCAGTGACTTTGTTGTCAACGATCACTCCGGCGCGGTAGCGTTTGTCGATGTGCCGTACAAACGCTATGTCGGTATCGCCGTAGAGTTTCATACTCACCACGTCCTTGACGATCGGATCGGTGAGCGTACCGGCATTTAGGTCGTATTTGCGGAGATTTCCGGTGTCGAAACCGTAAAACAGGTTTTCGGTAGAAAAGTGCATGTCTTGAATCGGTACACCGAACTTCGTTGTTAAGTTAACAACATTTTCCGGATCAGTTCTGTCGAGTCGGATAAATTCGGTTTTGTCGCCGTAAGTGTGTTTAACAAGCACGTAGCGCGAGCCAAAGTTCCACTCGCTCAGCTGAAAAGTGTCCATCGCGCCCGCCTCATGTGTTAAAAATTGTTCAGCGATAGTAAACGTCGTATAGGCCAGTTGTTGAGAGTTGCGAATATCGACGAGCTCAAACTCAGGTTTATCGGCGTTTGGCAATACCCATATCCAGTCGTGATCGGGTGACGGGAGTGTTTGCGCCATCTTGGGGTATTCTTTGACGACGCGTGTCTGTATGTCGAGCGGTACGAGACGGGCATAGTTGAGCCAACGAACTTCGCCAGGCTGTAACGTAAAGTTTTTAGACCACTCGCGGTAGTCTTCTTTTTGAATCTTCACCGTATGCGCCCCGGCATCAACGCTGCGTTTTCCAGGGGTATTAAAGTTGAGACGCTGTCCGTCGAGCACGATATAAGCGTTCGCCGGCTGAGAGACAAACTGAATCAGCGCGCCCTGGCTAACTTTATTTTGCAGAAAATCAAACCGATAACCCATCACGAGGGCTATACAAACAGCCGAAATCGCTACCACTGCTATGGTCATGAGAGTATATGTCACCACCAGCTTCATGTGGCGGCGTTTTTTGACTTTTGCAAACTCATATTGCTGCGTGTATGGATCCATCTGGTTGTATACTTTCTGTCGTTTTTACATGTCGTTACACAAAATTATACCAGCATTTGCACGGTTTGTGTCAATAACCACTTGCGCTTTGCGTGCATGCGTTTTATGATAGAAATGACTCGAATATATCAAGAACTATCACCAAAACTACAGAGATTTATTATATGGGGAAGCAGCGAACAATCGTACTCAACGGCGTACATTATGACATGACCACCGGTCAGCGTATTCAAGATACGACAGCGGAAGCCGCAGAGAAACAGTCCATAGAAACACCGGCTGGTGCCGCTCGTCGCACTCATACCAAAGCCGCGAGTGCTGCCTCTGCTCACCATACCCGCCAAAAAAGCACGACGCTCAAACGCTCCTATATACAGGCGCCAACGAAAAAAACACCGACAGCACGTACCACACACCGAACGGCGGGTCGGGTGGCGCGCAGCGACAAGATCGTCCGGTTTGCACCACACCCAAAACCGTTGTCGCAAAAACAACGGGTTGATGGTTTTATCCCTGTGAAACACGTCGAACACGCCGCGCCGTCCGCGCGCGCTACCGCACTACGCCAAAAAACCGCGGTTCGTGCCGCCGCCCCGACCGCTCTGAGTGCCGCCGACATCAAACGAGGACTGCTCGCCGCTTCGGAACAGCACCCTGCACAAGCACCAGCTCGCCCGAGCACCTTGCAGCGAGCGGCCGCGTCTACTAAACATACTGCGAAAAAGTCCAAAAAGCCGCTGGGGACCAGAAAACTCATCACCATCTGCCTGATCGTCGCCCTGTTTGGCGGCTACCTTACCTATATCAATATGCCTGGTTTGTCGACTCGTATCGCCGCGGCGCAGGCTGGCGTCAACGGTTCGTACCCTGACTATCGACCGGACGGATACAGGTTTGATGGTCCGGTATCGTTTCGTCCCGGGGAAATATTCATGAAATTTACCGGCAACGGCGGCAGCGGTGACTACACCATCACCCAAAAACAAAGCGGCTGGAACTCAGTGGCGGTACTCGACAACCTTGTCGCCAAAGAGTCGCGCGGCAAATACAACATCACCTCTGAGGGCGGCGTGACGATCTACACCTACGACAGCAAGGCAGTTTGGTCGAACGGCGGCGTTCTCTACACTATCGACAGCTCCAATGCACCGCTCGCCAACGATCAACTCATCCGCATCGCCAGCTCACTCTAGTCGGTACAATCTGCTATAATAGCTTTACTATGACAGAGGTTCGTACTCGTTTTGCACCCAGTCCGACCGGCTATATACATGTCGGCAACGTTCGTGCAGCGTTGTTCCCGTATCTGTTAGCGAAACAGCAGGGCGGGAAGTTTATTTTGCGAATAGAAGACACTGACCAAGCGCGTTTTGTTGAAGGCGCCGAGGACCTTATACTCGACACCCTCGAGTGGCTGGGGATCGACTGGGACGAAGGACCGCGAAAGGGCGGTGACTTTGGGCCATATATCCAGAGCGAACGACGCGACATGTATAAAAAGTGGGCCCAAAAACTCGTCGACAAAGGGCTCGCCTACGCTGACCCGTATTCGCCGGAACAGGTTCAGGGCTTCCGCGAAGAAGCGATCGCCAACAAAGAACCGTTTTTATACCGTAACCACCGACCGGAGATGCCGCCCGTGTGGGACGGCTCACAACCACTCCGTTTTAAAGTAACGAACATCAAACGCTACGAATGGCACGACCCGATCATGGGAGATCTCAGTGCTGGCCCAGAGGTGCTCGACGATTTTATCCTGATCAAAGCCGACGGGCTACCAACCTACAACTTCGCCCATATCGTTGACGACTCCGAGATGGGTGTGACGCATGTTATCCGCGGGCTCGAATATATCTCGAGCATTCCTCGTTATCTCAGCCTCTACGAAGCCCTTGGACTCGACGTACCGGTGCTCGCCTGTATGCCACACATCATGGCGCCAGATGGTAAGAAAAAGCTTGGCAAACGCGACGGGGCAAAGAGCGTCACTGACTACCGAACCGACGGCATCCTGCCAGAGGCTATGCTCAACTTTCTCGCTAGCATGGGTTGGAACGACGGTACCGAACAGGAAATATTTTCAAAAGACGAGCTGATAGAAAAGTTCAGCCTGGAACGAGTCCAGCGCAGCGGCGCACGTTTCGACGAACAACGACTGCTCTGGATGAACGGCTACTGGATCCGCAGCCTAACGCTCGACGATCTGTCTGGGCGGACTGTTAACTACTGGCCAGAGGAGGCTCGTACTGCATCGACCGACATGAAACAGCAGATTCTCAGACTCGTCCAGGACCGTCTCAAGACACTGGCTGAGTTGCCCATGATGACTCGTTATTTTTTCAGCCAACCGACCGTCCGTTCAGAGCTTATCACCAGCAACAAACAGCTCAAAAAACTGTCTGCCGACGAACGAACCGCACTCTTGAAACAAGCCTATGACACTCTCGCGGCGCTAGGCAGCTGGGACAGTGACGCTGTTCAGCAAACTCTCAACCATCTACTCGAAACAACCGGCCAAAAACCTGGTGTTCTGTTTAGTCTTATCCGTATCGTTACTACTTGGGCGCCGTTTAGCCCGCAGCTGAGCGACACACTGGCACTCCTCGGCCGCGACACAACCCTGGCGAGAATAGCGCAAGCGATTGAACTGCGCGTGTAACCTTTGTATAGTGCTCGTGCTTTTTGCTATACTAACTATATGTTCGATCATGACCAGCGTCTGCGCGAGGCTCTCACTGTTGAAAACCAGGAAGTCGTCGACGCCGCAGCCGATACGCCGGCTCAAAAAGGCGGAAAACCACCGCGAAATCCGTTCAAGCGGCGGTTTCATCGTGTCAACGAACCATCGAAACGCGGAAAATTATATTTCTATATTGCGATTGGCTTGCTCATAGCCGTCGGCGGCGGGCTACTGCTCTGGATCAACTCGCTTGGGTTAGATTTTGGCGTCGGCAACTCCGAAGCTCCGGCAAAAAAACCGCCTGTTCACTGGTACTCACCGCTGAGCGGCGTCGAAGTCGCTGACGAAGCCACAACCAAACGACCGGTCACGGCAGTCATGATCGAAAACAGCCCCGACGCACGACCGCAGTCCGGCCTCGCTGATGCCGAGGTGGTGTTCGAAGCCGTTGCCGAAGGCGGTATTACGCGGTTTATCGCCCTCTACCAGACAAGCCGCCCCGAGCTTATTGGACCAGTCCGTAGCCTCAGGCCATACTACGCCGACTGGGCCGCTGGGTTTGACCCGAGTGTTGCGCACGTCGGCGGCAGCCCCGAAGCACTAACCATGATCCGTTCCGGCAACTACGGTGTCGATATTGACCAGTTTTTCAACGCCGGCAACTACTGGCGGGCTAGCGACCGCGTTGCGCCGCACAACGTCTACACGAACAGCGAAAAGCTTGACGAGCTGGTGGCGGCCAAAGGTAAAACAACCAGTACCTACACTTTTTCACCCCGTGTCAACGAGAAAAAAGTCGACCCGCCAGCTCTGTCGCACATTGACGTCAACGTCTCCAGTGGTATTTTTAACGTCAGTTACGACTACGACACCGCCACCAACTCCTACCACCGCCGCCAGGGCGGGGAAGCACACACGGACCGCGAAAAAGGCCAAATCGCACCGAAAGTCGTTGTTGTCATGAAAACAAACATCTCGCTCAGCGCTGACGGCCAGCACATGGTGATCGCAACAAGCGGTTCGGGCACGGCGTATGTTTTTCAAAATGGAACTGTCACCGAAGGAACGTGGAGCAAAGCCGGCCCGCGCGAGCAGTTATTTTTCAAAGATGTCGCCGGCAAAGATATCCCTCTCGTACGCGGACAGACCTGGATAACAACTATTGACAACGCTCGCAGTGTCACATGGCAGTAAATATTGACCTTTTTTATCGTAACCACGTCCGGCGCGTTCGGACGGCTTACCTGGTGGTGTTTGGCCTTGTAATCCCTCTATTGTTTCTCGTTGGGGCGTGGCTACTCAAAGTTGACATCTACGTGGCCGGGGTGATTGCACTGTTCCTGCTAGTGCTCCAAGTTGTTGCGCTGCAACCAATTTTTCGCTACGCTATGCGGCCGATCGACACGATCGTTCGTGCTGTGAAAGAAACTGCCGAAAACCAGGAGTACTCGGCGGCCGATGTACAACATATCGGCAACGGCCAGCTCGGCAACGTCGTCAACGCGATCCACATGCTCCGGCAGGAAAGCATCGACGCGCACAGCGAAGCCAAAGACCTCGGTGTCCTGGCAGAGCGGCTCGACCGGCTACCGGTTGGGGTGATTATCCTCGACGGCGAGCGTAATATCGTGTACCACAACAAACTCGCACCAGTTCGCGAGGACACGTCGGGAAAAACCTACGTCCAACTGCTGTTTGACCAGCAAAACTCGCTCGAAAGTTGGCTTAACGACGTGCAAGACAAAAGTATTCGCGAAACACACCTCTGGACGCGTATCCAGAACGCGCTGCCAGACCAGACAGAGCGCAGTGTGTATGACGTACTGGCGGAGTTCGACAACTCTACTGTCAACACGCAGATCACCCTGATCACTATCGACCGAACCAACCACTACCACGCTGATGAGGAAAATATGGACTTTATCGCTCTTGCGGCGCACGAGCTGCGCGGGCCGATCACTGTGATTCGCGGTTCGCTCGATATTCTTGAGGACGAAGTTCGTCCGAAACTCGACAGCGAACAGATCCAACTGTTCGAGCGCCTCACGGTGTCAGCGTCGCGCCTGTCGGGTTATATCAACAACATTTTGAACGTATCACGGTTTGATCGTCGCCACATGCAGCTCCACCTCGCCGAGGACAGCCTACAGAGTATCTACGCCACCATCGCCCGCGACCTCGAGCTCCGCGCTTCGACGCAGCGCCGCAAAATGGTCGTCAACATCCCAGACAACCTGCCATCTGTCGCTGCCGACCGCAACAGTATTTCTGAGGTCATTTCAAACCTGGTTGACAACGCTATCAAATATTCACCGGTAAACGGCGAGATTCTCGTCACTGCTACGGCCGAACTTGACCGTGTCACGATGTCCGTGCAAGACTTCGGAATCGGCATGCCACCCTCTGTTGTCGGGCAACTTTTCAACCGTTTCTACCGCTCACATCGCTCGCGTCAAACCGTGTCAGGTACCGGGCTTGGACTATATATTTCCAAGGCTATTATTGACTCGCACGGCGGCACGATCGGTGTCGTGTCGAAAGAAGGCAGCGGTAGTACTTTCACCTTTTCATTGCCGACCTACGCCGTCATGGCTGACAAATTAGCCGTGAATAATAGCTCAAATCAGGGTATTATAGATACAGGAGAAGGCTGGATAAAAAACCATGCCATGTACAAAGGATAACGAATGAACGAAAACGCCATACGCAGCATACTTATCATCGAAGACGACATGTTTATAGGGGAGATGTACGTCCGTAGCCTCAAAAAAGCCGGCTACGAAGTCGACTGGGTAACAACCGGTACGACTGGCTATTCCATGGCGATCGCTCGCGTATACGACCTCATCTTGCTCGACATCATGCTACCAGAAAAACAGGGCGGGGATGTGCTAAAATTGCTGCGCAGCGGTGACATCGACAACGTGCCGAACAGTCGTATTATCATTTTGACCAACTTCGACCAAGACGAAAAAACGCGCGAAGATATGGAAAAACAGGTCGACGGCTACCTCATAAAGGCCGACATCACGCCGCACCGGCTCCTAGAAATCATCGGTCAACTCAAACGAATCGACTAGTACGCGCATTTTGACTAGACACACCGCCTCTGTTTTGCTACAGTTGAGGGTGGCTTTTGTCCGCCCTGGTCCCGTCGTCTAGCGGTTTAGGACATCTGGTTCTCATCCAGAAAATCGCGGGTTCGAATCCCGCCGGGATCACCAAAGTAAAGACATCATCGTAGATGGTGTTTTTACTTTGGTGAATTGTACACATATGAGAATAATGCTTGTGATAAGTTTCGTTATAGTATATGCTAATAACTGTCTACTATAGTATACAAATAAAAGGAGAATACCCCATGCGAAACAAACTTCTGATTGGCGCCGCCATCCTCGTCGTGTTAGCATCTGTTGCGTACGCTGCGTTTATTCAGCTACTCAGTGTAGAAGGAACAGGTACAGCCTCAGGTACGTGGAATGTTAAAATAACTGACGTTAAGCTAGTCGCTGCTAGTAGTCAAGGAGCGAGCGATGCCTCCGCCCCAAGTATCGGAACGGGTACAAGTGTGACTTTCCATACAAACCTGGCCTACCCAGGAGCACACGCTACCTACCAAGTTACCGTCACTAACAACGGTTCAATTCCTGCCAAACTCGATTCTATCAATACAACTCCAACCAATCCGAATATGACAGCCCCTACCTATATCACCTATAACTATTCGGGGGTGACTCCGGGAACAACAACAATTGCCGCAGGGGCAACAAATGTTATGACTGTAGTTGTGACATGGGCAGACAGTGCACCAACGACCGCTAACGAGAGTAAAACGGTCACCTACGATCTGAATTACAGCCAGTCAACCTAGTGAGTTAACTAGTTATGAGAAAACTGTTGCGCCATAGTGGGTACGCCCGACAACTACTTCTCATACTTGCAATACCTCTTGCCTTGAGTGGCACGGGGTATGCTCTTTTCTCGCAGAAACTGTCAGTGCAAACCAACTCATCAAAACCTTCATACAGCTCCACTCAGTCTGTTTTTTTTACGTACGCTAAAACCGAAACACCCGTTGGTACTACCACGCAATATACTCTAAACTCCATGACAATTAGTAACCGTGGCATTACGTCTATTACTGCCTGGCGATTGTCATTTAGCGTACCAGCTGACGTCACGTTATTTGCCTGTGATTCAACCGTAACCTGCACGCAGTCTGGCCAGACAATCACCGTCGTAAACAAAGCTGCGAACGGCACGCTAGCACCAGGAGCCAGCACGACATTTACTGCTTCATTTACAAGCTCAACCAGCGGCTACGCGCTGCAAAATATTGCGGTGAGCGGCACGGTTTCAACTAACTATCAAAACATCAACGGACTTACAATCACTATCAACCCTCGTACAGTCAGTAACCGAGGCGGAACGTACACCTATAGATACCCTTTTACCGTGCAAAATACCTCGGGACAAACCGTTGCCGCCTGGCAGGCTGTTTGTTCTTGGAGCGCCATACCGACGACAAGCACAATTAGCTCAACCGTAAGTTACACAACCAACACCTCTAGTATCACTTTTACCAGCAAGACCAGTCTCACTACCAACACGAGCCTCGATTTCACTGGCACTTTTACAACCAAGAGCGCCAGTTGGGTTATCTCTAACTGTACTATACAGGGAAAAGCGTAATGTTTACTGCCGTCTACTGCCTACCGATACGCGCCTGGCTGCTCCTTGGCGCAGTGATCGTCAGCGCCGTCACTGGGTTCATGTTCGTTCAAGGGCACGTCGTCACAAGTGATATAGTATTGTACGTTATCCAGCCAATCATGAGTATTCTGATAGCAGCTGTGGCATTTTTTGCGTCGCGCGGTTTGAGCGAGCATATCCGAAAGACCCAAGAAAAAGCAATTATTATAGCCGCAACACTCACAATATGGTTTGTTCTATTCTTTACTATGGGAGTTTTTACAACATACACTCGAAACGCCCTCGCCACATCGTTTATTGGCGTCCTTACGAACACTATAGCGTTTGGGGTTGTCGCAGTCGCAACCGAGTATGCTCGCCAGCGAATACTAATGATCGCTGGACGAAAAAATATCATTTGGTTTGGCGGGGTTGTCAGCGCTGTTTTCGCGTTAGGACATCTTAACCTAGCGCGACTCAGTACACTCACTAGCGGGGAGGAGGCTGTTAAACTACTCATCTCAGATATCGTACCGGTCATCGCTGCGAGCTTGCTTCTCACTTATATCGCTATCACCAGCGGCTACGCCTCTCAGCTCACGTATCAGCTCGGGGTACTGGCAATGATGATTTTACCGCCCATTATCCCAAAGCTTGACTGGTATCTCGTCGGGGTAACATCACTGCTTCTTACTATCATCACGTATCTCACTGTCGATCGCGCAAACGACACCCAACGCCACCTATCACATCGCCACCATACTCATCGCGCTTTTACCACTATGTGGGTTATAAGTATGGTTGCATTGAGTATGTTTATGACTGGATTTTTTGCATATCGACCGCTTGCTATTATGTCTGACAGCATGGCGCCGGTGTTCCGGCGCGGCTCGCTCGTCATTGTGCAAAAAGTCACGAATCGATTGGACATAAGCATAGGTGATATCATACAATATGAGACAGACGGACGAATGGTGACGCATCGCGTTGTCGCGATTACATCAGATAGCTCGGGGCAGGGCAAACGCATATTTACGACCAAGGGCGACAACAACTCAAGCCCTGACCGTCCAGTCGCCGCCGAGCATGTTGCTGGAATCGTTCGTTCAACTATACCGTTCGCCGGTCTTCCGACAGTATGGCTCAAGGAGCTAACTGTCGGTAACCAAAGTTCAAATGTAAATGGGATGGAAAGTGCACGACAATAACCAACAACCAACTCGTAAACGTCCTCTGGTCTTTAGTGTTTTGGGGTTGTTTATCATTGCGATCGCCGGCTGGTTTTTGTTCAATACTATAGCAAACCCCGAAAATTCACCCGCATCCTACCGATATGATATTGCTCAAAACATCACAACTGAAGTAGCTTATTATGACAGTAGCTTCTACCCAGAAAACCCTGGCTACAACAATACAGCCTACGTATCAAACCTCACGCGCGACCTAACGGCTTATTTTGATTATTCGTATAAAGCTTCTGCCGAAATCAACTTGACACGCACTTACGAAGCTAACGCGCAGATTCAGGCAACCTACGCTATCAAAAATAACGCCGCGGGGGAAACCGATTCAAATGTCTGGACGAAAGATTTTCAGCTCGTTGCGCCCACGACTGAGCAGGTAACTGCGGCGCATATTAACGACAAAACCAAAGTAGTCATCCCATACGCCGATTATAAGCGT
>JBLMYZ010000022.1:0-13417 GCA_050258575.1 Acidobacteriota bacterium
GGCGCACCGTTGTACATTTTACTTAAAACCTTGAGCCGCTCGTCAGGGACGGGGACAATACCAGTGTTTGGTTCAATTGTCGCAAATGGATAGTTCGCCGCCAGTACATCGGCGTCGGTGAGGGCGTTAAATAGCGTCGATTTGCCAACGTTCGGCAGTCCGACAATAGCGATAGAGAGGCTCATGACTCTATAGTACCATTATTTCTGCTTGGTACGGTGGAACTTTTGGTGAACCTCGCGCAGGTGCGGGTCGGTAACGTGGGTATAAACCTGGGTTGTTTGGATGTTGCTATGGCCGAGCATACTCTGGACGCTGCGCAGATCAGCGCCGTTCATGAGTAGGTCAGTGGCAAACGAGTGCCGCAGGGTATGAGGCGACACGTGTTTAGTGATACCTGCCTGCTGCGCATAACGTTGTAAAATTCGTTGCACTGAACGCGGGGTTAAACGAAAACTCTCGCCCTTTTCGTCGCCAGTTTTACTGCCGCTGTAGCGGATAAACAGAGGAACAGCCTGGTCAGTTCGTGTTGTGAGATATCGAGCCAGCCACTCGGTTGCTTCCGGGCTCACAAACACCGGCCGATCTTTCTGTCCTTTGCCGCGCACCATGAACTCACCGCGGTTGAGGTTGATATGATCGCGGTTTAGGTTGGTGAGTTCGCTGACGCGCAGTCCGCTGGAAAACAAAAGCTCGACGATCGCTCGGTCACGCAAGCCTTGTGTGGACTGGGTGTCGATAGCGTCGAGCAAACGCAGTGTTTCCTCTGTTGTTAAAAACCCAACTTGTTTTTTGCGAATACGCGGCAGCTCAATTTTCTCTGGCGTTAAGGTAGTAATGTTGCGTTTTGAACAATACGTCAAAAAACTACGCAGCGCGATAAGATGGTACGCCTGGGTGATAGGCGAGAGGGCGACGTTGTTGTCGTTGGTATAGCGGTTCAGCCAGAGGCGGTATTTGCGAACCAATTCTGATGTAATTTTGTCAACTTCTATATCGCCCGCAAATTCTACTAGCCGCTCGAGGTAAAGATGGTAATTTTCGGCAGTTTTTTGACTACGCCCGCGTTCGACTTCGAGCGATTCAACAAAATCCATAATCAACTCCGATAAAAACATGTCTCTATTGTACCGCCGTAAGCGGTATTTTGCATACAGTCTGCGGAGTTGTATACTAAAGCAGATATGACGACGATCGATGGAATTATTTTAGGTGCTGTACAGGGACTGACCGAATTTATCCCGGTGTCGAGTTCTGGACATGTGATTCTCATGGAATATCTGCTGAGCGGCGCTAGCAGCCACTTGTTTGTCGAATGGATTAACGTTGGGACGGTGCTGGCACTTTTGGTCTTTTTCCGCCGCCGTATCTGGAGTATTTTGCAAGATATTGTCGTAAAGAAAGATTATCGGTTAGCGCGAAATATCGTAGTCGCTTGTTTGCCGGCTGGGGTACTGGGGTTTGTGTTGTCAGATTTTATCAGCGAAGCGGCGTTTTTCACTAGTGTGTGGACGGTTGTTGGAGCGCTCGTCGTGCTCGGTGTTGTTATGATCGTTATCGAGAAATTACCGCGGCTGTCTGAGGTGTCGTCGCTCGGCAAATTGTCGTGGCGGCGGGCGCTGGCGATCGGCTGCGCGCAGGTTCTCGCGCTTGTTCCTGGCACGTCACGTTCTGGGAGCACGATTGTCGCTGGTCGCTTGCTAGGACTAGATCGAGCTCGAGCAGCCGAGTTTAGTTTTCTTATCTCTATTCCGATCATGCTGGGCGTACTCCTAAAACTCGTCGTCAAAGCCAGTGACCGCGCGTATTTTGTCGACAACGCGGTACTGCTCGTTGTTGCGAATATCGTGGCATTTGCCGCAGGCCTGGCCGCTGTCGGGTTTCTCATGAAGTTTCTCGAAAGACATCAGCTCGCCGTGTTCGGTTGGTATCGTCTCGCGCTTGCTCTAGTCATTGCTACGGTTCTTTTGGTACAATAACGGGGTAGAGCACAATCATCTAACGAAGGGAGCGGCGCATGTCGACACATCCGGTAGTACAAAAAATCAAATTTGAGCGTACGTTTGCAATGATCAAGCCCGACGGCGTAATGCGCGGCGTGGTTGGCGACGTGATTCACCGTTTCGAAAAGGTCGGTTTGAAGATTGTTGCGATCAAAATGCTCACTCCAACAGAGGAAATGGTTCGTCAGCACTACCCTATGAACGACGACGCCTGGGTGGGGCGGTTAGGCGACAAAGCTGTGTCGGGTTTTGAATCACTCGAGTGCAGTGTGCAAGATGTTCTTGGCACAGATGACCGCATGAAACTTGGCAAAGACGTCACGAACGCTCTGGTTGAATACATGACCTCTGGTCCTGTGGTGGCGATGGTGGTGGAGGGCATTCAGGCCATTGACATGGTGCGCAAACTTTGCGGCCATACGCTGCCGTTTAAAGCCGACGTCGGGACGATTCGCGGCGACTACTCAGTTGACAGTCCGTCGGTCGCGAACGCCGAACAGCGGTCTATTCATAACATTATCCATGCGTCAGAAAATGCCGCCGAGGCTGCTAACGAGATCAACCTCTGGTTTAAAGGCGAAAAGATCCCGAGCTACCGTCTGACAAGCGAAGAAGTGATGTACTCACGGTACTATTAGCGCCACAGGGTTTCTCGAGCGGCGACGCAGCGAACAGAGAAACCCTGGCATATGTCCCGGTAGTTCAACGGATAGAATAACTCCGTCCTAAGGAGCAGATATAGGTTCGATTCCTATCCGGGATACCAACGAAAACGTCAGCCCTTTGGGGCTGATCTTTTCGTTGGTGGTTCGCACTAGCGAGTGAGAACCGTATCAGGTTCGGTGGAGCGAGCAAAGGAAGCGAAAGCTTGCTTTCGACCCTTTGAGAGCGAAGGAGGCGGAGCCGATTTCCTATCCGGGATACCAGTTTTGCTATAATAAAGTATATGGAACGATTTGACGGCCAGCGCGAAGACGAGGAAGTTCTGTTTGTGTTTCGCCGCCATATTATCGCCATGCGGCGCGGGTTTTATGGCCTACTTATCCCGTTTGCCCTGGGGTCGATCCCGTACATACTCATGCCAGACAGTTTTTGGCTACTCTGGTTGGCGTTAGGCGGGTTTGTGCTAGGGCTGTTGCTGTTTTTTTACCACTGGATCGGCTGGTTTTACAGTATATTTATCGTCACTAACCAACGGATTCAGCAAACATCGCAAAGCGGTGTCTTTGGTAAGTCAGTCATCGACCTAAGTCTGTCGAAAATCCAGAACATAAGCTATAATATCCCTGGGTTTAGCGGCGAAATATTTGGGTTTGGCACGATTGTGGTCCAAACCTATGTCGGCGATCTTATCATCGACAAAGTAGAAAAGCCGGAGAAAACGTACAATAAGCTCCAAAAAGCGGTCTATGAAAACGGGGGCAAGGAACGAGAAAACGATGAAGAACTACCTGAAGCGTAAACCAAAAAAAGCGCTCGACGAAGACAAAACGCCGGCGCGTATTACCAACGAGACGGTCGCTGAACATCGCGAACAGGTGTTAGCGGGCGGCCGCAAGTTCAAATATCCGCGTCAGTATCAAAAACATAAACTAGTGATCAACAGTATTGCGATCGGCATAGTGGCGATCGTACTCCTGCTGGTTGTCGCTTGGCAGCAGCTCTATGTTGCTCAGAGCTCCAGTGGTATCTTGTACCGCATGACACAACTTATCCCCGTCCATGTAGCCTCTGTTGACGGCGAGCCAGTACGCTACAGCGACTACCTCAGCCGCTACCGCAGTTCGTTGTTCTACTATCGCAAATACGACGCCCTTAACGAAACCTCAGCAGATGGCGGCCGCCAGGCTGAATACACCAAACGTCAAGAGCTTACCAACGCTGAAAAAGCCGCTTTTGCTCGCAAGCTCGCTCCGTCGCTCAAAGTAACGGTAACAAACAAAGAAGTCGACGATTTTATCAACGCTGACATTGCTGAGCAAGGTGTGAGCCTCCGTGCCTACGAGAACACGGTCCTCAGGAGTTACTATAACTGGTCGCTGAGTGAATATCGCGATATCGTCCAGTCTCGTCTTTTGCGCAAAAAGGTAAGTTTTGCTGTTGACGACGCTGCGCACGAGCGAGTTAAAACTATCCAGCAGGCACTGGCTGCCGGTGGTGATTTTGTGGCCGTTGCTAGACAGTACACTGACGACACCGGAACACTAAAAGAGAACGGTGGTGATATGGGTAGTGTCGCACTGAACGTCAAAGACGCCGAAGGGTTGACAGCAGCCGCTGCGGCGCTCGAACCCGGTCAGCTCTCAGAACCAGTCGAGGGAACAAACGCATTGTATGTTCTCAAGCTAGTTTCGAAAGACACGACGAGCGTACACTATTTGCGTATCAAAGTTGACCTCACGGAGTTTGACAAACGTTTCGACCAGCTCCGCGCTGACGGCAAGATCAAAGAATACATCACCATCCAAGAAACCGAGACAGAGAAACGATAAGAACTCACGCGGCGAGTCACAGACTCGTTCAAAGAAAAAACCACCCATTCGGGCGGCAATTTCCAGAAAAATCCTATTTTGGCGGGCCCGACCGGATTCGAACCGGCGATCTCCTCCGTGACAGGGAGGCGTGATAGACCAGCTTCACTACGAGCCCTCGCAAGAACGTGTGCTTCGCCTCTAGTGCAGTACGAAACAACAAAACTAGCGATCAAACTAGCTTTGCCATCATAGCAAAAAACCTGTCACGACGCAACAGGGAACAGGGCTGTTGTCTGTTGTCATAATTTGCTATAATATCTCTCGCATAAATATGCCACCTTAGCTCAGTTGGTAGAGCATCTCATTCGTAACGAGAAGGTCGCCAGTTCAATCCTGGCAGGTGGCTCCAGAGCTTATGAACATACGAACATCACTCGGTCTCGTCCTCAAAGAGCGCAGCTACGTTGTCGCCTGGATCGCCAATGGTCTTTTGCTGTTGTTATCTATCGTTCTCGCCGCTATCGAAATTCGACCAAATGATCTCCAAGTCCCTATTCGTTACAGCGCTTTTGGTATCACTAACATCTACCGCGCTCCGTGGTACGACGAGTTTTCGCTCCTCGGCCTGACGGTGCTAGTTTTTGTCCTTACTAGTCTGATAGGTCTGAAGCTCGCTCAGGTCAAAAGTGTGCAGTTTGCAACAGCCTACCTCTGGTTCATGGCGGCAATTATGGCAATCATCTTTTTCGTTTTGCTGGCGATCTTTCGTGTGATCGCGGTGGTAGGATAACCAGCTCATGGACCTCGAGCTTCCTCTCGGGAAACGGACGGCATTTTACCGTTTTTTCGAGATTCTGCCGTTTGTCTCGAGCCTGTTTATTATCACGTTGCCTGTGACGCTCAGCTTGCTACACCCGCTCGCTGGTGCGATTTTTGTCATCGTTTACATTATTATTTGGCTTGTCAAAGCCATTGCTATGGCGATCCGCTCTATTCAGGGTTTTTCCGCTCTTCGCAGTGCTACTCGGCTTGACTGGACACTGCGGCTCAACGAACTCACTGATCCGGCTTCAGCACTGGAGGCGGCGGCCCACCGACAGGGTTGGCGCATCAAAGAACACCGCAACAACCTGGCGCGTCTCGCTGCAATGCCTGACGCCAAAAAACCGGCAGATATCTCCCAGCTAGTGATTATTCCGACGTACAACGAAAGCTATGACGTACTCGCTCCAACACTGACATCTCTCCTCGACAGTACATACGACGCCAAGCAAATGTTTGTGACGATCGCCTACGAAGAGCGCGGTGGTCCAGATACTGAAGCTAACGTCAGGCGACTCGAGCGCGAATTTGGCAGTAAGTTCAAAGAGTTCTACGCTATCAAGCACCCGGCTGACTTGCCAGATGAAGTTATGGGGAAGGGTGCAAACATCACTTATGCAGGCGAGCACCTCTGGAATATTCTGGAAAAACGCGGTGTCGACCCAGAAACGGTTATCGTGACGACCATGGACGCCGACAACCGACCGCACCGTTCGTATTTCACCGCTGTTACGTACGAGTACCTGACCGCTATCTCGCCTCGTCATATCTCGCTTCAGCCCATGTCGCTCTACCTCAACAATATCTGGGATGTTCCAGCGGCTATGCGTGTCCTAGCGACCGGCAACTCCATGTGGAATATTGTCATTTCACAGCGACCTCACGCTTTGCGCAACTTTGCCGCCCATTCGCAGAGTCTGGCGGCGCTGATTGACATGAATTTTTGGAGCAAACGTACCATCGTGGAAGATGGTCACCAGTTTTGGCGCAGTTATTTTCGCTATGACGGCGACTACAGCGTAACTCCTATCTACGTGCCTATTTATCAGGATGCAGTACTGGCTGACAAATACACGCGCACACTCAAAGCGCAGTTCGTCCAAAACCGCCGTTGGGCATATGGCGCGTCAGATATTCCGTATGTCGCAGAACGTGTGTTTACGAAAAAACGCACCGTTCCGTTCTGGAGCGGCTTTGCAAAGTTCGCGCGGTTGTTTGACAGCCACGTTAGCTGGTCTAGCGCCTCATTTATCCTCATGCTCGGCGCGTTTGCGCCTCTGGTGATCAGTCCGCTAGCAGGGCGCAGTATCGTTGCACATCAGCTGCCAAACACCGCGAGTATCATTCAGCAAATCGCACTGTTTGGGCTGGCGGTGAATGTTATAGTTTTCTTTAAAATGCTACCGCCGCGCCCAAAACGTTACTCCTGGACGCGTTCGGTTGCTATGGTGCTCCAGTGGATTCTGACGCCAATTCTCGGTATTATTTACAGCTCAGCTGCCGCACTGTCGTCGCAGTATCGTCTCGCAACAGGGAAATATCTCGACAAATTTGCCGTCACAGAGAAGCATGTCGTGCGCGACGAGCAGTAAAAGCGTCTCGCGACAGCGGTATGTACGAAGTGCGAGCACTTGCGGGTTATTTTTGTTTTCCTGGTAGCGGCGTCATCTCGAAATACAGGGTGTATTTGGCGAGTTTTGAATCGCCGGCAACAGGGGTGTGATGGATATGATTAGTAGCCATATACTTATATTAGCACAAGCACAATAAAAAGTCAAGTTTTATAAGCTAAGACAATATATCACCTAGTGAATAAACAGAGACGGTTTTGACGATAAAAAGACGTGGAAAACTCGCTATTTTATGGGGAAAACAAAAACAGACGGAAATGTAACTAAGCTTGAAATAAAGATCTGGATCGTTGGTGACTGATAGACTGAGCTGTGGTGCATGGTTTCAAAACTAAAAATTGACCACACGGGTCAATCTTTAGTTTTGGTGGGCGATATAGGATTCGAACCTATCACCTCAACAACGTCAATGTTGCGCTCTAGCCAAATGAGCTAATCGCCCGAACTGTAAAACTGAGTACCCACTTTCAGGCTTAACTAGCTTTGTATTTGGCTAGAGCGCAGCGCTATTATTTTCGCTGAAGGCTCCCCAAATGAGCTAATCGCCCGAAAGTCACTATGAAATCATAGCAAATACAGGGGTATTCTGCAAGAGATGTGATATAGTAAAATACAAGCGCTGACGCGGCTTAACCACCCGCCGAGCTTCGCTGGCCAGAGAGGAACGGGCGTATCGTGCCTCGAAGAGAAAACGATTTCGGTGGAACCGTCTCCAAAGAGACCCGAAACATGCTGGAAGCTTCGGCTTTGTGAGAGCATGTTTTTATATTTATAGGAGGAAAGGCAACGTGAACGACGAACAACTATACGCAATGAGGCATAGCCTCGCACATATCATGGCGCAGGCCGTGCAGCACATGTGGCCGGAGGCAAAGTTTGGCGTGGGGCCAGTGGTCGAGAATGGGTTTTACTACGATATCGACCTTGGTGATGTCACGATCTCGGAAAGCGATTTTAAGAAGATCGAAAAAGAAATGCGCGCAATCGTTAACAAAGATTATCCGTTTGAACGCAGTGAAAAGCAGGTCGACGACGCGCTAAACTGGGCGAGAGGCGCAAAACAACCATACAAAGAAGAGTTGCTCAACGATCTGAAGCGCGCTGGTACGACGAGCGCGAAGGATATCGATCCGGCTATGCTTGGCACAGCAACCGACGGTGAAAGCGCAGTGGAAAAAGTGTCATTTTACACGGACGGTGATTTTACTGATCTCTGCCGCGGTCCTCACGCGGAAAGCACCGGTAAAGTTGGCGAGTTTAAACTCATGCGTGTTGCTGGTGCGTACTGGCGCGGCAGAGAGACGAACCCGCAGATGCAACGGCTGTACGGTGCGGCGTTTGCAACCCAGGCTGAGCTTGACGACTACTTGACCATGCTCGAAGAAGCGAAAAAACGCGACCATCGAAAACTTGGCCAAGAACTCGACTTGTTTGTGTTTTCTGATCTCGTCGGGCCTGGTTTGCCGCTTTGGACGCCGCGGGGCACAGCGCTGAAAAACGCTCTCGACGCTTATGTACAAGAGTTGCGTGACAGCATGGGCTTTCAGCAGGTGTCGATTCCGCACATCACGAAGAAGGATCTGTACGAAAAAAGCGGCCACTGGCAAAAGTTCGCTGACGAGCTGTTTCGTATACAGACTCGCGAGGGGCATGAGTTTGCTATGAAGCCGATGAACTGCCCGCATCACGCCCAGTTGTACGCTTCACAACAACGTAGTTATCGCGACTTGCCCGTTCGTTATCGCGAAACGACCATGGTGTACCGTGACGAGCAGAGCGGAGAACTCGGCGGGTTGAGCCGGGTGCGGGGTATTACGCAGGATGACGCACATATTTTCTGCCGTGTTTCCCAAGTTGAAGATGAGGTTCGTCAGCTCTGGAATGTTATAGAACAGTTCTATACGTCACTCGGGTTTGGGACGTTCCGAGTCCGCTTGTCGACGCATGACCCGGCGGCGATGTCCTCTTACGCTGGAGCGCCAGAACGTTGGCAGTCGACGGTCGAACAACTGTCGACGATTATTCGTGAGCGAGTTGGAGAAGAGTACATAACAGGGGTCGGTGAAGCAGCCTTTTACGGACCAAAGATCGACTTTATGGCGCGTGACGCGATTGGTCGCGAGCACCAACTCGCAACAATTCAACTCGACTTTAACCAACCCGAGGGCTTTGACCTCAGTTGTGTCAACGAAGAAGGTGAGGCAGAGCGGATCGTTATGTTGCACTGTGCTGTCATGGGGTCGCATGAACGTTTCCTGAGCGTGTATATCGAGCACACCGCTGGTCGATTTCCACTTTGGTGCGCACCAGAACAGGTGCGTATCGCCACTGTTAACCAAGAAGAGACGACGCTGCGGTTTGTTGCTGACCTCGAAATGCTTGCAAAAGACAGGGGGATTCGTTTTACAACCGACAATAGTAGCGTTTCTGTCGGAAAAAAGATTCGAAGCGCTGAAACCGCCAAAGTACCGTATACGCTCGTGATTGGCGATAAAGAGGTCGCGGAGCGTCAGCTGACTCCGCGTATCAGGGCTGATCTTGCGGTCAGCGACACTGCCGGTGTTTACAACCCGGGGCAGTTCTTCAACAGCATTCATAACGAAAGTAGAGGACGGGTGAGTAAGTCCTCGTTGTAGTATATGCAACAGATTTCGTTTCGAGATGCTGTCTACTCGCTGGTTGCGTCTATACCGCGCGGTCGAGTCATGACATACGGCGAGATCGCCGCTCTTTGTGGATACCCGACAGCAGCACGCCAGGTTGGCGGCCTAGCTCATTTTGGTCCGGTAGAGTTGCCGTGGCATCGTGTTGTGAACCGACTTGGCGATTGCGCAAGCGGCTACTATGGCGGCAAAGCAGGCCATCAGGCGGCGCTCAAAGCTGAAGGAGTAGAGGTGCACGATTTTCGCATCGTCAATCTTAAGGAGGTAAAATGGCGCCCACTCTAACGGCTCGGTCGACTTTGCCGCTCGTTGTCATCACTGGTCCGACTGCGAGTGGAAAAACTGGTTTAGCAGTCAAGCTAGCCGAGCGCTGGAACGGGGAAATTATCTGCGCGGATTCGCGTACGGTCTATAAGGATATGAATATCGGTACAGCGAAGCCAACGGTCGCCGAACAAGCTCGAGTACGTCACTGGTTGCTTGACGTCGTCAGTCCTGGTGAGCGGTTTACGGTAGCGGACTTTCAACGACGGGCGCTTGCGGCGATCGATGATATTCGTCGGCGAGGGAAGATTCCTTTTCTAGTGGGCGGAACAGGCTTGTATATCGACGCGGTGGTGCTCGGGTTTACGTTTGGTCCAGATGTTGACGCTGCGCAGCGCCGTGAGCTTGAAAAAATGACGGTTGATCAGCTTCAGGCATTGATAAAAAAACAACATATTGCAATGCCGGAAAATGCTTTAAACAAACGACATCTTATACGGTGTATTGAAAAAAACAACAGTCTTACCTCGAGAAATACCAATCCCGATGCGCATACATACGTCGTTGCGATTCGCACTGAGCGAGCTGTCTTAGAAGCACGAATACGCCAGCGAGCAAGCCATATGTTTGCGGCACATATAGTGCAAGAAACACAACATTTGGTAGATAAATACGGGCGTCAGAGCGAGGCAATGACTGGCAATATCTACCCAGTAGTTCTTGACATGCTTAAGGGTCGGCTAACGCCAGCTGAAGCCGAAGAGCGTTTTGTCGTGCGTGACCGGCAGTTGGTGAAACGACAGCTCACCTGGCTCAGGCGCCATGACTGGGTTCGGTGGCTGTCGCTAGAAGAGGCTGAACAGTATTTTGACAATCTTTTAGCGAAGTATCGTGACGACTGAACACTTTAGTGGTACTATAGTAGGGAAGGAACGCGAAGGGTAGAGACCATGATTGATGCCTTATTTGGCTCAAAAACACGAGTAAAATTATTGCACTTATTCCTCAGTAATCCGGGGAGGGCGTTTTACGTTCGCGAAATCACGCGCAAGATCGATGAACAGATCAACTCAGTGCGGCGTGAGCTAGCGAACATGCTTAGCGTTGGTATCATTAAAAGTGAAAACGCAGACAACAAACTTTACTATGAGGTCAACCAGGACTATGCTCACTTTGAGCCACTCCGTCAGATATTCGTTGCCGCCGCTGCCAAGTCGAAAGCTATTGACGAGGTAGAGGCTGTGAGCGACTGGTCAGTTCGTCTGAAGCCTCTCGGTGATGTTCGACTGGCGCTACTCAGCGGGCAGCTGGTTCGCGGTTCTGACGCAGAGGTTGACGTGCTCTTGGTCGGCTCTATCAACAAAACTCAGGCGAAAAAATTCGTCAAAGAGCTTGAGGAAGAAGAAGGTCGTTCGCTCAACTACGTCGTGATGGAATATCAGGACTTCTACTATCGTTTGAGTATCAAAGACCGCTTTGTGATGAGTATTTTACAAACTAAACATACCGTGATTGCCGATACCGAGCAGGTATTGGCTTAAAGAAGGAGGAAGTGATGGATTTTGAATACAAAGGTGGTAACTGCGTCGTCATAACGAGCAAGCAAGCAACTGTCGTGGTAGACGGTAAATTGTCGCTGCTAGGACTCAAAGACGTTCAGCCTAAAGGCGCTGTAGAGATCGCGACACAAGAGGAATTTGTTGTTCCGGGTGGGCGAGTGACTGTCGACATGCCGGGCGAGTACGAGGTAGAGAACGTCTCGATCAAAGGCGTGGCCGCAATGCGGATGATTGATCACGATGATGTCAGACGCACAACAATGTACCGAATCGTTTTCCCGGACATTACCGTCGGAGTTATTGGGCACGTTGCGTCGCCGCTCAGCGACGACCAGCTCGAGGATCTAGGGATGATAGATGTCCTTATCACCCCTGTTGGTGGCGGCGGATATACGCTCGACGCCAGCCTGGCGGTTGATGTTGTTAACAAAATCGGTCCAAAAGTCGTGATTCCGACGCACTACGCTGACGAAAAGCTCGCTTACGAAGTACCACAAGATGACCTAAAACCATTCCTCGATGAGCTAGGGGCGGCTCACGAGGCGACTACCAAATGGAAAATCAAAGGATCGGCTCTTCCAGAAGCGCAAACGGTTGTCGAACTGACGCGTACAGCGTAGCTTTGCCTTTTGCTACTAAAAACACCCCGTGTAAAACAGGGCGTTTTTAGTTTGAGGCGAGTTATTTTGCGATGATACCTTTTTTCTTCAGGGTGCGAATAGCCTGTGTCGAGATGGTCATAGTAACTTTCTGACCGTCAACAACGAAGGTTTTTTTCTGAAGGTTTGGCTTGAAAACTCGCTTGGTGCGGCGCAGAGAAAAGCTCACGTTGTTGCCGTGTTGCTTGCCCTTACCGGTGATTTCGCATCGTGATGCCATACAAACCTCTTTTATTCTGTACTTATATCCATTCTATACTACTGTTTTTTTCCGTTTTGGTCAAGACATGCCTCTAAACTCAGGTATAATAGAGCAGATGGATATAACGTATATACTTATCGTTCTTGGGGTTGTACTGGTGTCGATGACACTACACGAGGCTATGCACGGGTTCGTTGCCTACTGGCTTGGCGACGACACAGCGAAGGCTCAGGGGCGTTTGACGCTCAACCCAGTGGCGCATATTGATCCGTTTTTGACACTGCTTTTGCCGTTGACGCTCGCGGCATTTGGATTGCCTGTGTTTGGCGGCGCAAAACCCGTCCCGTTCAATCCGTCGCGGGTGCGTTATGGCGAATTTGGTGCCGCGCTGGTCGGCGTGGCTGGCCCGTTGACGAACTTTGTTTTGGCATTTTTGCTGTTCGCAGTCTATGTATTTGCGGGGATGCCGTCGTTACAATCGCTCGCAGGACTGATCCTTATGACAGGGGTCATGGTGAACCTCGGTTTCTTCGTGTTCAATATGCTACCCATCCCGCCGCTTGATGGGTCACGGCTGCTGTACGCTATTGCTCCAGATTGGGCGCGACGAGGTATGGAGTGGATTGAGCAGTACGGCGTGCTGCTGGTATTTGCGGTTGTGATGCTTATGAGTAGTGCTATAGGGACGCTCATGGGGAACGCGGTGCGAGCTATAATAGCCCTTTTCATGATGATTTTTGGTGTACAATAGAAGTATGTCCTTCGAAGTCCGTCGAGGGTTCATGATTTCCTAACAAATCGTGAAAGGGATTCCAACACTTGACTCACCCGTGGGTGACGAATGAGGAGACCCACCTTGCATGTAAGCGGGGGATTATCACACTCTCGACGGTCTCCGGAGGACTTTTTATAGAGGGGATAGGTCCCTCTATATACATGTCGGGGTTTGGCGCAGTTCGGTAGCGCGCACGCCTGGGGGGCGTGAGGTCATCGGTTCAAATCCGGTAACCCCGACCAATCGTATACAACTCAAAACCCTTGCAACATCTCAGTAGCTGTCCGTAGCTGTATCCCTAAGTGTACACGTTCATGGTTGTAGTAGTCTAGGTAGCGCGAGAGGTTCTCGCGCTGGCGGGAGAG
>JBLMYZ010000023.1:0-3120 GCA_050258575.1 Acidobacteriota bacterium
TCGGGCTAGGGAGTGACACCTATGTCACGTTTGCGAGCGGCGGGGCATTTACTAAGTTTAGCCACGAGTTTCAGACAGTTTGCGACGCCGGTGAAGATGTGATATATCTGCACCGCGGCAAAAACATTGCTGTCAACGAAGAAGTGCTGGACGACGCGGTTGCTGAACTGGGGGTCGACAAGTCGGAACTCGAACCGGTAAAAACTGCCGAAGTGGGCAATATTTTTAACTTTGGGACGCAAAAAGGCGAGGAAATGGGGCTGTTTTTCACCGACGCAAATGGTGAAAAACAACCAGTGTATCTGGGGTCATACGGTATTGGCGTGACGCGGGTGATGGGCGTGATCGCAGAAAAGTTTGCTGACGACAAAGGGCTGGTGTGGCCGGAAAATATCGCGCCTATGTTGGTGTATCTGGTGAGTATTGGCGACGTTCAGGACGAAGCCCAGCAGCTGTACGACCAGTTGCGCGCAAGCGGCGTTGAAGTGCTCTGGGACGACCGCGACGTTCGCCCAGGGGAAAAGTTCGCCGACGCTGACCTCATGGGGTTGCCGCACCGCATAGTTGTGTCGCCAAAAACGCTCGAGCAACGACGCTACGAATACAAAGCACGCACGAGCGACGAGAGCAGGCTAGTGGGTAGCGACGAGCTGTTTGAGTTGCTCGCCGTGTGATATTGACCGGAAGCAGGGAAACCCCCTGTTATTTGGCGAACGCTCATAGTATAATAGTGCGTTAGAATACGCCTGATAAATCATGAAGCGATAGGGGAGACATATGGGAGTAAGCCGACAAAAAGTTTTGACCAAGGTGTTTGGTGACCCGCAGAAGCGCACGCTCAAGCGGTTGCAGAAAAAAGTTGACGAGGTGAACGCGCTCGCCGGCAAGTACAAAAAAATGACCAAACCGGAGCTGAAAAAACAGACCAACGAGTTGAAAAAGCGCTTGGCGCGAAAAAAAACCACGCTTGACGATATCTTACCAGATGCGTTTGCGCTGGTGCGCGAAGCGTCAGACAGACTGATCGGTCAGCGACACTACGATGTTCAGCTCATGGGTGGCATGGTGCTGCACGAAGGAAGTGTGGCTGAGCTGAAAACCGGCGAGGGTAAAACCCTCATGGCGACGCTGCCGAGCTACCTAAACGCGTTGTCGGGTAAAGGCGTGCATATCGTGACGGTCAACGACTACTTGGCGCAGCGTGACGCGGGGTGGATGGGAGAGATTCATGATTTTCTCGGACTGACGGTCGGTTGTATTATCAACGAGCAGTCATTTGTGTTTGACGCCAAGTTCGACAACCCGGCGCACGACGACCCGCGCATGAAACGGTTGCGTCCGTGTTCGCGCAAAGAAGCCTACGCGGCGGACGTGACCTACGGCACTAACAACGAGTTTGGGTTTGACTACCTCCGCGACAACATGGTGAACGACGTTGAAATGTTGCGGCAGCGCGAGCTGAATTTTGCGATCGTTGACGAGGTTGATTCGATCTTGATCGACGAGGCGAGGACCCCGCTTATCATCTCGGCACCGGCGGCAGAAAACCCGGACGATTATATTAAGTTTGCCAAGGTGGCAAAGACGTTGAAGCCGGAGGACTATATTCTCGACGAAAAACGTAAAAGCGTGGCGTTGTCCGAAAAAGGTGTCGACAAAGTCGAGAAAATGCTCGGTATAAAAAACCTCTACAGCCCAGACTACGTGCGCAGTGTGTACCACATGGACCAGGCGCTGCGGGCGGAGACGCTGTTTCGCCGCGACAAAGACTATGTGGTGAACAAAGACAACGAAGTGATTATCGTCGACGAGTTTACCGGCCGTCTCATGTACGGACGGCGCTACAACGAAGGGTTGCACCAGGCGATCGAAGCAAAAGAAACTGTGCCGGTACTGCAAGAAAGCATGACGCTTGCAACAATATCGTTCCAAAACTATTTCCGCTTGTACGACAAACTGTCGGGTATGACCGGAACGGCGTTTACTGAGGCGGAGGAGTTCCAGCAGATTTACGGGCTCGATGTTGTCGTGGTGCCGCCAAATAGGCAGCTACGCCGTGAGGATAAACCGGACAAGATTTTCAAGAGTGAAAAAGGCAAGATCACGGCACTTGTCGAGGACGTGAAAGCGTTTCACGACAAAGGCCGCCCGGTGCTTATCGGTTCGGCGTCGATCGCTAAAAACGAGTTGATTTCGAATGCGCTAGACAAAGCGGGGATCAAACACGAGCTGTTGAACGCGAAAAATAACGAGCGCGAGGCGGCGATTATTTCGAAAGCGGGCGAGAAAGGTGCAGTGACGTTGGCGACGAATATTGCCGGGCGCGGAACAGATATTGTCCTAACTGACGAAACGCGAAAACTTGGCGGACTGGTGGTTCTGGGGTCAGAGCGACACGAGGCTCGCCGTATAGACAACCAGCTGCGCGGTCGCGGCGGACGCCAAGGTGACCCGGGCATGTCACAGTTTTACGTGTCCACCGAGGACGACCTGATGCGGATTTTCCAAGGCGATCGGATTGCGCTGTTGATGGATCGGCTCGGTGTTGACGAAACACAACCGATCGAAAACAAAGCGGTGAGCAAAACACTCGAAGCGGCGCAAAAACGCGTCGAAGGCTACAGCTATGACACGCGCAAAAACGTTGTGCAGTACGACAACGTGATCAACCGGCACCGCAAAGTTGTTTACAAAATTCGCCGTCAGATTCTCAAGGGCGAGGATATAAAAGGCGAGATCGAACGTTTGTTGACGGACAAAGTCAAAGAGCTGACGCTGTTGCCAGCGAAAAACAACCCAAAGTTTAAAGACGACTTTTTAGCGGTTATTCCGCTCGACGAAAAAGATATTTTGGAGGCGGGCGTGCAGAAAAAAGACGCCAAACGTACCGAAGTAGCGTTGAAAGCGGCCAAAAAACTCTACGCCGCAAAGGAAAAAGAACTTGGCGAGGAGCTGCTGCGCGGTGTTGAGCGCGAGGTATATCTGCAAGTTGTGGATGTGCTCTGGATGAATCACCTCGAGAATATGCAGCACTTACGCGACGGAATTCACTGGCGTAGCGTCGGACAGCGTGACCCGCTCGTCGAGTACCGCAGCGAATCACAAAAACTGTTCGAGGGC
>JBLMYZ010000024.1:0-14104 GCA_050258575.1 Acidobacteriota bacterium
GCTGCGTAGTGTATAATAAGCTTTAGAAATATAACAAAGTAACTGAAAGTAGGGTAGATATGTTTCAGCTAGACGATACGTTTTTGCAAGATTTAGGACTGGGGAATATGCCAGATGACCAGAAACAGGCATTTTTGCAGCATATTTACAGTGAACTGGAGCTACGGGTTGGGACGAAGCTGTCCGAAGGACTGAGCGACGACCAGTTGGGGGAGTTTGAGGCATTTATGGATCGAGATGATGAAAAAGCGGTTGACGCGGTGCATGCGTGGTTCGCAGAACATCTCCCGAACTATGCTGAACAAGACGACTATAAACAGATGAAAAACGGTGCTCCTGAAGGGGCGACCGACTACGATATACTCTGCGAATACGGTTCGCTCAAATGGCTTGAGATGAACCGCCCAGATTATAAACAAGTTGTTGCAGATGAACTCGAGGCCTTGAAACAGGAGATTATGCAGAATAAGGACTCACTACTCGAGGAGTAGTGAGTAGAGACTAGAGGGAAAGATCGCGAGATCGTAAGAGAGGCAAGGGTATGTCGAAATACCAAGATTTGTTAGTGTGGCAGAAGTCAATGTATTCAGTTGAAGATGTATATGCGGTCGTTCGCCAGCTTCCTAAATATGAAACATATGCACTGATTCATCAGTTACGTAGAGCGGCGGTTTCTGTACCGTCAAATATCGCTGAAGGACAGAATAGGGGAAGTGTGAACGAAGTTGTTCAATTTTCAGGCGTTGCGCTCGGTTCTCTCGCTGAAGTTGAAACTCAGTTAGAAATAGTACGTCGCATATACGATATAGACACATTGAATACGCAGAATTCAGTGCGTGAAATAAGTCGTATGTTAGTTGGTCTTATAAAATCACTACTTTCAAAAATGTAGTTTTTTCTTATAATCTTCCGGTCTTTCGGTCTTACGATCTATGACTTCGCAGGCCGTTCAAGAACGCCTGCGAAGTCATCCTCCTGCCGCTTGGGGCGATGAGTTCATCGATGCGCAGCCAGGTATTGTGGGCGCAGGCAATACAAAGCGACGATTTCTCAGGAGATTCGACAACTGTTGCTGATGTAACTATAACAACGTTGTTTTGGTATGTTAACTTTGTTTTGGGGAAGCTTAGGTAGGCGCGGACTTTGCGCTCTATGGTCGTTGCGTCTTCGGTCAGAGGCGACATATACGCATGTTGTTTAGAAATGAGTGATGTAAAAGAAACATCGTTGTTTTCTTGTGGAGTGGGTTGTAGAGTACCGTTGAGAATGTTGGGTAGTAGTGAAAAAAGCAACTCCGCCCCTGCTGTCGAGAGCTGCTCGTAGAGCTCAAACTTGGTGGCGCGCGGCGCTACGGCGACGCGAAATTGACCGTAGAGCGGACCATCATCCATGCCAGGCGAAAGCTGCATGATACTGACACCGGCTTCAGTGTCGCCGGACAAGATAGTTGTTTCGATGGGTGTCGGGCCGCGGTGGCGGGGCAGCAATGACGGGTGAATATTTACAATACCAACCGGTTTGAACACATTTATTATTCGTTCTGGTAAGATACGACCATAAGCCGACAGCACCGCGGCATCTGCGCCGAGCTGAGCGAGTTCGTTGACGATATCGGTCGGTTTGTGTGGTGAGAGCACGGGAATACCATGGGCTTCGGCAACTGCTTTTACTTCGAGTTCGCGAGCGTTTCGGGACACTGTGTCAGTGTGGTTAACGACCACCGCGGCAATGTCGTAGCCTCGGTCAATGAGCCCTGTTAGCACAGGAGTGTCACAGTGTTTGAGGCCGCTGACGAGGCGTTCGTTACCGAAAAATACCAGTCGCTTCGACGTCGGCATAGTCCATCGGCTCCAATTCTCCTCTGTCAGTGAGGGTGTAAAACGCGTCCTTTTGATCTTTGATACGGTCGACGAAACAGATACCTTTAGTGTGGTCGATCTCGTGCTGGAAAAGCATAGACAAAAACCCAGAAGCGCGAATGCGAACTTCTTGGCCGTTGATGTCGGTGGCTTTGACTCGAACGTGCGGATAGCGCGGTACGTCGCCGTAGAGGTTGCGTACACTCAGGCAGCCTTCGGGTTGGATGATCGTTGGCGTCCCTTCGGTTTTGGTGATTTCTGGGTTGATAAGAGTGATAAACTCCTTGTTCTGTTTGTCGTCAAAGTCTGCCCGGACGATAACCACTCGTTCTAGCCGGTCCACCTGAACAGCAGCGAGCGCAACGGCGACTTCGTGCGGATGGGCCGTTTCCCAGTCGAGGCAGGCTGTGGTCATGTTGTCGATCAGGTCAAGTGTCTCGTCGGTGATGACGTGAACGCGGTCTGAGCGTTTTCGCAAGCTTACGTGAGGTAGGGTGATAATGTCTTCTTTGGTCAGCGTGGTCATGTCGAGGACAATTATATCACAAGAGAGAGGCGTCTTTTTACAGCAGGCTGATCGGGTCAAGTTCGCTCTGCCATTTTTGGGCGGGGACGAGCTCAAGGGCGGCAACGAGGTCGGCACGTTTCGGGCTTTTGAGGATAATTTGCCAGCGGTAGGTGTCGCGAACGCGCTCGTAAAAGGCTGGGGCTGGCCCGAGTAGTGATACAGAGGTTGGCAGAACTCTGCGGAGTGTCGCCGCTAGTGACCGGGCGGCCCGAACAGCCGCCGACTCTGTTTTATAAACAGCGGTCAGACGCAGTAGGTGAGTGTATGGCGGGAACATTGCTCGTTTTCTTTCGGCGAGACACCAGTCGTAAAATGCTGAGTAGTTTTGGGAAATACCGAGTTGGACGCTCGGATGGTCTGGCTGGTAACTTTGGATAATCACTCGGGTGGGGTGTTCGTTGCGGCCCACGCGCCCAGTCACCTGCGACAACAGTTGAAACACGCGCTCGCTTGACTGGTAGTCAGGCAAGGCGAGGCCGCTGTCGGCCTGTACGACGCCAACCAGCCGCAGTTCTGGTAGGTCAAGCCCCTTGGCGATGACTTGCGTGCCGATAATAATGTCGATATCGCCGTCGTAGAGTGCCTGATATGACGACTCAACACCGTCTTTGGCGTCGCCGTCAAAGCGTGCAACGGTGGCGTGCGGAAAATGCTTGCGGATATCTTCCTCGATACGTTTCGTGCCAATACCTTTGTGGATGATATCGGCGCGGCCGCACGACGGGCAAGCGGTGGGGATACGCTCGGTCGTGTTACAGAGGTGACAGCGCAGGACAAACTGGTCGGCATGGAGGGTGAGCGGAACAAAACAGCGCTGACATGTTGCGCTCCAGCCGCAGTTGTCGCATAGGGTTATGGGTGCTGAGCCGCGGCGGTTGTGAAACAAAAGTGCCTGGTGGCCATCTGCGAGCGTAGCGGTGATTGCCTCGAGAAGCGTGTTTGATAAAAAGGTTGAGCGGCTGAATTCGGGCTTTTTTGTCATGTCAACCAGCGACGTTTGCGGCGTGACCGCGTGCGGGCGGGCGAGGTGCGGCATTGTGACAACCGCGTTAGTTTTTTGCGCCAAAAAATAGTCAGTCACGAGCGGTGTTGCGCTGCCGAGGACAACCCGAGCACTAGCGAACTGCGACAACATAGCCGCCGCGCGCAGCGCCGAGTAGCGAGGAGATTTGTCTTGTTTGAACGCTGGTTCGTGACACTCGTCGATAACAATAAGTCCGAGGTCTTGTACTGGCATGAATAGGGCGCTACGTGGACCAATAATCACCTGCGGGGTCGAGGAGTTGAGGATTTGCCGCCATAGCGTATGACGCGCCGCCTCTGTCATAGTCGAGTGCGTGACATGAACGTCGCTAAAATGCGGCGTAAACTCGGCGATGAGCTGCGGAGTGAGCGCGATTTCTGGCGCTAAAATGATAACAGATCGTCCGGCGGTAACAGTGTGTTTCGCAAGCTCGATATAGACGGCGGTTTTACCTGAACCAGTGATACCATGCAGCAGATGCGTGCCAGTTTCTTTTTGCAAAATTGTTGCAATAGCTTGTTTTTGGCTCGGGTTGAGCGTGAGCGCGGTAGTGCGGCGCTGGGGCGGCGTGGCTGAGGACGAGGACTGACGGCGGTTTTTGAGCAGGCCGCTCGGCAGCATAGTCCGCCAAACATGCGCCGGGTGGGTAACATAGTAGCGGCTCATCCAGTCGTTGAGCTGGACGAGCGGAGCTGGCAACGGATGGTTTTCGAGTGTACGGATAATTTGTTTGGTCGTAAATGATGGTTCTGTTGTTTTTCGAACAACAACGGCGCCCACCTGTTTTTTGCCGACTTCTACGACAACGAGCTGCCCGGTGGCAAGCGGCGTGGACGAGGCGTATGTCAGCACCGACTCTTTGGCATGAGTCATAACAAGCGGCGACACCTCGTAGTAGAGCATGGTACTAGTATAGCAAGATAGAAGGCGGCGGGTGGAAGGCTGTTATAATAATCATATGTATTTTCAATCACGGGCTGAAGCAGGAGTGATGCTAGCGGCTGACCTGACAAAATATCGCTACGAGAACACGGTGGTGCTCGCGTTGTCGGATGGAGCAGTGCAGCTTGGTATGCAAATTGCGGCGGAGATCCACGCCACGCTAGCGTTGATGTTGTCTGAACGGATCGATGTGCCGGGAGAGGGTGAGTTTTACGGCATGGTTGACCAAAAGGGCCAGTTGGTACCAAATACGCTGTTGTCCGAAGGGCAGCGAGACGAATATTATAGCGAATACCATGGGTTTTTTGAGGAGCAAAAACGCGAACAGAGTAGTCGGCTCAACAAACTGCTCAGTTCAGGTGGTGTTGTGTCAGAAAGTATGCTGCGCGAGCAAAATGTCGTGTTGTTGTCTGATGGGTTGAAAGACCCGGGGATGCTCGAGGTGGCGGTGAATTATATGAAGCCGTTGAAGATTTTGCGGTTGATTGTGGCAACACCGGTGGCGTCAGTGCCAGCGGTTGATCGAGCACACGTGCTGGCTGACGAGCTGCATATTTTGAGTATCACCAATAACTTTCTCGACGTCAACCACTACTACGAAGTAAACGACACGCCGTCGCATGAGGAAACGATTCAGATGCTCAACGATTTCGTGCTTCGTTGGCGATAACAGCGGTCAAACCACGCTTGCATTTTGCAGGCATGAAATGTAGAATAATTAGCAACAAACGAAACAATTTCAGTGAGGTAGAGGAAGCTATGTTGGACGTCTTTATCACATCGAGGGTGCGCAGAAAAATTATCGTGGTGTATGCGAAATATCCTGATTTTCGTACGCACGTTCGTGGTCTCGCCAAGCTGATCAAAGAGGATCCGGGCAATATTCAACGCGAGCTCAAGCGTCTGGAAAAAGTCGGGTTTTTGGCGAGTGAAAAGCAGGGCAACACCAAAATCTACTCTACAAACAAGCAATTTGTGATTTTTAAAGAGCTTCAGAGTATCGTTATCAAGTCGCAACAGGCACAAGGCCGCGGCAAACGCAACCAAAACGACGCTTGAGCGGCATGACGATCGTCGATGAGATTTTGAGATCTCGCGGGCTGGCAACCAAGGCCGCTCGCGAGGCTTTTTTGTCGCCAGACTATGACGCCATGCGCCACGATCCGTTTTTGTTACCAGATATGCAAAACGCTGTTGAGCGGTTAGTTTTGGCAAAAGAGCGGGGTGAAAAAGTGGTGATTTACGGCGACTATGATATTGATGGGTTGACGGCGTCGACGGTGTTAGTGGATAGTTTTGAGAAGTTTGGGATCGAGGCGAGCGTGTTTATCCCGAACCGGTTTGTTGAGGGGTACGGGCTGAACGGGCCAGCACTTGAGACGCTGGCGGAACACGGCGCGCAGCTGATCGTGACGGTTGACTGCGGTAGTTTGAGCCATGCCGAAGTTGAGCTGGCGAATACGCTAGGGATGGAAGTGATCGTCACGGACCATCACGCGGTTGGTGAGACGTTGCCGCCGGCGGTGGCAGTGATAAACCCAAAGCGGCTTTTGAAGGATTTTCCTGAACGATATGACGGATTTGTTCTCAGGGATCAGGCGGCGGGTTCCGAACTTCGTTTGTATCCTTTTGTCGATCTTGCTGGTGTGGGGGTGGCGTTCAAGCTCGTCCAGGCGTTGCAAACACGGCTTGAAGGGCTGCCGGCTGGCCAGGAAAAATGGCTGCTTGATCTGGTGGCGTTTGGCACGGTGTGCGACGTGGTGCAACTAGTCGACGAAAACCGGGCAAATGTCTACTGGGGGCTGCAAGTCATGCAAAAAACTCGTCGAGTGGGGTTAAAAATGCTCATGGCAGTGACGAAAATAGACCCGCAGACGGTAACGGCGCGGACGCTCGGGTTTGTGTTTGGGCCGCGGTTGAACGCGTCGGGCCGGTTGGAGACGGCGCAGGTGGCGCTTGATCTCCTAACGGTAACCGACCGAAAACAGGCGCTGGCGTTAGCCGAAACATTGGACGCCATGAACGCCGAGCGGCGCGCTGAGCAGGACAGGATCTTTGTTGCGGCGTCTGCGCAGGCGCAGACTTTTGACGCCGACCGCGTGCTGGTGGTGAGTGACCCGTCGTGGAGTCATGGGATTATCGGGATCGTGGCGGCGAAACTACTAGAGACGTATCGCAAGCCGACGTTCGTGCTCCAGGAACTACCTGACGGCACCGCCAAAGGCTCGGCCAGGAGTTTTGGTGACTTTTCAGCGGTTGAAGGTATTCGGGCGACCGATCAGCATCTGATCAAAGGCGGTGGGCATAAACTAGCCGCCGGTGTGACCCTGAAAACCGAGCATATCGTTGTCTGGCGTCAAGCGCTCAATACCTACTACCGTTCCTTGCAACTTGACGATCAAGAGCGGCATTTGCTGCCGCGGGCCGATGTTGTACTGAACTCTTTTCACGAACTAACAGAGGAGCTGCTAGCAGATTTTGCTCGGCTAGAACCGTACGGTAACGGCAACCCAGAGCCCGTGCTATGCGTGCAACCGGTGACGATCGAGGGACGGCGAGTCATGGGTAATGCCGGGCAACATGTGTCCTACGTGTTTCGTGACGACCAGGGGAATACTCTGTGTTGTAACGCCTGGAACGCGAGTGAGCGTTTTACGGCAGAGATTGGTGAGACAGTGGCGATATGGCTGGAACTGACGCTCAACGACTGGCGCGGCCGGCGCAGCGTCGAAGGGAAACTGTTGCGGATAGAGCCGACCGATGAAGGCTAGTCGTGGGTGCGGTCGGCGAGATGAAGTAACTAGTTGCGCCTCTGGGGATTTTTTGTTACAATACCTAGCGATATGATTCAAGTTACACGAAAAGACGACAGAGAGGCGAACGAAAACCTCGTGCGCCGGTTTAACCGCAAGGTGATGCAGTCTGGTGTTTTGGCGACCGCCAAAACGGGACAGCGCTTTGCGAAACCGATCAGCAAGACCGAGCGGCGCAAAAAAGCGATTATTCGCAAGAGCCGCAAAAACGACAAGATGCAGAAAATCCGTCTCGGAGTTCGCTAATGTCTGGTTTGAAAGAACGCATCAACGCCGACTTGAAGTCGGCGATGTTAGCGCGTGATGCCGTCAAAACGCAAACGCTACAGGGCCTAAAGTCGGCAATTTTGTATGAAGAAGTGGCGAAAAAAGTTCGCGAGACCGGACTTGACGAGGCTGGCATAGAACAGGTGATCGCTCGTGAGGTGAAAAAGCGCGATGAAGCGGCGCAGTTGTTCGAACAGGGTGGTAAGAGTGAAGGTGCTGCAAAAGAGCGCGCCGAAAAAGAGATTTTAAGCGTATTTTTGCCGGAACAGTTGAGTGAGGCTGAGGTACAGAAACTGGTTGAGGCTGCGGTTGCCGAAGTCAAGCCAGAGGGTGTGAAAGATATGGGCCGAGTGATCGGCGCGGTGAAAGCCAAAGCAGGTAATACGGCTGATGGCGCGTTAGTTGCCAAACTCGTCAAAGAATCGTTACAATAAGATGTAACTAATGAAAGGTTGGATGACGTCATGATTATTTTCTTTGGGCCGGCCGGGGCTGGCAAATCGGTACAGGGACAGATACTGGCTGCGCGGCATGGATGGCGTTGGCTGAGCGCAGGGCAGCTGCTGCGCGACACGCACGACGCGGAGCTGATCCGCGATATGCAGAGTGGTGATCTTGTGCCGGAAACGGTGGTAAACAAAGTAGTAAGTGATGCGTTAGTGACGGCGAAAGACCTTGACGGCGTGATTCTCGACGGGTATCCGCGCGAGTTTAGCCAGGCAAAATGGCTGATCGAGAGCAAATCGCATCACGGTCGGGATATCAAACTAGCGATCGTACTGGAAGTGCCGCGTTCGGAGATTTTGCAGCGACTAAAAGTTCGCGGGAGAGTGGACGATACGCCGGAAGCGATCGACAAACGGCTGCAGATTTACCGCAGCGAGATTTATCCGATACTCGACTACTTTAACGCGCAGAGCGTACCGATCGTTCACATGGGCGGCGTTGGGACGGTGGGCGAGATTCATGACAAAATCGAACGCGAACTGGTCGATCGAGCGATCGTGAAGGTGGCGTGATGTTGTTGACTGGTAAAAAAACGCCTGAACAACTGCAAGCGATGCGTGACGGCGGGCGGATTTTGGCAACGATTTTTCAGGAGGCTAGACAGTATACGACCGCTGGGGTAAGCGAAAAAGATATCGACCGGTTTGTGGCGGGGCGTATTGCACACTACGGTGCGACCCCGACGTACAAAGAGCCGGACGTTGATTTTCCAGGGGTGATATGTCTGTCGACAAACGACGAAATTGTCCACGGCGTACCAACCGAGCGGGTGCTGAAAAAGGGCGATCTGGTGAGCTTCGACATGGTTATCACCTACCACGATATGCGGGTTGACAGCGGTTTTTGTATGGTGGTGGACGACGAACCGACTGGCGATGTGAAACGGCTGATCGACTACACTGAGCGGGCGTTGTACGCTGGTATCGATGCGGTGCACGGACCGACGCGGGTCGGTGACATATCGGCAGCGATCGAGGCGGTGCTGCATGAGGGGCGGCTCGGGATTGTTCGAGAACTGGTTGGGCACGGTGTTGGGTTCAAAATGCACATGCCTCCCGACGTGCCGAACTATGGCCGCAAAGGCTCGGGACCGCTGTTGCAGCCGGGTGATACGATCGCGATAGAGCCGATTACGACGCTAGGCGGTGAAAAAATTGTTCAACTCGACGACGGCTGGACGATTGCTTCGCACGACGGCAGCTTGAGCGCTTATGCTGAACACACTATTTTAGTCACTGACGACGGCGCCGAGATTTTAACGACGCGGTAAGTCATAGTTGTTATGGTATAATACGGTATATGCAAGAAAACTCTCGATATGCAGTTGGACTCGATGTTGGCACAGCCATGGTGCGGGTGGTTGTCGGATATCTCGAGGATCCGACGGGCGCGCCGACGGTGGTTGGCGTTGCTACTGAACCAAATGCCGGTATGCGAAAAGGCACAGTAGTAAACTTGGTAAGCGTGGCGCAGGCTATTGACAAGGCGCTAGAAGCGGCAGAGCGCATGAGCGGGCATCAGATTGACGCAGCAACGGTCAATATCAATGGGGCGCATATTGTCGGTATTAGTTCCAAGGGCGTTGTCGCCGTCGGAGCCAACGGGCATGAGATTACGAAAGAGGATGTTGAGCGCGTTGAGGACGCTGCAACTGTTGTGCAACTGCCGGCGAACCGAGAGATTATCGAGGTGACACCACGCAGTTACCAGCTGGACGGGCAGGAAAACATCAAAGATCCGCTCGGTATGACAGGGGTGCGGCTTGAGGTTGACGCGCACGTGATTACCGCTCTGGCGCCGCACGTGAAAAATCTGGAAAAAACGTGCGAGATGACGTCGACACGGCCAAATAACTTCGTTCTTTCTGGTTTAGCAGCCGCGCGAGCAGTTTTAACTGATCAACAGATGGAAAATGGTGTTCTGTTGGTTGACATCGGCGCGAGTACAACCAACCTTGTCGTGTTCGACGAAGGCGATCTCCAGCACGTGTCAGTAATACCGGTGGGCGGCAACAACGTGACGAACGATCTCGCGATCGGTCTAAAAACCGACCTTGATGTCGCCGAGCAGGTCAAGCTGCAACACGCGGTGGCGCACTCTGGTTTGCGCCGAGGCGGTGCCGAGCAGGTGAACGTAAAAGTTGGCGAAACGGAACACGAGTTTAGCACCGAAGATATCGATATGATTGTTGATGCGCGGCTCGAGGAGATTTTTGAACAGATTAACCAAGAACTGAAAAATATTGGTCGGGCGGCCAAGTTGCCAGGCGGTGTTGTGCTCACTGGCGGCGGCGCGCAGCTCAAGGGTATCGCCGACTATGCCAAACAAGCACTACAGCTCAGCTCGCGAGTCGGTGTACCAGCAGGTCTAGGCGGCGTGAGCGAGGAAGTTTCGACGCCGGCGTTTGCCGTGGCGAGCGGACTGATGATTAGCGATTTGCTCGGCAACGATAGCACTGGACGAGCAATTTCACATGACGAAACGGCGCATGGTACACAAAAAGGACGCTCGGTAGCCAAGGCGCTAACAGGGATATTTTCACGATTTCGTTCATAATTTTTGTTCAGCGCAGACTGCTGTATAAAAAATTGAACAGGACTAGCAACGGGCGGGTGGCTGGTGTATACTAAATGTGAACAAACGTATAAGGGGGTATAACAGTTTCATGCCTGAAGTAAAACCAGCGGACATTCAGACGTTCGCAAACATCAAGGTTATCGGTGTCGGTGGCGCAGGCAATTCGGCGGTCAACCGCATGAAGGATGCCGGCCTGACCGGCGTGCAGTTTATCGCGATCAATACTGACGCGCAGGCGCTGCATAACTCCAAAGCAGACATCAAAATCCATATTGGCCGCGAAGTCACTCGCGGGCTCGGCGCTGGAGCTGACCCGAAAGTCGGCCAGGCTGCGGCCGAAGAATCACTAGAAGAGATCAAAAAAGCCTTGGAAGGCGCCGACATGGCCTTCGTCACGATCGGCGCGGGCGGCGGGACTGGTTCCGGTGCTGGGCATATTGTCGCTCAGGCTGCGAAAGAAGCTGGCGTACTCGTTGTCGGTGTGGCGACGAAGCCGTTTAGTTTTGAAGGCGAGCGCCGACGGCAAAATGCCGAATGGGCGATCGCTCACCTCGGGAGGCAAGTTGACACGCTGATCACGATTCCGAACGATCGGCTGCTACAGACGATTGACCGGCGGACACCACTGCTCGAAACGTTTAAGATTGCCGATGACGTTCTGCGTCAGGGTGTGCAGGGTATTTCCGAACTAATCACCGAACATGGGCTGATCAACCTCGACTTTGCTGACGTCAAGGCTATTATGAGTAACGCCGGTAGCGCGCTGATGGGTATTGGCCGGGCGAGTGGCGACGGTCGAGCGGCCGAAGCTGCTCAGCAGGCGATTGAGTCGCCGCTCATCGAAGTCTCGATCGACGGAGCGAAGGGTGTGCTGTTTAACGTCACTGGCGGCTACGACATGAGCATGAGCGAGATCCAAGAAGCGGCTGAGGTGATTACTAGCGCGGTCGCGCCAGATGCGAACATTATCTTTGGTGCGACGTTGAAGCCCGAAATGGAAGATGAACTCATCATCACTGTTATCGCAACTGGTTTTGACAGCCAATATTTCCACGAGCAAGCCGCTGCGTTTGACGAACAAAGCGACGAGGAGGTCGAAACGGAGACTGAGTCGGTACTCGACGACGAGGCGGTCGACGCTGCGGTTGAAAATATGACACTGACCGACCAAGATGAAGACGCGCCGAATGCTGCGCATTTTACTGCGGACGACGACGATCCGACGCATATATGGCGTACAGCTGACGAGGACGAAGCGGATACCCCGGCATTTCTGCGCCGCAAGAAAAAACAATAACAGGGGAAGTGTAGCATATAACAGAGGGCAAATAACAGCCATATGCGCTATATGTTGCATAAAATACACTTTACACACACCATATGTAGGGGCTATAGTAGATGCCAGCTACACAGGAGGTGTAGGGAAAATTGACAGACAAAGGAGTGATGTAACGTATGAAGTGTCCAAAATGCATGCATGAAGACTCGAAAGTTGTCGAGTCACGCGAAACGAGCGAGGGTGATTCGATTCGGCGTCGGCGCGAGTGCCTGAAGTGTGATTATCGGTACACGACATACGAGCGTGTCGAGCGTCCGAACCTCGCTATCGTCAAAAAAAATGGCGAACGCGAGCTGTTTGACCGTCATAAATTGGCGGCGGCGATTATGCGATCGGTTGGAAAATTTCTGCGGTCAGACGTAGAGGTTGAAGAAATCGTTTCGGTTGTCGAGGACGAGTTGCATGGACTGGGGATGAGCGAGATTCCGTCAAAATATATTGGCGACCTTGTGCTCAAAGAACTCAGCAAGCGCAACGATGTCGCGTACGTGCGGTTTGCGAGTGTTTACAGAGGGTTTAGCACACTCGATGAGTTTGAACAGGCGATCGCCGAGGCCAAACGCGCCCGTCAATAACTCTTTTTGCTGTCTCTGGGGTGGTGCTTGCAACAAAACAAACACGCCTTGTTATAAATAATACAACAAAAATAAGGAGGGTAGCCACGATGGCACAGTCAGTGTCCGCGCTTTCAGTCGCACGATATTTTACTGATGAAGGGAAAGATCCGTACGATCAGCTCAAATGGAGCAAACGAGACTCAAATATCACCAACCCTGGCACGGGCAAGGTCGTGTTCGAGCAAAAAGAGCTTGATTTTCCAGAGTTTTGGAGCCAAAACGCGGTCAATATTGTCGCGCAGAAGTATTTTCATGGGACGCCAGGCTCGAAAGAACGCGAAAGTAGCCTACGGCATTTGGTTGACCGAGTGGCTGACACAATTACAAAATATGGCTACGACAACGGATATTTTGCCGACGACGCTGAAGCAGATACGTTCAACGCTGAGTTGAAGTTTATTTTGGCGACGCAGCGAGCAGCCTTTAACAGCCCAGTGTGGTTCAACATCGGCACGCCGGACCGCCGTCAGCAGGCGAGCGCTTGTTTTATCCTCAAAGTTGAGGACAATTTGCCGAGTATTTTGAACTGGTATCGCGAAGAAGGCATGATTTTTAAGGGTGGTTCTGGGGCTGGTCTAAATGTCTCGTCGTTGCGCGGTAGCGAGGAACGCCTCAGCTCGAGCGGCGGTAAAGCTTCTGGTCCGGTGAGCTTCATGCGCGGTGCCGACGCAAGCGCGGGGACGATCGCCAGCGGCGGTAAAACCCGACGTGCTGCCAAGATGGTGATTCTCAATATTGATCACCCAGATGTTGAGGAGTTTATCTGGTGTAAAGCCCGCGAAGAACGCAAAGCTCGCGTTCTGGAAGAGGCTGGGTTTGACATGGGCTTGAACGGCAAAGATATGGTGTCGATTCAGTATCAAAACGCCAACAACTCAGTGCGCGTGACTGACGACTTCATGAAAGCCGTTGAGGCCGACAAAGACTGGAAACTGGTGGGTGTCAAGGACAAGAAGACGCATAAAACGCTCAAGGCCCGCGACTTGTTCCGGCAGATTGCCGAAGCAGCGTGGGAATCGGCCGATCCGGGAATGCAGTTTGACACCACGATCAACGACTGGCATACGACGCCAAATGCGGGGCGGATCAACGGTTCAAACCCGTGCTCGGAGTATATGCACCTCGACAACTCGGCTTGTAACTTGGCGAGCCTGAACTTGTTGAAGTTTTTGAACGCTGACGGTTCGTATGACATCGAAGCGTATCGTCATACAGTGGAGATTATCTTCCTTGCACAAGAAATTTTGGTTGGTTACAGCGAGTACCCAACCGACTCGATCGACAAAAACACCCGTCGTTTCCGTCAGCTTGGTATGGGCTACGCGAACCTTGGTGCGACGCTCATGGCCAAGGGTCTGCCGTACGACAGCGACGAAGGACGGGCGTTTGCGGCGACGCTGACGGCGATCATGACTGGCCACGCCTATGCGACCAGTGCTCGTATTGCCAAGCGTGTCGGCACGTTTGAAGGGTACAACAAAGACAAGGACGGCATGAACCGCGTGTTGCGCAAACATCGTGACGCGGTGCGCGCTATCGACGCCAGTCTTGTGCCAGAGGAGTTGCTCGACGCTGCTGCGGCGGTCTGGGA